>NZ_JCAFRY010000014.1:0-112628 GCF_059368675.1 Stenotrophomonas sp. YJH_SMC_120
GCGTGAGCCGCATGGATGCGGCGACCGAGCTTACATGGGTGAGGGCGCTTTGCTTGCGAAGCACTGCTTCGCAAGCGCCCGAACGCACAGCCGCCAGCGGCTGGGCCGGGCCCCGGAAGGGGGACTTGCAGCGTCCCCCGCAACCGGACCCACCCCGCCATCCCACGGATAGCCGGCTTCTGCTGTTGCTTCGGCTTCGGCTCTGGCCTGAAGCGGGTGCCGGGTGCAACCCGGCCGATACCCTCCCGGTGCTAGGCTGTGGCTACCGACAACCACGGAGGCGGGATGGGGGCGATCGTGTTGTTGCCGCTGTGCGTGGACGATGCCGCGCTCGACCGCTGCCTGGCCGCACTGGATGCCGGCACCGCGCCGGGCACCGCGGTCTGGTTGGCCGACGATGCGCAGACCGGGCCGCGCGCGCAGGCGGTGGTGGAACATTGGTTGGCGCATACGCCACTGCAGGCCGAGTACACCCGCCGCGCGCGGCCGCTGGGCGAGGTGGCCCACCTGGACGAGATGTTGCGCGCCTGCGATGGCATGGACGTGGCGGTGCTGGCACCGGACAGCGTGCCCGCGCCGGGCTGGCTGCAGCAGCTGCAGGACACCTTCGCCCGCGATGCCGCCATCGCCACCGCAACCCCGTGGTGCAATGCCGGCGAGACCGCTGCGTGGCCACGGCTGGGCGAAATCAATCCCGAACCCCATGATCCGGCCCTGCTGGCGCATACCTGTGCCACATTGCCAACCCTGCACCCCGAGCTGCCGTCCGCAGTCACCCATGCGGTGCTGGTGCGTGGCAATGCGCGCCGTCGCGCCGGCGGCCTGGACGTGGACAGCTACGCCGGCTGGAATGCGGCGCTGGTGGACCTGAGCCTGCGCATGGCCGGCCTGGGCTGGCGCAACGTGCTGTGCGAGACCGCCTTCGTCAGCCGGGCGGGGGAGGCGGTCAGCCGTGACGGCGATCTTGAAGCGCTGGCCGCGCGCTGGCCGGGCTGGGTGCCTCGGTTGGCGGACTTCCTGATGCACGACCCGCTGCACGGGCTGCGTGCCGACCTGCAGCAGCGCATGCGGCAGGCGATAATGCCGAAGGAACAGGGCGACCTGTTCGTTCCTTCCGCGCCGGAGCCATCCGTTTGAATGTTGCCATCGCCGCCATCGTCGTCACCTACCAGAGCGGCAGCACCATCGATGCCTGTCTCTCGCGCCTGCGCCAGGCGCGGGACGTGGCCGAAATCCGGGTGATCGACAACGGCTCGATGGATGGCACGCTGGATATCGTGCAGCGCCATGCCAGCCACGACCCGCGCGTGCGTTTTGTCGGCAATCCGGACAATCCCGGCTTTGCCGCCGCAAACAATCAGGGGGTGGCCGATTCGCACAGCCCGTGGCTGGCCTTCATCAACCCGGACCTGATGGTTGAGCCCGATACTCTGGCCGAGCTGCGCAGTCGTGCCGAACGGTTGGGGGATTGCCTGCTGGGTGTCGAACAGCTGGACGAGCATGGCCATGCCGACGAGGCCGTGCGCCGTCGTGATCCGGATTTCCTGTTGATGCTGCGTTCGCCCGGCAAAGGCTCGAAGCTGTCGGTCCCGCGCGATCCGCAGCAGGCGTTGCAGCGGGTGCCGGCGTTGTCTGGCGCGCTGCTGCTGATGCCGCGTGCGCTGTTCGACCGCATCGGTGGCTGGGACGCCGGCTATCGCCTGCACGCCGAAGACCTGGACTTGTGCCGGCGCGCACGTGAGGCTGGCGCGGTGGTGGCGATCGCCAACGACCTGCAGGTCACCCATGTGCGCGGTGTCTCCAGCCGCTCACGGCCGTTCTTCGTTGAATGGCACAAACACAAGGGCCTGTGGCGCTATTTCCAGAAGTTCGAAGCGAAGCAGCGTTCGCTGCCGGTGCGGGTGGCGGTGTGGGGCGCGATCTGGGCCCACGCTGTGATGCTGGTGCCGCGCCTGTTGCGCCGGTCCCTGTAGAGCCGAGCCCGCGCTCGGCTGCATGGATAGGGGCATCCATGCAGGGTGTGGATCCACGGGCGGCGCCCCCGGTTCACCCGTCCGGGCGCATAATCCGCCCCATGCCTATCATCCAGTCCCTGCTCGACACCGACCTGTACAAGTTCACCATGATGCAGGCGGTGCTCCACCAGCACCCCGGCGCGCAGGTGCAGTACCGGTTCAAGTGCCGCACCCCCGGCATCGACCTGGCCCGTTACATCGACCAGATCGACGAAGAGATCAACCACCTGTGCAGCCTGCGCTTCAGTGACGCGGAACTGGACTACATGCGTGGCCTGCGCTTCGTGAAGCCGGACTTCGCCGATTTCCTCGGTCTGTTCCACCTGGACCGCAAGTACATCCAGTTGCGTGCCTCGAAAACCGTGCCGGGCGAGATCGAACTCGACATCACCGGCCCGTGGCTGCACACCATCCTGTTCGAAGTGCCGCTGCTGGCGATCATCAACGAAGTCTGGTTCCGCAACACCACCACGCCTGACTTCGCCGAAGGCGAGCGCCGCCTGCAGGCCAAGGCGGCACTGCTGCGCGATACCCCCGGTTTCGAACAGTGCCGCATTGCCGACTACGGCAGCCGCCGGCGTTACTCGCGCGACTGGCATGCGCGCCTGCTGCCGCTGCTGCGCGATGCGCTGGGCCCGCAGTTGGTGGGCACCAGCAACGTGCACTTCGCCCGCCTCTACGGCATGACCCCGCACGGCACGATGGCGCACGAGTACCTGCAGGCGTTCCAGGCGCTGGGCCCTCGGCTGCGCGATTCGCAGGTGGCGGCACTGGAATCGTGGGCGCGCGAGTACCGTGGCGACCTGGGGATCGCGCTGTCCGACGTGGTCGGCCTGGACGCGTTCCTGCGCGACTTCGACATGTACTTCTGCAAGCTGTTCGACGGCGTCCGCCATGACTCCGGCGATCCGTTCGACTGGGGCGACCGCATGCTGGCGCACTTCCAGCAGCGCCGGGTCGACCCGCGCAGCAAGGTCCTGGTCTTCAGCGACGGCCTGGACATCGCCAAGGTCATGCGCCTGTACGACTACTTCCGTGGCCGCTGCCAGGTCGCGTTCGGCGTCGGCACCCACCTGACCAATGATCTGGGTCCGACGCCGCTCAACATCGTCATCAAGATGGTCCGCTGCAACGGCCAGCCGGTGGCCAAGCTCAGCGATTCGCCGGGCAAGAGCATGTGCGACGACCCCGGTTACCTGGCTTACCTGCGCCAGGTCTTCGAGTTGCCGCAGCCGGCGTAACCGCGCCGACCTTCAGGGCTGCTTACAGGTAGTCGACAACGACCAGGTAGGCGCCCTGCAACGGCTGCTGCTTCGAGGCCTGCACGCTGTAGCGCTCGGAGAAGGCGATATCGCCGGCGCGCATCGCGCTGGCCGACACCGACAGCTTCTGCCCCTGGCGCTTGCCATCGCGCAGCGTTGCGGCCTGGCCATCGGCCAGCGCCGTCACAGCCACCGTCGAGCCCTTGGCCGATGGCGGGCAGGCCGCCAGGCTCAGCTCGCCCTGGGACAGGTTGGTCGTGCAGCCCGGTTCGACGATGCGGCCGCTGAAGCGGATGCTGCCGCTGCTGGCCTGGGCCACGGCACTGATGGACATCAGGGCCACGCACAGCAGAAGGGAGGTTCTCATGGCACGTTCTCTGGTTCGGTGTGTCCTAGTTAGCGACAGCTTCGATCAGCCTTTAATAGGACGATTCCGAATCTGCTAGGCCCATCACCAAGAAAGAGTGATGCGCATCAAAGAAGCCGATTTCCACCTGAAAAAGGCCTGTTTCCGTGCATGCCGAACGCGCCACCCGAGGCGTCATCCAAGGTCGTTTCCGACCTGATCCGGCGACCGTCAAATCTCCGCACCTTGAGGCCATCATTTCGCATAGCACGTCACATTTATAGCGTCAATGAATTGGCGTTCAGAAAAATAATGAGACTTTCATCACACTTGTGCATATACTTGCGTCACGGATTCAGGGGAACGTATGTCCGAATCCGGCCACAGGTGAGACGCAAGGATGGGTCTTGTTCGCCCGGCAGTGCTCCTTGCTTCCTCCTCTACTTCCATCTCTTCAGTAGGGTTAGGTAAAAGCGAATGCACAAGATCAACCTCATCGCCGCTCTGATGGTGGCCGCCGCTCCGCTGGCCGCCAACGCCGCCGACGGCACCATCACCTTCACCGGCAAGGTGACCGACAAGACCTGCACCATCTCGACCCCGGGCGGCAAGGACTTCGCCGTCAACCTGCCGACCGTGTCGAAGAACACGCTGGCCGCCGCCGGCAACGTTGCGGGCCGTACCCCGTTCGCGATCAACCTGACCAAGTGCAGCGCCGGCAACGTCGCTACCTACTTCGAGCCGGGTTCGACCGTTGACTTCAACACCGGCCGCCTGCTGAACCAGGCCTCGGCCAACGCTGCCACCAACGTGCAGCTGCAGCTGCTGGGCTCGAACAACCAGGTCCTGCCGATCAAGGCTGCAGGCGCTGGCCAGGCCCAGACCAACTCGCAGTGGGTCACCGTCGGCACCGACGGCTCGGCCGACCTGAACTACTACGCCGAGTACTACGCCACTGCCGCCGCCACCCCGGGCGACGTCACCAGCAGCGTCAAGTACACGATCATCTACAACTGATCGCAGCCGTACCCGCACTGGCCGGCGTACGCGCCGGCCAGTGCCTCGCGGCCTCTGGCCCCATACCTCGAGCGTAGTACTTCCGATGAAAGCATTCTTTCCCCGGGCGCTGCTGCTGGCAGCGTTCACGCTGCCCTTCTGCCAGAACGCTCTGGCCGGCGTGGTGGTCAATGGCACGCGGGTGATCTACCCGGCGCAGGCGCGCGAAGTCACTGTGCAGGTCGACAACGTCGGCGACTCGCCCGCCCTGGTCCAGGCCTGGATCGACAGTGGCGACGCCAACCAGACCGCCGATACCAGCGACGCCCCGTTCGTACTGACGCCGCCGATCGCGCGCGTCGAACCGGGCCGCAGCCAGGCGCTGCGCGTGATCTTCTCCGGCGCGCAGCTGCCGACCGACCGCGAGTCGGTGTTCTGGCTCAACGTACTGGACGTGCCGCCGTCGCCGGACAACGCCGACAGTGGCGACCAGAACTACCTGCAGGTCGCGTTCCGTTCGCGCCTGAAGCTTTTCTACCGGCCGCAGGGCCTGAAGGGCGTCGCCAACGACGCGCCGGCAGCGCTGCGCTGGACCCGTTCGGGCGACCGCCTGCGGGTGGAAAACCCAAGCCCCTTCCACGTCACCCTGGCCGAAGTGCATGCCGTCACCGGCAGCACTGAAAAGGCTGTCGAGGACAAGGGCGCAATGGTCGCGCCGAAGCAGAGCCTGGAGTTCGCCGCACCGGCGGGCACCGACCAGGTCCGCTTCATCACCATCAACGACTACGGCGGCCGGGTGGAACACACGATCCGCCTCGGCAGCACCGGGGGCTGAACGCGCCGCGCTGGCCCACGGCCCGCGCATCCCGCCACCGCCGCCGTGCGGCGAACTGAAGGAATGTCAGTGTGATCGGAAACAGATTGACATTGTCGATCCATCAGGCGCTTTGCCTGCTGGTTGCTGGCGTGGCCTGCCCAGGATGGGCGCTGGCTGCTCCGGCCAATCTCGGCGAACAGGCGCTGATGGCGCAGAGTGGTGCGGCCAATGCGCGTGCCCCGGAATCGGCCCAGTTCAACTCCAGCTTCCTGTCTGGCCAGGCCAAGCAGGTCGATCTGGCGGCCTTCAGTAACGGCAACCCGATGGTGGCCGGCAACTACCGTGTCGACGTCTACGTCAACGGAGCCTGGCAGGGCCGCCGCGACCTGCAGTTCAAGGCCGATGCGCAGGGCCGCGTCGACGCCTGCCTGCCGCTGCCGATGCTGGAAGAAATGGGCGTGGACAGCGAGGCCGTGCTGCTGCAGCAGGACCCGTCCGTGCCGACCGACACGACCAGCTGCGTGCCGGTCCAGCAGCGCATGGCCAATGCCTATGGTGTCTACGACAGCGGCAACCTGCGCTACGACCTCAGCATCCCGCAGGTGTTCCTGCGCCGCGAGGCGCGTGGCTACGTCAACCCGGCACTGTGGGACCGTGGTATCAATGCCGGCTTCGTCGGCTACAGCTTCAATGCCATCGACAGCGACAGCCGCGTCGAAGGCGGCCAACGCAACCGCAGTGCCTACCTGGGCCTCAACGCTGGCCTCAACCTGGGCGGGTGGCAGTTCCGACACGATTCGAACCTGACCTGGTCCGAGGGCGACGGCCGTCATTGGCAGAGCATCGCGACCTACGCCCAGCGCGGCATCCCGCAGGTGCGCGGCATGCTCACCATCGGTGAGGCCTACACCACCGGCGAGCTGTTCGATTCGATCGGTTACCGCGGTGCCAGCCTGGCCAGCGACGACCGCATGCTGCCCGATTCGCTGCGCGGTTACGCGCCGGTCGTGCGCGGCATCGCCGAGACCAACGCGCGCATCGAAGTGCGCCAGAACCAGCAGCTGATCTATTCCTCGACCGTATCGCCGGGCAGCTTCGTCATCGACGATCTTTATCCGACCGGCTATGGCGGCGACCTGGAAGTAAGCGTGATCGAGGCCGATGGCCGTCGCCGCGAGTTCAAGGTGCCGTTCGGTTCGGTGCCGCAGATGCTGCGCGAAGGCGTGTCGCGTTACTCGCTGACCGCCGGCCAGGTGCGCAACAAGCTGCTGGCCGATGAGCCGTGGCTGGTGCAGGGCACCTACCAGCGCGGTATCGGCAACCAACTGACCCTGTACGGCGGCAGTGCACTGAGTGATGGCTACCTGTCGCTGCTGTACGGCGTCGGCCTGTCCACGCCGGTCGGCGCGTTCGCCGCCGACGTCACCCATGCGCGTACCTCGTTCGACCACTACGGCAACCACACCGGTGCCAGTGTGCGCCTGAGCTACAGCAACATGATCGGCGAGACCGGGACCAACCTGACCCTGGCCGCCTACCGTTACTCGACCGAGGGCTTCTACAGCCTGCAGGACGCACTGTACGGTCGTGATTCGGACAAGCGTGGCATCGATCCGACCACCCGCGGCCGCCAGCGCAGCCAGTTCCAGGTGACGCTGAACCAGCCGCTGGGTCGTCGCGGCGGCGCGCTGTACCTGACCGGTTCGGTGCGCGACTTCTACGATCGCCCCGGCACCTCCAAGCAGTACCAGGTCGGCTACAACAATGCCTGGCGCTCGGTGAACTATGGCTTCTCGGCGCTGCGCACCGAAGAGGGCGTACTGGGCCGTTCCGATACCCAGTACCTGCTGTCGATGAGCGTGCCGCTGGGCCGTGGCACCCACCCGGTGTCGTTCAGCGCCGACCTCGGCGTGCGCGACCGCGGTGGCTACGACAACAGCCGCGTCGGCATCACCGGTTCGGCCGGCGTCGACAACAACTTCAGCTATGGCGCAGCCCTGTCCGACTCGCGCGAGGGTGGCACCACCGCGGTCGGCAACGTCGAATACCGCAGCCGCTACTCCGCGTTGAACGCCACCTACAGCCACTCGCGTGATTTCCGCCAGGCCTCGGTCGGTGCCAACGGCAGCGTGGTCGTGCATCCGGGCGGCTTCACCTTCACCCCGCAACGTGGCGACACCATGGTGCTGGTGGAAGCGCCGGGTGCACGCGATGCCATCGTCAGCAACGCCCCGGGCCTGCGTGTCGATGGCCGCGGCTACGCGGTGGTCCCGTACGTGTCGCCGTACCGCCTCAACACCGTCACCCTCGACCCGCAGGGCATGGCCCACGACGTCGAACTGGAGAGCACCAGCCAGGCGATCGCGCCGTTCGCCGGTGCCATCAGCTACCTGCGCTTCGATACCCGCAAGGGCAACGCGCTGCTGATCCAGGTACGCAACCCTGATGGCCGCACCATGCCGTTCGGTGCACAGGTCAAGGACGAGCAGGGCCAGCCGGTGGGCATGGTCAGTCAGGGCGGCCGCCTGTATGTGCGCAGCGAGCAGACCCAGGGCCGCCTGTTGGTGGAGTGGGGCGCAGGTGCCGACCAGCGCTGCACCGTCGATTACCAGGTTCCGGCGGACGCCGATGCGTCCAGGACCGGCTTCATCCCGCTGGAGGCAGCATGCCGATGATTTCTTCCCGTGGTCGCAAAGTGCTGGCCGCAATGGCACTGCTGGGCAGTGTGTTGATGGCGCAGCAGGCCAGCGCGGCCTGCCGCATCCAGATCAACGGTTTCGTTGCCCAGGATGTGCAGATGGACATGGGCCAGATCGTGATTCTGCCCAGCACCCCGGTGGGTGGCGTGATCAAGGAAATCAGCGTGCCGATCAACCAGCAGAACAGCGTCGCCCGCTGCGACTATTGGTATGGCGGCAGCTCGACCGGCGAGTATGTCAATGCCCCGCAGAAGCGGCCAGTGGCCGGCTTTGCCAACGTCTACGAGACCGGTGTTGCTGGCGTGGGTATCCGACTGTTCCGCGACTCCGGCGCGATCCAGACCTACTACCCGCATTCCATCAACTTCGGTGCCAACTCCACCATCTCGCTGATCGGTGGCCAGTTCCGCATCCAGCTGATCAAGACCGCCGCGCAGACCGGTTCGGGGGTGATCGCACCCAATGGCCGCTTCACTACCTATTACTTCGATGGGGATGGTCCCAGCCGCCCGGTACTGACCTCGACCTTCAGGGGCTCGGGCACCACCGTGGTCAGCCCGACCTGCGAAGTGCAGGCCGGCAGCCGCAACATCGCGGTCGATTTCGGCAGCGTGGCCAACACCACCTTCACCGGCGTCGGCTCGCGCGCGGTCGACCGTGACTTCGAGATCCGCCTGAACTGCCAGGGCAGCAACGTGGCCGCCTACCAGAGCAAGATCGGCATCCGCCTGGATGCCGATCAGGACAGCTCGAACATGCCCGGCGTGCTGAAGCTGAGCGCAGCCACCAACAGCGCCACCCGCATCGGCATCCAGATGGTCCAGCGCGACGGCAGCACCGAACGCGAGGTGCGCTTCGGCCAGACCATCAGTGTCGGCACGACCACTACCGGTACCAGTGTCATGAGCCTGCCGCTGCGTGCGCGCTATGTGCAGACCCAGGCCGGCACCGTCGGTGCCGGCACCGCCAACGGGCAGGCGACGTTCACGATCCAGTACGAGTAGTACGCGCTTTCCATTGCTGAGTTTCGAGCCTCACGTCGCCCGTTCCGCGGGCGGCGTTGACTGCGTCTTGATCCCGCAAACGTGAAGATCAGGGCTATCATTGCCGTACAGAAACATGAATGTGATGTACGTCATGAAAGTGACCTCCTTTTCACCGCAGCGCCTCCACTGCCGGGCTTTCCGCCCGGTTGAGGGGCAATGAAAGGATCCGGCGTGCCTGCGACCCACCTTGCCATTGCCGGATTGCCCGCCGAGTTCGTCGAGATGCGCAGCGGAGGCCTGTACTGGGTGGTGGCTGCCGGCAGCGCACCGACGGATCTGCTCGGTGCCGGCGTGCTGGCCACGGCCGAGGCACTGGATGAAGCCGTGCTGGTCACGCTGGGGCGGGGGGCCGAATCGATGCTGGCGCTGCTGCCGGCCGACCAGGGGCCGGCCCGCCTGCGGCTGTTCCAACGCTCGCACCATGGCATGCAGCAGGCGCTGCGCGGGCTGACCGGCGATCTGCCGCGCACCGCGTCGGCGCGCACCCGGCTCAGCATGGTGCAGTTCCCGGTGGCGGCGCTGGACGGCTGGGACGATGCCCGGCTGGCGCGCTGGTGCCAGCAGCTGCAGGACTGGGCCGTGCAGGCGCAGCAGGTGCTGCTGTTGCTTTGCCATGGCGAAGTGGCGACGCTTGCGCCACGGCTGCTGCCGTTGAACCGCAGCTGTGCCGGCGTGGCCCAGCTGCATCCGCATCGCGGCGCCCTGCAGTTGCTGCTGCACTACTGGTCCAACAGCCATGGTGTGGTGGCGCAGCGATCATTCGGCGTCGAGCAGGAGAACCGTGGGCTGCGCCATCTGGCCGAGGCGGATGCCGCCGAGACGGCGATCGGTTTGGCCAGCGGCGGTGACCGCGATGTCTACCTGGCCCAGACCGAAGTACTGGAAGGTGCGCCGCCGTTGTCGGCGGCCTGGCGCCTGTATGACGGTTGGGGCGGGTTGCTGCCGGCCGCGCTGCAGGCGCGCGAGGCCACCGTGGTGCTGGCCATCGACGAGAATGCAAAGGTGGATGCACTGGCCCGCCTGCTGCACCGCCTGCGCCGCGAACGTGGCAGCGCATTGAAACTGGTGGTGCGCGAGCTGCAGCCCTGCCTGCGCTACGCCGATGAGCGGCTGCTGATGCAGTGCGGCTGCAGCCTGGTGGTGCCAGCCGACACGCCTTTGCCGCGCCTGTTGACCCTGCTGGAAACCGTGCAGCGCCAGCGTTGGCAGGGTCAGCTGGCTGAAGATCCGGAGCCGTTGATCCGTGCGCATCGGCCACCATCGGTCAGTGGCCTGGTCAACGCCGCACGCTTCCGCCAGATCGCTGGCGAACGCATCGACCAGGACGGCAGCGCGGTGGAAAGCGCCGTGCTGGCGCTGCAGCCGGTGGCCGGGCTGCGCGCGGAGCAGACCCTGCAGCAGCTGCGCATCCGCCGGCAGGGCGACCTGGCCTGTGTCTACCGCGGGCAGGTACGCCTGTTCCTGTTTGGTTGCCGGCGTGACGCGGTCGAGCAGGCCCTGGGCAATCTGTTCCGTCTGCCCTGGCGCGAACTGTTCGACGGCTACCAGCGTCTGGCCGAATACGACATTGCAGCGATGAACGCCCGCAGCAGCGATCCGGAGGCCGAGGTACTGCCTGAAGCCCCCGCGGTTCTGCCGGCAGTGGCCCCGGCGCTGGAGGCACCTGTTTTCACCGCCCCGAAGCCGCTGCGACTGGGAGATCGCGCATGACCACCGACCAGCAACTCTGGACCCTGATCGTCGCTTGCGCGCTGGTGATGATTCCCTTCGGTGCCATGCTTGGCACCCTGTGGCGCGGGCTGCGCCGCCGTGTCGCGCGCTGGCTGCCGCCCCGCCATCTGCGCCGCGCCGGTGTACGCCAGCGTGCGCCGCGGAGGGCTGCATGAGTCCGCAGATGGCACCCGCGTCTCCCTTCGCCTGGGCCGACCTGCGTGGCTGGAACCTGTACTTCCTGTCCAAGGTGGTACTGGCCTGGATGGGCGCGCTGGATCTGAAGATCCTGCCCAACCTGCTGTTCCTGGGCGCGCTGCTGATTCCGCTGCGCTGGCGCTGGGCACGCATCGCGCGCACCGTCGTCGCGGTACCGGTGGGCGTCGCGCTGTACTACCAGGACACCTGGTGGCCACCGTTCCGGCGCCTGCTGGTGCAGCCGGGCGTGCTGGACTTCTCGGCCGACTATTGGCTTGAACTGGCCCAGCGCTTCATCAACTGGCAGATGGTGGCGGTGCTGGTGATGCTGGTGCTGGCCTACATGCTGCTCAAGCCGTGGCTGCGTATCACTACCCTGAGCGTGCTGGGCATGCTTGGCCTGGCCGTGATGGCGATACCGATGCCGGCGGGCTGGAACTGGGGGCAGGGTACCGCCACCGCGGCCACCGCGGCCACCGCCAGCACCGGAGGCACCTCAGGTGGCGGCCTGCCGCCGGCCAACAACGAGACGCTCAATGCATGGCTGGCCAGCTTCTACCAGCAGCAGGCCAGCCTCAAGACCAGCTTCCCCGCACCGGGCAGCGGCGCGCCGTTCGACGTCATCATCCTCAACATCTGCTCGCTGGCATGGAGCGATCTGGATGAAGTGGGGCTGCGCCAGAACAACCTGCTCGACCACATGGACGTGGTGTTCGACGACTTCAACTCGGCAACCGCCTACAGCGGCCCAGCAGCGATCCGCTTGCTGCGCGCCAGTTGTGGCCAGACCTCGCACACCGCGCTGTTCGATCCGGTGCCGGCCGAGTGCCAGCTGTTCTCGAACCTGCAGCATCTGGGCTTCCAGAGCGAGCTGGCGATGAACCATGACGGCCACTTCGACGATTTCATCGGCGAACTGCACCAGTACGGTGGGCTGCAGGCGCAGCCGATGGACATCAGCGCGTTTCCTAAAGCGCTGGTGGCGTTCGACAAGTCACCGCTGCGCCGCGATGGTGATGTGCTGATGGCGTGGTGGAAACAGCGGCTGGCCGGGACCAGCCAGCAGGTGGCGCTGTTCTACAACACGATCTCGCTGCACGATGGCAACCGCATCGTCGGCGCCGATGGCCGTTCGAATGCCGCCGACTACAAGGCACGTGCGGAAATGGTGCTGGGTGACATGGCCGGTTTCGTCGATGCGGTGGAGAAGAGTGGCCGCCGCGCGATGATCGTGGTGGTGCCCGAGCATGGCGCGGCCCTGCATGGCGACCGCATGCAGATTCCGGGCATGCGTGAGATTCCCAGTCCATCGATCACTCACGTGCCGGTGGGCGTGAAGCTGATCGGCATGGGCGCGCCGGCGGCCGGCGGCCCACGTCATGTGCCCGAACCGAGCAGCTACCTGGCGGTGTCCGAGCTGGTGTCGCGTGTGTACGCGCTCAATGCCCAGTCGCCGCCGAGCGAGCGTAACTGGGACAGCCTGCTGAAGGGACTGCCGCAGACACCGTCGGTATCGGAGAACGAAGGCGCCAAGGTCATCGAGTACGCCGGCAAGCCCTGGCTGCAGCTGCAGGGCAGCCAGACCTGGAGCCCCTACCCGGAGGAGGCGCGCTGATGCCTGCCGACATTCTTGCCGTGCCGGTCACATTGTCCGTGGAAGAGGATGACATCGACCTGCTGCGCCGCAGCCTGGACATGCCAGGGTTGCCCTACGTGGACTTCTCGGCCCAGCAGGAACGTGCACGGGCGCTGGCGCGCTGGCCGTTGCTGGCCGAACTGGAGCCACGCCGATGAGCACCGTGTTGTCGCTGCAGGGCATCCATGGCGGAACCGGCGTCACTACGGTGCTTGCCGCGTTGGGCCAGGGCCTGCACGCCCAGGGCCAGCGTGTGCTGCTGGTCGAATGCAGCCCGGACCAGATGCTCGGCCTGCACCTGGGCCTGCCGGCCGATGTCGACAACGGCTGGGCGCGCGCGCAGCTGGACGGTACGGATTGGCGCGATGCCGCCTATGCCATCGCAGCGGGGCTGGCGGTGCTGCCCTACGGTCGTGTCGATGCCGGGGCCGCGATGCGCATCGAACAGCAGCTGCAGCAGGCACCGGCCACCTGGGCCGAACGCATTCCGCTGCTGGAGACCCAGTTCGACTGGATCCTGTTCGACCTGCCGCAGCGCCTGCCGGCGCACGCTGCGGCCATCAACCAGCACGCGCGCTGCACGCTGCCGCTGCGCCTGGCCTGTGTCGATCCGGTCAGCCATGTGTTCCTGCAACGCCAGCCGGATGACACCCGCCTGCTGCTGGCCAACCGCTATGACCCGGTCATTCCGGTGCAGCGCGATCTGATGCAGCTGTGGCTGCACGCGCACGGGGCGCGGCTGGTGCCGCAGCCGCTGCACGAGGATGCGCGGGTGCCGTCCGCATTGGCCAGCAAGCAGCCACTGGGCCGCTATGCGACCGATTCGCTGGCTGCTGCCGATGTGGATGGCTTGGTGCTGTGGTGCCTGGCGGAGGCCACACGGCGCCAGGCCGCGGCGAGAGGACGCTGATGGGTGCCCGCGTCTATTACCTGGACTGGGGACGCCTGCGTGAGCGGGTGCATGCGTCCTGGCCGACGCGGGCAATGCTGTGGCTGCTGCAATGCGTGGGCTGGGCGTTCCTGTGCCTGGAAGGGCCGGCATGGCAGGCGCAGGCGCCGCGCCTGCGCTACGCCTTCCCGCAGATACAGGGCGACCGTCGCTGGCGCCCAGGTGATCCCCTGCGATTGCTGATCCAGGCCATGTGGCTATCGGTGGTGCGGTTGGTACCGCAGCCCTCGCTGAGGCGGCAACGGTTGGCCCAGGCCCGGCGCGAACGCATTGCCGAACTGCGTGGCGCGGCCGGTCGTGGCCGCCTGCGCTATCTGCGCGCGATGCGCGATGCGCCCAGTGAATTCTGGAACAGCCGCGTGGCGGCCTGGTTCGGCCGTAAGATGGGCAGCCTGTCGCCACGTTCGCGGCACCTGCTGACCCTGCTGGTCGGGTTGGCCACGCTGGGGCTGGCGGCGCTGTGCATCACCCAGCCGTTCACCTATCTCGCACAGTTCGTGTTCGTTGCACTGCTGTGGGCCATCGCGCTGCTGGTGCGGCGCATGCAGGGGCGCTATGCGACGCTGGTGCTGGTCGTGCTGTCGATCACCGTGTCCTGCCGTTACCTATGGTGGCGCTATACCGCCACGCTGAACTGGAACAGCACCTTCGACCTGGTCTGTGGCGTGGTGCTGCTGGCGGCGGAAACCTATTCCTGGCTGGTGCTGATGCTGGGCTACGTGCAGGTGGCGTGGCCGCTGCGCCGCCGCCCGGCGCCGTTGCCGGCCGACATCCGCCAGTGGCCGACGGTGGATGTGCTGATTCCCACCTACAACGAAGACCTGGCGCTGGTGCGGCACACCGTGTACGCAGCGATGGGCCTGGACTGGCCGGCCGACAAGCTGCGCATCCACATCCTCGATGATGGAAAGCGCGAAGAATTCCGCGCATTCGCTGAGCGCGCCGGGGTCAACTACGTCACCCGCGCCGATAACCGCCATGCCAAGGCCGGCAATCTCAACCACGCCCTGACCCTGATCGATGGCGAGCTGGTGGCCATCTTCGACAGCGACCACCTGCCGGTGCGTTCGTTCCTGCAGATCACCTGCGGCTGGTTCCTGCGCGACCCGAAACTGGCGCTGGTGCAGACCCCGCACCACTTCTTCTCGGCCGATCCGTTCGAACGCAACCTGCAGGTGTTCCGCAGCGACCCCAACGAAGGCGAGCTGTTCTACGGCCTGGTGCAGGACGGCAACGATCTGTGGAACGCGGCGTTTTTCTGCGGCTCCTGCGCGGTACTGCGGCGCGAGGCCATCGATGCCATCGGCGGGTTTGCCACCGAGACCGTCACCGAGGATGCGCACACCGCGCTGCGCCTGCACCGCAAGGGCTGGAACTCGGCCTACCTGCGCATTCCGCAGGCAGCCGGCCTGGCCACCGACAGCCTCGGCGCACACGTCAACCAGCGCATCCGCTGGGCGCGCGGCATGGTGCAGATCTTCCGCATCGACAACCCGCTGCTGGGCAAGGGCCTGAGCCTGTTCCAGCGCTTCTGCTATGCCAACGCGATGCTGCATTTCCTGGCAGGCATTCCGCGCCTGGTGTTCCTCACCGCGCCGCTGGCGTTCCTGCTGCTGCACGTCTACATCATCTACGCACCGGCACTGGCCATCCTGCTGTTCGTGGTGCCGCACATGGCCCACGCCAGCCTTACCAACGCGCGAATCCAGGGCAAGTACCGGCGGCCGTTCTGGGGTGAGGTGTACGAGACCGTGCTGGCCTGGTACATCGCACGGCCCACTACCGTGGCGCTGTTCAGCCCGGGCCGTGGCAAGTTCAACGTCACCGACAAGGGTGGTACCCAGGCCGGTGATCGCTTCGACTGGCGCGTGGCGCAGCCCTACCTGGTGCTGGCGCTGCTGAACGTGCTAGGCCTGTGCTTTGCCGTATGGCGCTTCATGCATGGGCCGCTCGACGAACGCGGCACGGTGGTCGTCAGTTCGCTGTGGGTACTGTACAACCTGCTGATCATCGGTGGTGCGCTGGCGGTGGCCGCTGAAGTGCAGCAGGTGCGGCGCACGCATCGCGTCACCACCCACCTGCCGATGGCGCTGCAGGTACCCGATGGCCGCCGCCTGCGCGGCGTGCTTCAGGATTACTCCAACGATGGCGTGGGCGTCGAGCTCGGCGAAGACGCACAACTGGCCGAAGGCCAGCGCGTGCAGGTGCTGCTGGGGCGCGGCCGCCGCGAGTTCGCGTTCCCGGCGCGCGTGCAGCGCACGGTCGGCCAGCGACTGGGCTTGCTGCTGCTGTTCGAGGACGAACGCCAGCGCGTCGAGTTCGCCCAGTGCACCTTCGCCCGCGCCGATGCCTGGCTCGACTGGCACGCCGGTTACCAACCCAAGAGCCTGCCGCGTAGCCTGTGGAGCGTGCTGGTCCTGGGCTGGCGTGGCTATCGGCGGATGGGTGATTTCGCACCGTTCGACCTTGACCGCCCGGCACATTGGAATCGTCGCCTGCTGCGATGGCTGGCCAGTTTTGCTCCGCAACGTCCGCTTCCTTCCCACCCGGCTGACCCAGCCGCTGATCCAGGGCTTCGTCCATGACCCTTCCGTCCTCTCTGCGTTGGCTGCTGCTGCCCCTGCTGGCCCTGCCCGTGGCGTCAGGCAACAGCGCGCCTGCCCCGGCACCGGCCACTCCTCCCACCACGGCGCCTGCCGCGCCACCGATGCCGAGCGTGCCGGCCGCACCCGCCACCACGCCTGCCGCCGGTACCGAGCCCGCGCTGGCGCAGACCTGGGCGGGCAGCGCCTGGCCCTGGCAGCGGCAGAACACCTTCGCGCAGCTGGGGCGTCGCCAGGACACGCTGCTGTCGGGGGTGCGCAATGCCACCACCTTCGAGTTCCAGGTGCGCCGTGACCGCCTGGTCCGCGATGCGGAACTGGATCTGAGCTTCACGCCTTCACCATCGCTGCTCCCGACCCTGTCGCACCTGCGGGTCTACCTCAACGACGCGATGATGGGCGTGGTGCCGATCAGCAACGACCAGCTCGGCCGCCCAGTGCAGGCCAAGCTGCCGCTGGACGCACGCCTGATCGCCGATTTCAACCAGGTCCGCCTGGAGTTCGTCGGTCACTACACCGACATCTGCGAAGAGCCGACGCACAGCTCGCTGTGGGTCAACCTGTCCAGCAACAGCACGCTGCGCCTGGGTGGCCAGCCACTGGCGATGCAGGACGACCTGGCCAACTTCCCGCTGCCGTTCTTCGACCCGCGCGATACCGCACGCCTGGAACTGCCGGTGGTGTTTGCCGCCGCACCGAGCCTGGCGCAGCAGCGCGCGGCGGCGGTGATGTCCTCGTACTTCGGCAGCCTGTCCGGCTGGTGGCGCCAGGCGCGTTTCCCGGTCAGCTTCGGTGCGCTGCCGGACAAGGGTCACGCGGTAGTGCTGGCGGTCAACGGCAGGTTCCCGCCGGTGATCGCCAACCATGCCCCAGTGAAGGGCCCGATGATCGAACTGATGTCGCTGCCGGAGGATCCGCAGCGCAAGCTGCTGCTGGTGCTGGGCCGCAACGATGAGGATCTGCAGAAGGCGGTGGCCGCGATGGCGGCCGGCAACGTGCTGTTCCGCGGCCGTCAGGTCAGCGTCGACGAGATCAAGCCGCTGGCCCCGCGCAAGCCGTACGACGCACCGAACTGGGTGCGTACCGACCGCGCCGTGCGCCTGGCCGAACTACTCGACTATCCGCAGCAGCTGCACGCCAACGGCGTGTCGCCGCAGCCGATCACGGTCAACCTCAACCTGCCGCCGGACCTGTTCATCTGGCGCAACCAGGGCATTCCGCTGAACCTGCGCTACCGCTACACGCCGCCGTTCGGCAGCGATGAGTCGCGGCTGGGCGTTGCAATCAACGACCAGTTCATCTCCAGCTTCCCGCTGGTGCGTCGCAACGGCAAGCAGGGCCTGGAGGAAATCCGCCTGCCGGTGCTGGCCGGCGATGCCGGTGCCGATGACGGGCGCCTGTTGATTCCGGCGCTCAAGCTGGGCGACCGCAACCAGCTGCGCTTTGATTTCAACTTCGCCAGCGTGATGGGAAGTGCACAGCGCGATCATTGCCAGACCGTGCTGCCGCCCAACCTGCAGGCAGCCATCGAGGAAGACTCCACCATCGACTTCTCCGGGTTCCATCACTACATGGGCCTGCCGGACCTGTCCGCGTTCGCACTCAGCGGTTTCCCCTTCACCCGCATGGCCGATCTGTCCGAGACGGTCGTGCTGGTGCCGCCCGGCGCCAGCGAAGCACAGGTCAGCCTGCTGTTGAACCTGATCGGTGGGCTGGGCGTGCAGAGCGGCTACCCGGCCTATGGCCTGCGCCTGTCCGATGACTGGAAGCAGGCCAGCGCGCTGGATGCGGACCTGCTGATGCTGGGCGCCCTGCCTGCCGAACTGCGCGGCAGCCAGCAGCTGTCGCTGCTGATCGACGACCAGCGCACGCGTCTGCTCAACGGCCAGTCGCCGTCGCCGCAGCAGGCGATGGAACAGGCGCGCCGTGGCAGCCGCGATGGCGACCCGGCGGTGACCGAAGTGGCAGTGAGCGCGCAGGCGCCGTTCGCCGCGATCATCGGCTTGCAGTCGCCGAGGCATGCGCAGCGCAGCATCGTTTCGCTGGCCGCCAGCAACGCCGCCGACTACGGCCTGCTCGACGATGCACTCAGTGATACCGGCAAGCGCGAAGCCATCGCCGGTTCGGTGGCGATCCTGCGTACCTCGGGCATCCACAGCCAGTTCGTCGGCGATCACTACTACGTCGGCGCGCTGCCGTGGTGGCTGCTGCTGTGGTACCACCTGGCCGACCACCCGGCACTGCTGGCGGTGCTGGCCACGCTGGTGGTGCTGATGGTGGCCTTCCTGTTGTGGCGCACGCTGCGCTGGGTTGCGGCCAAGCGCCTGGACCCGGGGCATTGATGGCACGCACTCGGCATCCGCTGGTCACCGCATCCGGCCTGGTCCTGTTGGGACTGGCCGGTGCCGGGCCCTGCGCGGCGCAGACCTTGTCCGATACACCGGGCGGAACCATCGCCGAGCAGCGCCAGTGGTTGCTGCAGCAGGTGCGCATCGGTGAGGCCACCGGTCGCCAGAGCCTGATCGAAGACGCGCTGGCGCGGCTGCGCATGCTGGCACCGGATGATCGCGGCACGCTGGTGGCGATCCTGGAAGTGCAGTTGTCGCAGCAGAAGCTGCAGGATGCCGAGGCGACCCTGAAGCGCCTGCGCGAGATCGGCGCGGGTACCCGTGAACTGGCCGCCGGCGAACGCCTCTGGCAGGCCTACCGTGGTGACCTGCAGCAGGACCTGCAGCAGGCGCGTCTGTTCGCTGCCGGTGGTCGCAGCGCCGAAGCGCTGGCGATCTACCGGCGCCTGTTCAACGATGACCCGCCCGGCCTGCAGCTGGGCCTGGAGTACTGGCGCCTGCGCGGCGCCCAGGCGGATGGGCGTACACAGGCGATCCGTGCGCTGAGCGAACTGGACCGCAGCTATCCGGGCAATGTGCCGTTGCTGCAGGCGCTGTCGCAGATGCTGTTCGCGGCCGGCCGCGATGCCGAGGCGCTGGCCGTGCTGCAGCGCATGGGGCGCAATCCGGAAGCGCGCGGCATGGCGGCGGACGCCGAGTGGGCCTACCTGAAGGATCAGCCGGCCGATGACCGCAGCGTACGCAGGCTGCAGGACTTCATCACCCGCAACCCGACGTTCGCCGACATCGCGTTGGTGCGCGACCGCTACACCGACCAGCACAAGCGGGTCAGCGACCCGGCGTGGCGCGCCGGTCTGCGTGGTCAGCAGTTGCTCGATGCAGGCCGCAATGAAGAGGCCGAGCGCGCCTTCCTGCGGGCCCTGCGCGATTATCCTCGCGAGCCCGACCTGCTGGGGGGGCTGGGCATGGCGCTGATGCGCCAGGGCCGCCGCGAGCAGGCCATCAACTATTTCCAGCGTGCGGTGCAGGCCACCCCGGCCGGTGACAGCAACGACAAGTGGCGTGACCTGATCGCCAGCACCCGCTACTGGCTGCAGCTGGACCAGGCCGACGCGGCGCTGGCGGCCGGCCGGCTGGACGAAGCCGAGCGCCTGTATGCGCAGGCGCGCCGCCAGCAGCCCCGCGACGTCAATGCTGCACTGGGCCTGGTCGACGTGGCCGTGGCCCGTGGTGATGACGCCGCGGCCGAACGCCAGTTGCAGGTTGCCCGGCGGATGGCGCCCAACGATGCCAACGTGATCCGCAAGCTGGTGCAGCTGTACGGCCGCACCGATCCTCAGCGGCTGGAAGCCTTCATCAACGCATTGCCCGCTGCCCAGCGCAGGTTGTATGCCGAAGACCTGCGCCAGCTGCAGATCAGTCGCTTGCGTGAGCGTCGCGAGCAGGCGCTGGCTGCCGGGGATGCAGGCACTGCGATCACGCTGGGACAGCAGCTGCGCGGCGAACTGCCGGGCGATGCATGGCTGGCCTATGCGCTGGGCAACGAGCTGCGCGCCGCCGGCCGGCAGGACGAAGCCGACGCGGTGGTGGCCGACATGGCCACGCACAACGACAGTGCCGAAGCGCGCTACGCGCAGGCGCTCTATCTGTCGGGATCCGATCGGCTGCCGCAGGCGCTGGCGGTGCTCGATGCGCTGCCGCAGGCGCAGTGGGACGATGACATCCGCGCGCTGTCGGCGCGCCTGCAGCGGCAGCAGCTGGTCGATCATCTGTGGGATCTGCGTGCGCAGGGCAGGGAGGCCGAAGCCATCGCGCTGCTGCAGCAGCAACCGCCCAGCACCGACAACGATCTGCTGATGGCCGAATGGGCGCGCCTGCGCGGCGACCACGCGCAGGCGCTGCACTACTACCAGCGCGTGCTTGCTGCACAGCCGGACAACGTGGATGCGCAGCTGGGCCAGGTACAGGCCTGGATTGGCACCGGCGATCTGGCCAGCGCGCGCCGCCAGATGCACGACGCACCGCCAACAGTGGACGATGCCGAGATCGGCCAGCAGCGCCAGCTCGCCACGATCTGGACCGACCTGCGCGAGGACACGAAGGCGTTGGCGATCCTGCGCGCGTTGCTGGCGCGCAAGACCGGGCCCGACGCACAGTCCTGGCGTGATGCTGCACGGCTGGTGCGCCGCGATGATCCACAGCAGGCGCTGGACATGTATGCGCATGCGATGGCCGACAACGGCCTGTTGGCCCCCAGCCAGGCCGCGCCACGCGACAATCGCGCGCTGACCCTGGCCAGCCGCGAGACGGCCGGCGATGACTGGTTGCGGCGCAGCCTGCGCAGCGACGTGGAGACCCTGTACCAGCAGGAGAATCCCACCCTGACGGTGATGCAGGACACCGGGCGCCGTAGCGACGGAACCCCGGGTATTTCGCGGCTGTCGCGCGATACCCGCATCGCGCATCTCGACGCGCCGTTCGCCGGTGGCCTGGGCTGGGCGCGCATCGAGCAGGTGAGCTTCGATGCCGGCCGCTTCCAGACCGACGGGAACGGGGCCTACGACGAGGATTTCGGTAGCTGCGACCTGGATCTGCTGCAGGCCGACAGCAGCCGCCTGCGCGCACCGGGTTGCACCCGTTTCGTGCACCAGCGGCGCACCTCCGGCGCCGGCTTCGCCGTGGGCTGGCGCACCTTGGATGACCGCTGGAACTTCGATATCGGCCACACCCCGTCCAACTACGTGGTCGGCAACTGGCTTGGCGGTGTCACCCTCAATGGTGACCTCGGGCGCTTCGGCTGGGGCGCCACGGTGTCGCGGCGGCCAATGACCAATTCGCTGCTGTCGCAGGCCGGTGCGGTTGATCCGCGCAGTGGCATCAGCTGGGGCGGCGTCACCGCCAACGGCGTGACCTTCAGCCTCGGCTACGACCAGGGTGGCCGCGATGGCGTGTGGTCGAACTGGAGCTGGCATCGGCTGACCGGCCACAACGTGGTCGACAATACCCGTGCACGCGCGATGGTGGGCTGGTACCACAAGCTGATCCAGCGCCCCGACATGCGGCTGGATGTGGGCACCACCGCGATGTACTGGCGCTACCAGAAGGACCTGGGCGGTTACTCGCTGGGCCAGGGCGGCTACTACAGCCCGCAGCGCTATGCGTCGCTGAGCCTGCCGGTCAGCTTCGCCTGGCGCAACGACGTGTGGTCGGTGCGCCTGGATGGCTCGGTAAGTGTGTCCAGTGCGCGTACCTCGTCGATCAGCCGTTTCCCCGACCAGGCATTGATCGAGCGCGTGATCGCACAGCTCGAGCCGCAGTATGGCCCCCTGCAGCTGGACGAGGCCGGCCTGTACACCGGCGACAGCAGCAGCACCGGCACCGGCTACCGCTTGTATGGTGCGGTCGAGCGCCGCCTGGGCGACCACTTCGTGCTGGGTGCCGCCGGCACTCTGCAGCGCAGCCGCGATTTCTCGCCGAATTCGTTCCAGCTCTACCTGCGCTATACCTTCAAACCGTGGCAGGGAAACCTACCATTGCCCGTATCGCCACTGGTGCCGTATGGCGAATTCCGCTGACCTGCGGCGACGTCGCCTGCTGCAGGCGGCCGCCACGCTACCGCTGCTTGGCTGGTGCAGCGCGCAGGCCGCGCCCGCACCGCGCTGGCCGGCGTGGCAGGTACTGCTCGACAGCAGCCTGAGCCGCGACGGACGCATGATCGATCGCAGCCAGGACGATCAGCGCAGCACGTCCGAAGGCCAGTCCTATGCCTTGTTCTTCGCCCTGGTCAACAACGACCAGGCGCTGTTCGACCGCATCCTGGGCTGGACCCAGGACAACCTCGCCGCTGGTGACATGGGCAAGCGCCTGCCCGCCTGGCTGTGGGGACGCGATGACGCCGGAGCGTGGCGGGTACTGGATGACAACCCGGCCTCGGACTCCGATCTCTGGCTGGCCTATGCGCTGCTGGAAGGCGCGCGGCTGTGGCGCCGTCCCGCGCTGAACGCCATCGCCGAGGGCATGCTCGCCCAGGTGCGGGCACGCGAGATCGTGGACCTGCCCGGGCTCGGCCCGATGCTGTTGCCGGGCCCACAGGGATTCGTCGAAGGGGAGGCCACGCGGGTCAACCCCAGTTATCTGCCACTGCCGCTGCTGCGCCGCTTTGCGGTGGAGGATCGCGGCGGGCCGTGGCAGGCACTGGCGCGCAACAGCGTGCAGCTGTTGCAGCAGAGCAGCCCGCACGGGTTCGCACCGGACTGGGCGGCGTGGAAAGGCGATCGCTTCGTCGTCGATCCGGTGCGCGGTGCGGTCGGCGGCTACGATGCGATCCGCTGCTACACCTGGGCAGGCATGACCGCGCCGCGCGATCCGTTGTTCCGCACGCAGCTGGCGGCCCTGTCCGGGCCGCTGCAGCGCCTGCGCAGTGGTGCGCCGATGTGGGAAAAGATCGACACCCGCAGTGGCCAGGGGCAGGGCGAAGGCAACTACGGATTCCGTGCGGCCCTGCTACCGTATCTGATCGCGCAGGGCGACACGGAGCACGCGCAGTCGCTGCGGGCCAGCCTGCCGAGTGCCGAACAGCAGCGTGCTGATGCACCGGCCTATTACTCGCAGATGCTGGCCCTGTTCGGCTTGGGCTGGGCTGAAGGACGCTGGCGTTTCGCCGCCGACGGCCGCCTGCAGCCGCGCTGGTAGCTGCAGTGCTGCGGGGTCGGATCCCATTGCATCGCAATGGGCTCTGGCCCCACACAACGGTCATTCCAGCGCGTAGCGCAGGGTGAACAGCACCGCCACCAGCCACACCGCCGGATGCACTTCGCGCCAGCGCCCGGTGCCGGCCTTCAGCGCGGCATAGGCGATGAAGCCGAACGCCAGGCCGTTGGCAATCGAGTAGGTGAACGGCATCGCCAGCGCACACAGCGCCGCCGGCACCGATTCGGTCAGGTCGCTCCAGTCCACTTCCACCAGTTCGCGCAGCATCAGGCCGGCGACGAACAGCAGCGCGGGCGCGGTGGCATAGCTGGGCACCATTGCCGCCAGCGGCGAGAACAGCAGCGCCGCCAGGAACAGGGCCGACACCACCAGCGCGGTCAGGCCGGTACGGCCGCCTACCTGCACGCCCGAGGCGCTTTCAGCGAAGGCGGTGGTGCTGCTGGTGCCCAGCATCGAACCCGCCACGATGGCGGTGCTGTCGGCCAGCAGCGCGCGGCCGAAACGCTTCTGCGCGCCCGGCAGCTTCAGCAGGCCGGCACGGCCGACCACGCCGTACAGCGTGCCGGTGGCATCGAACACCTCCACCAGCACGAACACCAGCACCACCTGCAGAAGTACTGCGATGGGTGCGCCGCCGTCATGGTGCAGCAGGCCCGGCAGGTCCAGCTGCAGGAAGGTGGGTGCAAGGCTCGGCGGCAGCGAGACCAGGCCCTGGTACTGCACGTCGCCCAATGCCCAGCCAGCGCCGGTCACGGCCAGGATGCCGATCAGGATCGCACCGCGGATGCGCCGCGCTTCCAGCACCGCGATCAGCAGGAAGCCGGCCAGTGCCAGCAGCGGCGGCGCCGTGTTCAACGGGCCCAGCGCCACCAGTGTGTCTTCATTGCCGACGATCACGCCGGACTTCTGCAGCGCGATGATCGCCAGGAACAGGCCGATGCCGGCCACGATGGCCGAGCGCAGCGATGAGGGAATACCCGATACCAGCCACGCGCGTACTCCGGTCAGCGACAGCACCAGGAACACCAGGCCTGAGATGAACACCGCACCCAGTGCCTGCTGCCACGGCAGGCCGGCGGCGCCGACCACGGTGAAGGCGAAGAACGCGTTCAGGCCCATGCCCGGCGCCATGCCCACCGGGAAGTTGGCGGCCAGCGCCATTACCGCCGAACCCAGCGCTGCGGCCAGGCAGGTGGCCACGAACACCGCGCCGGCATCCATGCCGGTGGTGCCGAGGATCTCGGGGTTCACGAAGACGATGTAGGACATCGTCAGGAAGGTGGTGACACCGGCCAGCAGTTCGGTGCGCACGGTGGTGCCGTGCTGCTGCAGCTGGAACAGGCGCTCGAACAGGGACATGGAGATTCTCGCGACAATAAGGTGTCACGACCAACGGTCGTGACCTACCCGAATGCAGAACGGCCGCGCAGAGCGCGGCCGTTCTTCCTTTCTTATTTCAGCGCCTTGAAGCGCAGGCGCTTCGGCGCGGCGTCGTCGCCCATGCGGCGGCGCTTGTCTTCTTCGTACTCGCGGTAGTTGCCCTGGAAGAACTCCACGTGCGAGTCGCCTTCGAACGCCAGGATGTGGGTCGCGATGCGATCCAGGAACCAGCGGTCGTGCGAAATGACGAAGGTGTTGCCCGGGAACTCCAGCAGCGCATCTTCCAGCGCACGCAGGGTTTCGATGTCCAGGTCGTTGGACGGTTCGTCGAGCAGCAGCACGTTGCCACCCTGCAGCAGGGTCTTGGCCATGTGCAGGCGGCCACGCTCACCACCGGACAGCGAACCGACCATCTTCTGCTGGTCCTGGCCCTTGAAGTTGAAGCGGCCGATGTAGGCGCGCGACTGGATCTCGATGCCGTTGATGTTGAGGATGTCCAGGCCGCCGGCGATTTCCTGGAAGACGGTGTGGTTGCCTTCCAGCGCGTCGCGGCTCTGGTCCACGTAGGACAGCTTCACGGTCGGGCCGACCACGATCTCGCCGGTATCCGGCTTTTCCTGGCCGGTGATCATCTTGAACAGGGTCGACTTACCGGCACCGTTCGGGCCGATGATGCCGACGATGGCACCGGCCGGCACCAGGAAGCTCAGGTTGTCGAACAGCAGGCGGTCGCCGAACTTCTTGGAGACGTTCTTGAACTCCATCACCGCATTGCCCAGGCGCTCGCCCGGCGGGATGAAGATTTCGTTGGTCTCGTTGCGCTTCTGGTAATCGACCGACTGCAGCTCTTCCAGGCGGGCCAGACGGGCCTTGCCCTTGGTGCGGCCGCCCTTGGCGTTCTGGCGCGACCACTCCAGTTCCTTCTGGATCGCCTTCTGGCGGGCCTTTTCCTGGTTGTCTTCCTGCTTCAGGCGCTCGTCCTTCTGGGTCAGCCAGTCGGTGTAGTTGCCCTTCCACGGAATGCCGCGGCCGCGGTCCAGTTCCAGGATCCACTCGGCGGCGTTGTCCAGGAAGTAGCGATCGTGGGTGACGGCCACCACGGTGCCGGTGTAGCGCGCCAGGAACTGTTCCAGCCATTCCACCGACTCGGCGTCGAGGTGGTTGGTCGGTTCGTCGAGCAGCAGCATGTCCGGCTTCTGCAGCAGCAGGCGGCACAGGGCCACGCGGCGCTTTTCACCACCTGACAGCTTGCCGACGATGGCATCCCACGGCGGCAGGCGCAGCGCGTCGGCGGCCACGTCCAGCTGGTTTTCCAGCGTGTGTGCGTCGCCAGCGGCCAGGATCGCCTCCAGGCGCTCCTGTTCCTTGGCCAGCGCGTCGAAGTCGGCGCCTTCCTCGGCGTAGGCGGCGTACACCGCTTCCAGCGCGGCCTGGGCCTGCAGCACTTCGCCCACGCCTTCCTCGACCGCTTCACGCACGGTCTTGGTCGGGTCCAGTTCCGGTTCCTGCGCCAGGTAACCGACCTTGATGCCCGGCTGCGGGCGGGCCTCGCCCTCGAAATCGGTGTCCACGCCGGCCATGATCTTCAGCACGGTGGACTTGCCGGCGCCGTTCAGGCCCAGCAGGCCGATCTTCGCGCCCGGGAAGAAGGACAGCGAGATGTCCTTGATGATCTGCCGCTTGGGCGGGACCACCTTGGACACGCGGTTCATGGTGTAGATGTATTGCGAGGACATGCGGTCTCCGTAGGCGCGGCCCTGCGCCCGACCCGTCACGGGTAGATCCCGTTGCGGCAGCGGGCACAGACTGAAATGGAATACCGCCAATTATAGCCGGAACCGGTTCCGGGCCGCTCCCGGGAGGCGCCGCCGGGCTGGCTATCGCCTGAATACTCGGTCACAGTCCTGCAGCGGGAAGCGTTTCCAGCCGGAAACGGTTCAGATCGGTTGCGCAATATGGGCTCACCACCCACCAAGCAGAGGTCTGACATGCGCATCAATCGAGTAATGGCCAGTGCCGTGGCCTCTGTGCTGGCACTGGGCGCCGTGGCCCCGGCATTCGCCGACAACGACCATCGCCGCGACCACGATCGCCGCGAGTGGCGCGAGGATCGCCGTGAGTGGCGCCAGGACCGCCGCGACTGGGAGCGCGACCGCCGCGAGGCCCGTCGCGACTGGGAACGCGACCGCCGCGACTGGCATCGCGACCATGACCGCTACTACCGCCCGGCACCGCCGCGCGTGGTCTATCGTCCGGCCTACGGCCCGGGCTATGGCTGGAAGGTCGGCCACCGCTATCGCGACTACTACCGCGGCCCGATCTACGTGGTGAACGACTACCCGCGCTACAACCTGCGTCGCCCGCCCTACGGGCACCAGTGGATCCGCGATGACCGCGGCAACATGCTGCTGGTAGCCATCGCTACCGGTGTGATCGCCCAGTACGTGCTCAGCAGCCGCTGAGGGTCGCGGCCGGGGTCGGATCCCTTTCCAACGGAAAGAGCACTGACCCCACAACATCCCTCGAAACCATACGGGGCCGGATTCCTTCGGGGATGCCGGCCCCGTCTGTTTCGGCCCCAGCGGGCCGGCGCGGGGCTACAATCAGGGGCTGAGCCGTACCCCTTTTCCCTGCCTGCTGGAGTACCCGATGTTCCCGCGTGACGTCCGCATCGAATCCTACGATCCCGAACTGGCCAAGGCCATCGCCGCTGAAACCCAGCGCCAGGAAGACCACGTCGAGCTGATCGCCAGCGAGAACTACACCAGCCCGGCGGTGATGGAAGCCCAGGGCAGCCAGCTGACCAACAAGTACGCCGAAGGCTACCCGGGCAAGCGCTACTACGGTGGCTGCGAGTACGTGGACATCGCCGAGCAGCTGGCGATCGACCGCCTGAAGCAGCTGTTCGGCGCCGACTACGCCAACGTGCAGCCGCACAGCGGCTCGCAGGCCAACCAGGCCGTGTACTTCGCCCTGCTGCAGCCGGGTGACACCATCCTCGGCATGAGCCTGGCCCACGGCGGCCACCTCACCCACGGCGCCAAGGTGAATGCTTCCGGCAAGCTGTTCAACGCCGTGCAGTACGGCGTGAACGATCAGGGCCTGATCGATTACGACGAAGTCGAGCGCCTGGCCCTGGAGCACAAGCCGAAGATGGTCGTGGCCGGCTTCTCGGCCTACTCGCAGGTGATCGACTGGGCGCGCTTCCGCGCCATCGCCGACAAGGTCGGTGCCTACCTGTTCGTCGACATGGCCCACGTTGCCGGCCTGGTTGCCGCTGGCGTCTACCCGAGCCCGCTGGAACACGCCCACGTGGTCACCTCCACCACCCACAAGACCCTGCGCGGCCCGCGCGGCGGCATCATCGTCGCCAAGGGCGCCGATGAGGACCTGGTCAAGAAGCTGCAGTCGATCGTGTTCCCGGGCATCCAGGGCGGTCCGCTGATGCACGTCATCGCCGGCAAGGCCGTGGCCTTCAAGGAAGCGCTGGAACCGGGCTTCAAGGCCTACCAGCAGCAGGTGGTGAAGAACGCCCAGGCGATGGCCAATACGCTGATCGAGCGTGGCTACAAGATCGTCTCCGGCGGCACCCAGAACCACCTGATGCTGGTCGACATGATCGGCAAGGACGTGTCCGGCAAGGACGCGGAAGCGGCGCTGGGCAAGGCCCACATCACCGTCAACAAGAACTCGGTGCCGAACGACCCGCGTTCGCCGTTCGTGACCTCGGGCCTGCGCCTGGGCACCCCGGCGGTGACCACCCGTGGCTACGTCGAACAGGACTGCGTGGACCTGGCCAACTGGATCGCCGACGTGCTCGACGCGCCGAACGATGACGCCGTCATTGCCCGCGTGCGCGATGCCGTCAGCGCGCAGTGCCGCAAGTACCCGGTCTACGGCTGATCAGGGCCGGGGTCAGAGCCCTTTCCTGGCGGAAAGGGATCCGACCCCGCCTTCCGGATCGACGCAGGGGTCGGATCCCTTCCCGCAGGGAAGGGCTCTGACCCCGTCATCAGGAATCCCGCGCATGGATGAGCGCCGCCTCAAGTACCTGTACATCGCACTGGCGGCGCTGTTCGGCCTGCCCAGCCTGTTCTTCGGCGGTGCCGGCGCCTGCATCGCCGTGGTCATGGGCGTGATCGGGCTCGTCTCGCTGGACGCGGACAAACCGTGGTTTGCCGCCGGCATGCTCGCGTGGGGATCCTGCGCGATCACCGGCCTGGTGGCCTGGGTCGCACTGAGCATCGTCTGGCTGCGCGATGGTGCACGCGGGCTGCACATGGCATCACGCCGCTGGTGGCTGCTGCTGGGCCTGGGCGTGCTGGCAGGCCTGCCCTTGCTGGCGATGGCGCTGTATTACTTCGACGAGCTGGGTTCGTCCGTGCTCAGCGGGCTGTTCGCCGGGCCGTCCCTGTTGGTGCCCACCGGTACGTTGATCCTCCTGCGGCTGCGTGCTGACGCCCTGGGCGAGCCATCCGGCCCGGCGCGATCAGAGGAGTAGGCCCGCGTGGATGAGCGCCGCCTCAAGTACCTGTACACCGCGCTGGCGGTGCTGTCTGGCCTGCCCAGCCTGGTGGTGGGCGGTGCCGCAGCGACGATGCTGCTGCTGACGGGGCTGGGCCAGTTCGGTCATGGCACGCTGGCCTCGGTGACGGTGATGCCGCTGTGGGGCCTGGCCGGCATTGCCGGCTGCCTGGCCTGGTTGTGGCTCAGCGCGGGTTTTCTGATGCAGGGGCGTGCCGGGCTGCACGTGCACCGCCTCTGGTGGTGGATGCTGCTGGCAGGCGGTCTCGCCGCCTTGCCCCCGCTGGGGCTGGCGCTGTGGTGGGGCATCGCCGTGCATGTCGAAGGCATCGGCTTGTTGCTGTTAAGTCCGTCGATGCTGGTGCCGGCTGCGATGCTGCTGTGGATCAAACGCCGCGGATGGACGTGGCCCATGGAAGGAGATCGAACGCATGGATGAGCGTCTGCACAAACGCTGGATGGCGATCGCCGGCCCGCTGGTGGGCCTGCCCGCCGTGGCGGCAGGCGGCACGGGTGCCGTGCTGGGGTTGATGGTCGTATGGGACGGCAAGTATCTGACGGGCGACGAGCACAGGCTGTTGCTGCTGTGGTCGTCGGCCGGAATCATCGGCCTGCTGTCGTGGTTGTGGCTGAGCGGCCTGTTCCTGTGGCGAGGTGTCACCGGCCTGCGCCACTCCCCGGTTGTCGCCTGGGTAGGGCTGGCGGTGGGTGCCCTGGCCGCACTGGGCGTCGTTGCGGCCACGCTGTACTTCACCTTCAAGCATGGGGAGATCTCGACATTGGCCTTCCTCGGCTTTGGCCCACCGCTGCTGGTGATGGCAGGGCATCTGGTGTGGCTGCGTTGGGCGCGCGCGGCCTCGGCGCCGCCGGCACCCGCTTGAACGCGCAGCGCTGACCGCGCAGAAGGCTCGGTTCGACCGAAATGCAGGCACTTCCGCGCAGACAGCATTTGCTGCCGGGCCCCTTCTCAGGTACCTTTGCGACGCTGCCATGACCGTGGCAATAGGTACTTCCCTGAGCCAGGCGTTCCATGCATTGCCCCTTCTGCCAACATGCCGATACCCGGGTCATCGACTCGCGCGTCTCTGAAGACGGCGCGACGATCCGCCGTCGGCGTGAATGCGAAGCCTGCGGCGAGCGCTTCAGCACCATGGAAACAGTCGAGCTGAAGCTGCCGGCCATCGTCAAGAGCGATGGCACCCGCGAAGCGTTCGACCAGCGCAAGGTCCGCGCTGGCTTCGACCGCGCGCTGCAGAAGCGTGCGGTGGCCGAAGACAAGATCGAAGCGGCAGTACGCGCTGTGGTCCACCAGCTGCGCATCAGCGGCGAGCGCGAAGTGCCCTCGATCAAGGTCGGCGAGTTCGTCATGAACGAACTGCGCAAGCTCGACCATGTCGGCTATGTGCGCTTCGCTTCGGTCTACCGCAGCTTCGAGGACGTGGCCGATTTCCGCGAGGAGATCGAGAAGCTTGAACGCGACCTGCCGTCCAGTACCGAACAGCTGCAGCTGCTGGGCGACGTGATTGCCCTGACCAAGAAGAAGAAGGGCTGACCGCCTCTTCCCTGGTAGATGCCAACCTTGGTTGGCTCCGGTGGCCGCATCCACTGGTGGGTGCTGCCCATCCACGCATGGCCTGGATCTACTTTGCTCTGGTGGGTGCCAACCTTGGTTGGCACCAATGGCATGGATGCACACCGGCGGCGTTACCATGGCCGCATGACCACCCCGTTCTCCGTCCTCGACCACCTGCACATGGCCAACGCACTGCGCCTGGCCGAGCGTGCCGCCTACACCACCCGCCCCAACCCGATGGTCGGCTGCGTGATCGCCCATGGCGAACGCGTGGTCGGGCAGGGCTGGCACCAGCGCGCCGGTGGCCCGCATGCTGAAGTGTTCGCGCTGCGCGAGGCCGGCAGCGACGCCCGTGGCGCCACCGCCTACGTCACCCTGGAACCCTGCGCGCACTACGGGCGCACGCCACCGTGTGCGCTGGCACTGATCGAGGCGGGCGTCTCGCGTGTGGTCGCGGCGATGCGCGATCCGTTCCCGAAGGTCGATGGCGGTGGCTTCGATCTGCTGCGCAATGCCGGCATCGAGGTCGCCGAAGGGCTGATGGCGGCACAGGCGCGCGAGCTCAACAAGGGTTACCTGTCGCGCGTGGAGCGCAACCGGCCGTGGTTGCGGGTGAAGCTGGCCGCGAGCCTTGATGGGCGTACCGCGATGGCCGACGGCAGCTCCAAGTGGATCACCGGTCCAGCCGCACGCGAAGACGTGCAGCACTGGCGTGCGCGTGCTGGTGCAATCCTGACCGGCGCCGACACCGTGCTGGCCGACGACCCGATGCTGACCGTGCGCCTGGCCGATACCGAAGTGATGCCACCGTTGCGCGTGGTACTCGATTCGCGCCTGCGTTCGCTCGAGTGCGGCCGCGTGCGCGAGGGCGGGGCACCGACGCTGTACATGCACGATGCGGCGGTGAGTGCGCCGGATGCGGCTGACGCAGAATTTGCCAGCGTGCCCAGCGCAGAAGGCCGGTTGGATCTGGGCGCGGTGCTGGCGCTGCTGGCCGAACGCGGCATCAACGAAGTGCATACCGAAGCCGGCGCGACGCTGGCCGGTGCCTTGCTGCGCGGCGGCTGGGTGGACGAGCTGCTGCTGTACCAGGCCCCCACACTGCTGGGCGACGGCGGACGCCCGTTGCTGACCGGCCTCGGCATCGATGCCATGGACCAGCAACGCCGCCTGCGGGTGGTTGACCAGCGCCAGGTCGGCGAGGACATCCGGCTGCTGCTGCGGCCGTGAGGGAATGGAGGTATCTCCGGCGTCGTCAGGTGCCCTTGTCCTCGTCCTCGTCTTCGTAGGCGGGGCACTGTTCTTTCACTGCTGCTTCCACAGCACGTGCAGGTCGCGGCAGTAGGCACTGAGCGCTTCCCCCGCCAGCTCTGTCGACTTCGACCGTAGTCTGCGGCGGCTGATGCCGTCGTCGTACTCGTCCGGCAGGACCGTCGGTGCACATCGATCGTGGTACTGCAGGAACGCGCGGCAGTCGTCGTTCTCGCTCAGCTGTGCATCAATGTCCCTGTCACGTAGCTGGTTCGACTCGAAGGCAACCGATGGGCGGATGATGAAGGTCTTGGGCCTGTACGCTTCGGCCTGCCCACACACCATCAGCGCCAGCAGCATGACAGTAGTCGACGTCGTACGATGTTTCATGCGGTTGCCCCGGTGGAAGAGGGCAACAGCATTGACCATGCAGGCCGCGCAAGGCCATGCAACGGTTCTGAAAGTGCAGTCGCCCTTGTCGTCGGCGACGATGAGCCGAGCGTGGGCTCGGCTCTATACGTGGCTTACGCGCACTCGTCGGTCCACATCATTTCGGTGATCGGGCGCAGCGACTTGCACTCCTGCGTCATCTCGTCGGCCGACTTCACCTGGGCCTTGGCCTTCAGTTCCTCGGCCATCGCGTCCACGCCGCCGATCTGGTCCGGTGCGATCTTCGCCACGCAGCTGCGGTGCTGCTGCAGCAACAGGTCGCAACCCGGAACGCCGGTCACCTTCGGCGCGTTGGCCGCCTGCGCGTCCTGCATCCAGTCCTCGAACGGTGCCAGCGCACCGGCCACGGTGCCCACCAGATCATCGAAGTTGCCGCTGTACCAGTAGCCATTGTCCTTGGCCGGATACAGGGTGAAGGTGCCGCTGGCCGGAACGCGCGCGCCACTCTGCAGTGCCTGGGTATAGGCATCGGTGAACTGCTTGCGCGCGGCCGGGCTGGCATCGTCGGCCAGGCTGGCGGCGAACAGCGGGCGGACCTTGCCCAGGTCGGGCACCTGGCAGCTGTAGCTGATCCGCGCCAGCTTCTGGTCTTCAACGTATTCGTTGTCTTCGATCACGCTCTTGGTCGCGCGGCACTTCGAATCGCGCAGCGCCTTGGCATACAGCGCTTCGGTGCCCGCAGCGTCGACCTTGGCGCCGGTGCTGGCCAGTACCGTCTGCCAGGGTTCGGCCAAGGCCTTGGCCAGCGCACCCGGGTTCGGGGTCACGGCGTCCTGGCCCTCGAACGCCGGCTTCAGTGCGTCGTTGAGCGTGCGCGTGGCGGCCGCGTCGTCTTCCAGCAGCACGCGTGCATACAGGTCGAAGGCCTGCTCGGGCGTCAGTTGGGCCGGTGCTGCGCTGGCAATCAGCGGGGCGCACAGCAGCACGCTGGCCAGAAGGGTTCGGGTGGGGGTCTTCATGACGGTGTTTTCCTGTTCCAGACGCGCGCAAGCCTAGCGCATCTGCCCACACTTTCGATGGCGCGATGCAACCAGGTGACGGTGTGCAGCGGACAAAAAACGGGCCCCTTGCGGGGCCCGTTCGATCGCACGACGAGGAGCGATCGTTGGATCAGAAGCTGGCGCGCACGCCAACCGAGTACTGGGTGACGTCGCGGTAGCCGGAGATTTCGCCCACCAGACCCCAGGTCTTGGTGAAGTTGATCTGGCCGCCGACGGTGCCGACCCAGGTGCCCTTGTAGTTGTTGCCGCCGTCCATGTAACCGGCCTTGGCCCAGGCTTCGGTCATGCGCGACGGCTTGCCGCGGATGCCCATGGTGACGCGGCCCAGGTTGGTGTGGTCCTTGCCGTGGTAACGCACGCCGTCATAGCGCAGGGTCGATTCGGCGTTCTGGCGAACCCAGGCGGCATCTGCGGTGAAGTCCACGCGGTCGGTCCATGGCATGTGGTAGCCGATGCCGAGCTCCGGCTGGTTCAGTTCCAGTTTCAGCGAATCCTCGCCGTAGTGGCGGGTCTTGCTGGTACGCGACCATCCGCCGAACACGTAGACCTGTTCAGCCAGCGCGACCGAACCACGCAGGTAGCCGCCGTCGACCTTCGGGTCGTCCAGTGCGTTGTCGTCAACCTTGACCTGCGTCCAGCCGCCTTCAACGTAGGTGTAGCTCAGGGCATCGGCGGAGGCCGAGAACGGGGCGGCGGCCAGCAGGGCGGCCACGATCAGGATCTTGCGCATGGGAATTCCTGTGAATTTCAGTCCATTGGCGGGCCTGCCGTCGCGGCTGCCCGTGGCGACATCATGTCGTCCAGGGCGGAATTTTAATGAAAGTTTTACAAATTGCGAGCGACGGCCGTCACAGCTGCGGCATCCGACCCCGTTCAGCCTGGGCTGTTACACTGGTCACGCCGGTTCGCCGGTATACAAACGTCTTCAGGGCGGGGTGCAATTCCCCACCGGCGGTAGGTGCGCAAGCACGAGCCCGCGAGCGCCCCGGCCCACGGCCGGGGGTCAGCAGATCCGGTCCAATGCCGGAGCCGACGGTCATAGTCCGGATGAAAGAAGACGGTGCCACAGGGCTCATGCCCTGCGTGCGCCTGTTTGCCTTGCGGCGTTTTTCGCTCACTTTTCGCGGAGAACGTTACTTGTTTACTGGAATCATCGAAGGCGTCGGCCGTCTGGCCGCACGCGAATCCATCGGCGGCGATGTCCGCTTCACCTTCAGTGTCGGGAATCTGCCGTTCGACAACGTGCAGATGGGCGAGAGCATTGCCATCAACGGCGTCTGTCTCACTGTCATCGCATTCGACGCCAGCAGCTTCCAGGCCGATGCCTCCACCGAGACCCTGGGCCTGACCACGCTGGGCCAGCTGGGCGAAGGGGCAGTCATCAACCTGGAACGCGCCATGCGGCCAACCGACCGCCTCGGCGGCCATCTGGTCAGCGGCCACGTCGACGGCCTCGGCCAGGTGCTGTCCATCCACGAAGACGCGCGCGCCCAGCGTTGGCGTTTCGCCGCGCCGGTCTCGCTGCGCCGCTACATCGCCAAGAAGGGCTCGATCTGCGTGGACGGCGTCAGTCTCACCGTCAACGAAGTGGACGATGAAGGCTTCGAAGTCGCCCTCATTCCGCACACCGTGGCCAACACCGCGTTTTCCGCTACCGGCGTGGGCAGCGCGGTGAACCTGGAAATCGATCTGGTCGCTCGGTATGTCGAGCGGTTGTTGGGTGAAGGAGCCCGCGCATGAACTTCGCACCCATCCCCGAAATCCTGGAAGACATCCGCCTGGGCCGCATGGTGGTCATCGTCGATGACGAAGACCGCGAGAACGAAGGCGACCTGATCATGGCCGCCGAGCTGGTGAAGGCCAGCGACATCAATTTCATGGTCACCCACGGCCGTGGCCTGGTGTGCCTGCCGCTCACCCGCACGCGCGCGGCCGATCTGGGCCTGGCGCCGATGGTGCAGGCCAATACCGCCCAGTTCCAGACCAACTTCACGGTCAGCATCGAGGCTGCCGAGGGCGTTACCACCGGCATCTCGGCGCATGACCGCGCGCACACCATCCGCACCGCGGTGAAGCCCAATGCCAAGCCATCGGACCTGCACCAGCCGGGCCACATCTTCCCGCTGATCGCCCAGCCGGGCGGCGTGCTGACCCGCGCCGGCCACACCGAAGCCGGCGTCGACCTGGCCATGCTGGCCGGGCTGGAGCCGGCCGGTGTGCTGGTGGAGATCCTGAACCCGGATGGCAGCATGGCGCGCCGCCCGGAGCTGGAAATGTTCGCCCGCGAGCACGGGCTGAAGATGGGCTCCATCGCCGATCTGATCGCCTACCGCCTGGCCACCGAAAAGACCGTTGAACGCGTGGACGAGCGCGAGATCGACACCGAGTTCGGCCCGTTCAAGCTGGTGACCTACCGCGACCGCATCGCCCACGACATGCATTTCGCGCTGGTGCGCGGGACCCCGGATGCGGACACCCCGACCCTGGTACGCGTGCAGGTGGAAAATCCGCTGGCTGACCTGCTGCATTGGCGCCGTGACGACTTTGGCGTGGCCGCCACCGATGCCCTGCGTGCGATCGATGCCGAAGGCAGTGGCGTGATGGTGGTGCTGTCGGCCCCGCGCGACGGCGAAGCCCTGCTGGCCCGCCTGCGCCAGCAGCCGGCGCCGGTGGTGCCGGGCAAGGACAAGGATGTGGGCCAGTGGCGCCGCAATGGTGCCGGCGCGCAGATCCTGTCCGACCTGGGCCTGGGCAAGCTGCGCGTGCTGGGCACCCCCCGCCGCCAGATCGGCCTGGCCGGGTACGGCCTGGAAGTGGTGGAGACGGTGACCCTGTAATGGGTAGTGCCGGCCGCTGGCCGGCAACCGCATCCCCGGGCTTGCCGGCCAGCGGCCGGCACTACCGGTGGGTGCCGACCCCTGCCATCGGTGGGTGCCGACCGTTGGTCGGCACGCCCTTGCGCGCCCGCCAGCCACGGCCGGGGTCCATCCACGCTAGAATTACCCCCTTATCGAGTCCCCCAAGCCGCATATGAGCCACTTCGAAGGCGATCTTCGCACTCCCGAATCGGCGCGCTTCGCCATCCTGGCCAGCCGCTGGAATGCCCGCATCACCGACACGCTGGTCGCTGGCGCCCGCCAGAGCCTGGCCGGCAACGGCATCACCGAAGCCAACATCGACGTGATCCGCGTGCCGGGTGCCTGGGAGCTGCCGCTGGTGGCCGCGCGCCTGGCCGCTGCCCACGAACACGCCGCCATCCTCACCCTGGGCTGCGTGATCCGTGGCGATACCCGTCATTACGAGCACGTGGCCGACCGCTGCGCTGAAGGCTTGATGCGCGTGCAGCTGGATTTCGGCGTGCCGGTGCTGAACGGCGTGCTGGCGGTGGAACGCGTTGAAGACGCCGAGGCCCGCGCAGGCGGCAGCCACGGCAACAAGGGCGAGGAAGTCGCACTCGCCGCATTGGAAATGGTCAATCTTCTGGAGCAGCTGCCATGAACAAGAACACCCAGGGCAAGCCCTCCGGTAAACCCGTCCGCCGCGATGGCGTCGATCCGGTGCTGCGCTCGCGCGCACGCCGTCGCGCGGTGCAGGCCATCTACGCCTGGCAGATCTCCGGCGGCAACGCCCAGTCGCTGATCGCCCAGTTCGCCCACGAGCAGGCCCGCGAAATCGCCGACCTGGCGTATTTCGAGGCGCTGCTGCACGGTGTGCTCGACAACCGCCGCGACATTGACGAAGCGCTCGGCCCGTACCTGGACCGAGGCATCGAAGAAGTGGACGCGATCGAACGCGCGGTGCTGCGCCTGGCCGGCTACGAGCTGCGCTACCGCCTGGACGTGCCGTACCGCGTGGTGATCAACGAAGCCATCGAATCGGCCAAGCGCTTCGGTTCCGAACATGGCCACACCTACGTCAACGGCGTGCTGGATCGTGCCGCCGTGGAATGGCGCAAGGTCGAATCGGGTCACTGACCCACCCGTGGTAGTGCCGGCCGCCGGCCGGCAGCTGCAGGGATCCTGAGGTTGCCGGCGAGCGGCCGGCACTACCGCCCACCGCGCCTTGCGCGGCACGTACAACAGCGGGAACGCCCCATGTCCCTGGCCGAATTCGCCCTCATCGACCGCATCCGCGCCCGTACCCTCGAGCGCGACGACATCCTGCTCGGCATCGGCGATGACGCCGCGCTGCTGCAGCCGCGTGCCAATGAACAACTGGTGGTTACCGCCGACACGCTCAACAGCGGCGTGCACTTCCCGGTGGAAACCCCGGCCTTCGACATCGGCTGGAAGACCCTGGCGGTCAACCTGTCGGACCTGGCCGCGATGGGCGCGCGGCCGGCGTGGTGCACACTGGCGTTGTCGCTGCCGGAAGCGTCTGAAGACTGGATCGAGGCCTTCGCCGATGGCTTCTTTGCCCTGGCCGACCAGCACGACATCGCGCTGATCGGCGGCGACACCACGCGCGGTCCGCTGTCGCTGTCGGTGACTGCGATGGGCCAGGTCGGGCGTGGCCAGGCGCTGCGCCGCGACCGCGCACAGGTGGGCGATGACATATGGGTGAGCGGCACGCTGGGCGATGCCGCCGGTGCGCTGCGCCTGTGGCAGCAGGGCGCGCTGAACCTGGCCACCGCCACGTTGCTGGCCGACTACGAGAGCCTGCGCCTGCGCCTGCTGCGGCCGACGCCGCGTGTGACCCTCGGCCTGCGCCTGCGTGCCTTCGCGCATGCGGCGGTGGATGTGTCCGACGGCCTGCTGGCCGACCTGGGCCACATCGCCACGCGCAGCAACCTGGCCGCGCATGTGGATGCCGATTCGCTGCCGATCTCGCACGCGCTGCGTGAGCTGCTCGGCCGCGACGGTGCACGCGACTGCGCACTGCGCGGTGGCGACGACTACGAGTTGTGCTTCACCGCCGCCGCCGACCAGCGCGACGCGCTGCACTACCTGGCCGAATCGTTGGACGTGCCGCTCACCCGTATTGGTCGTATTGCTGAGGGGCAGGGCGTGCACGTGGATGGCGAAGCCGCCGACGGCGGCTACCAGCACTTCGCGTAGCCGCAGCGGTACTGCGCTGGTGGGTGCCAACCTTGGTTGGCAAAGATGTGTCGACCAAGGTCGACACCTACCCAGACGGAGACACCTCGGCATTGCTCTGGTAGGTGCCAACCTTGGTTGGCACGAACGTGCCAGCTGCCCGTGGCAGCACCGTTTCGACCAAGGCCGACACCTACCCAAGCGGGGAGGTTACACGTGCGGAACTGGCGCGCCGAAGCGGTTGTCGCCCGGCGTGCTGGGCAGCAGCATGAACACCAGCACGGCCAGGCCGGCAATCGGCACGAGCCCCAGCAACAACCACCAGCCCGAACGATCGGTATCGTGCAGCCGGCGAATGGTCACCGCGATCAGCGGTAGCGCCAGTGCCAGCCATACCACCAGCATCAGCCCGGACGAAACCAGCGCCAGCGATGTGGAGTTGATGTACCCGGCGATGAAGCCCAGCACGTTCAACGGAATAGTGAATATCATCATGAACAACTGGAACCACCAGTACTCACTGCGGCTGGCGCGCCCACTGAACTGCGTATAGCGCTTCAGCGGAACCATCATCTTGTGCATCGGTACACTCCCTGAAAAGAAGTGCGAACTATCCGTGCCAGCGTGACGGTGGGCCATCAGATTTGTTGTAATCGCGAGCCGCGCAGTTTGGAACTGAGCGCTCTTCCGCAGTTCAGAACGCGCGCTGCTCAAGTCGCGTGCAACTGCACATCCACATACTCTGCCAGCCCACGGCAGGCCAGCAGCAGCCCTTCGCGCACGTCGTCGCCTACCTGCTGATCATCATCGCCGTCCACGCGCACGCGTTCGGTGGCATGCAGCAGTTCCAGCAGCAACGTCAGGCCGGCATTGGCCCGGTCCGCACGTGCCATCGCCATGCACTGCCCCGATGTACGGCCCTTGTCTGGCCACGGCTGGCCGTCGGCGGCCTCCACATGGCGGATGCGCTGCAGGCACGCCAGCAAGGTGTTGCTGGTTGGCACAGTGCTGCCGTGCGTGGCACTGAGCGTGGTTTCCAGTGCGCGGGCGATGGTCTCGGGCAGCTGGTTGACAGCTTCACCGAGGGTGGCGAACAGGTAGGGGTAGTGCGCAGCAGTCATGGCGGCATCCTTGTGCAGGAAACAAGGGGCCACCCCGCTTAACAGCGAGGGTGGCGGACGGTGCGTGGTTCCAATACCGGAGGTCGATGTAGAAGCGCCGGCGGGCACGAGGCCCCCACGCACCGCCCGCCATGTAAGCGCGGACAGAATGCCTGCCGACGCCACCCAACAAGAAAAGAGCGACGCCGGCAGGCAAGCGTAACCAACACATCAACCTAACGGGATTGGAAGCCCGTGCCACCCGTTGTCGGTGGCGTTACATGATTTGCATGAAGCGCCCATGCTGCCAATGAGAATTTTTGGAAAGTTCGAAAACGTTTCAATTTCCTGGCTGGCAGGCAGCAGATGGCAATGCCTGCCGAATGCGACATTCCCTGTGGAGTCGAGCCATGCTCGACTGTTGTCGGCCACCGTCGAGAAAAGCAGCCGAGCATGGCTCGGCTCTACAGAAAGCAGAAAGCAGAACGGCGCCGGAATCATCCGGCGCCGTCCTTTCAATTGCCTCACCAGTTGTACGACATGCTCAGATTGGCCGTCGCTTCGCGGTACCCATGGTCACCGCGCATCACACCGAAGCCACCCCACGCACTCAGCCCGGAACGGAAGTCCACGCGCGCACCGGCATTCAGCTCGTAGCGGTTGCGCGGCACGCTGGCCTTCAGCGCTTCATCGTCGAACGCCATGCCGTTGCTGGCGCCGTCGCGGTACCAGTTGGCCACCACATACGGGCTGACCGACGCACCGGCTGCCGAACGGGATTCACCCTGCAGGCGAAGGCCCACGCGGCCGGACAGGCCGCTGTCGCCGAAACTGCGCACCACCGTGCCGTTGGCTTCCTCGTGGCGGTCGGTATTGGCGTCGGTGTAGACCAGCTGCAGTTCCGGCTGCAGGCTCAGCGCGGTGCTGCCGATCTGGCCGATGCCGAGGCGGTAGCCGGCTTCCAGCGAGCTCTGCCAGATGTCCGAGTCGTAGCGTTCCTCGGCCAGGCCTTCGCCCTGCACGCGGTTGCGGAACTGGCCGCGCTGCACACTGGCATCCACATACAGTGCATCGTTGCTCCAGTTGCCGTATACGCCCAGCGCGCCACCGTTGACCTTGCCACGTGCGCTGTAGCCGGTCAGCTGCGAACGTGAGCTGGCGTCGGACCTGGCCAGCGTGCCCATCACGCCCACGCGTCCCTGGCCGTTGTCGAACACGCCGATGTCCGCACCCAGCTGCAGGCGCGAGCGGTCCACGCGCAGGTCCAGCTGGTCTTCCACCGCCGACAGCTTGCTCTGCGTAGCGTCCACGCGGGCCCAGCCACGCACGCCATCAACGGCGGCGCTGTTGCCGCCCTGGCGGTCGCGCCAGCCATGGCGCAGCAGCTGGTCCATCGCGAACTGGTTGGCCAGGTACGCGCCGGCTTCCGGGCGCAGCACCGGGGTGGGGTCAACCGGATCGACCGGGTCCACCGGATCGACCGGCGTGCACTCCGGCAGCGTGGGATCCACCACGCACGGGTCCGGCGTGCCGGCCAGCTCCGAGCGCAGGTACCAGCCGCCGTTGGTCGCGTCCTTGAACAGGAAGTACTCGTACTGCCCGCCCACTGCACGGCCCTGCAGGTCGAACTGCGCATTGGACGCACCGCCCACGCGGATCAGCTCGATGCCCTTGTCGGTTTTGGCGCCCGCGCCACCAGCATTTAGCACACGCACGTTGGCCTGGCCGTTGGCATCGCCCTTGATGATCAACTTGTCGGTGGCCGAGCTGTCGTCACCCAGCTGGGTGTTGAACAGCAGGGTGCCGCCAGCGCCATCGAAGGTATCCACGGTGAGTGTGTTGAACGTGCTGCCATTGCCCAGCGCCACGGTGCCGGTGCTGCCCAGCACCAGGTGGCCGACATTGCTGTCGCCGGTCATCAGCCAGGTGCTGTCGCTATCGATGCTGGCCGAGGTGACGTTGATGAAGCGGCCGTCGATCTGTGCCTTGTTGCGCAGGAAGACATCGAGGGTGCCGTCGACAGTCGCTGCGTCGAAACTGACGTTGCCCACGAGCCGTGCATCATCCACGTTGAAGGTCACGTGGCTGGCACCCGGCGTAGCGCTGCCGGTGCGGGAATCGACCTGCAGCAGGTTGCCGTTGCCGCCATGCAGCTGGGCGCCATTGCTGACGTTGATGACGAAGTCGGCAGGCTGGTCGGCCGCCACACGGATGGCGGCGCCACGGCCAGACGAGATCGTGGAGCCATCTACGGCGAGCTGCAGCGTGTCGGGGGTGTATCGCGTGCCATACATCAGCACACCCACGTTGTCTGCATCGATGCGTGACCCGTTGATGATGCTGACCTTGCCGTTTTCCATGCGCACACCCAGGCCGCTGGACAGGTCGCTAGCGGCGGCAGTGTCTTCCACCCGCATGTAGGTAGAGTCGATGATGGCCCATGCACCGGGCAGCGGCGCACTGGCCGGCGTGCCACCCACAAAGAGGCCGATGCTGAGTGATTCAGTGGGTGACAGGCCGTCTGCGGCGGTGACCAGAACACGATTCCCGACCATATGCGCCGACGAAGCTCCGCTGACGAGAACACCGCCACCGCGGATCGTGCTCCGCTCGGACTGCAGCCGAGCCGTGCCGAAAAGTTCGATGGCGTGTTGATGGCTGCCGCTGCGGGTGATGGTGGCGCGGTTGTTGTAGACGTAGGAGCTGTCAGCGGTGACGGTCAGGGTCTCCGCGTCCTGCACCGTAAGTACTGCGTTGTTCCTGAGCGTCCATTCTTCGACGGTGTCGCCCGCTCGAACGTGGCCCACGGTGCCGTCCAGGTCACCTGCAAATGCGGTTGCTGCAGGCATCAGGGCCAGCGCAGCCAGCAGGCCATGGGCCAGCGGCCGCAGCTTGGGTTGAGAAAAGCGGAAGCGATGACGCATGGGAAGTTCCTCATGGGCGGAAATGGATTGGACTCCGCACTGCAACGACAACGCCCCCTGTTCATGCATGTGCGTATTACGCCCACATGGCGTGAAGAGGGTGTGATTCAGTGGCGTTCGCGTCAGTGTCTGTCTGGAATGGAGTCAGTCTCGCGAGGCGGCCGCCCGCCGACCATGCAAATAGTTGTAAAGCCTGCTTGCATCCCATCAATTGCTGGGATGGGTTCAGGAATCTGCGACAGGACGTCGCACCTTTCGTAAAACGCAAGTCATTCGATGTTTACAACTGCCGGGGACATCGAGGCTGTCTGCAACTTCCCCAGAGACATGCCATGCACGTTCACTTCCCCCTCCACCATCGCTTGACACTGGCGCTGGCGGCCGCCCTCGCAGCCGCTGCCCCCGTACAGGCACAGCAGGTCGTCGCCGACGGCGACGAACAGACGCCCGTGGCCGGTGACTACGCCACGACCGAGCCGGTGGAGCCTGGCAACCCGGCTGGCTATGCCTTCCATGCACTCAATGGAGGCACCATTGTTCCAACCGGCGCGGTCAATCTTCGTACGGAGGGCATGCGCGCCGCCGCGGCGCGGGCGGAGGGTGCGGGCAGCAGGATTGAGTTGCAGCAAGGCAGTGTACTGACGACAGGCTCGGGTGCGGCGGGGGTTTCTGCCGCCAATGGCGGGCACATTGAGGCCGTCGACACGCGCATCCAGACCGAAGGCAGGGCGTCGCATGGGGCAGAGGCCCTGGGCGGCCATCTTGTTCTGGATAGTGTTCACATCACCACGCACGGCGGCTTGTCGCATGGAGTGTTCGTACAAGCCGGCACTGCGCAACTGATTGACAGTGTCATCGAGGTCAATGCCGATCAGTCCAACGGTCTGGAAGTACGTGGCGGCAGCATGGTCGCCGAACGTGTGCGCATCGACGTCGGTGCTGGTGCTTACGGAGTCTGGATACAGGACGGGGGAGGCGCGCAGCTGCGTTCGGTTCAGATCAACGGGACAGGTGCAGGTTCGGGCGGTGTGTTGGCGGGTGTTGGAAAGCTCGTGCTGGAGGACGTGGACATCAACCTGACCCACGAGCGGTCCGGCGTGGGGCTTTCCGTTGGCGGAGAGGTTGAGATGCGAGGTGGCAGTATCCACGCAGGTGGAGATCACGCCAGCGCGATCAGCTTCGCGACGGGATCCGTTGGGTCGCTGCTGCTGGATGGCGTCGATGTTTACGGACATTTCGGCATCAACATGACCGAAGGATCTGAACTGACCCTGCGCGACAGCCAGTTGCGCAGTGAGAGCATTGGCATCGACGTCAACCGACGTGATGGCAAAGCCACTGTCATCGGATCGGTCATCACCGCGCGCAATGGCATCGGCGTTCGGCTGATGAATGAAGGCGAGCTGGATATCGAGGGCTCGCAGATCACCGCCGAGGGCGACCGTTGGCAGGCTGTTGCGCTGTACGGCGGGACGACGCGGATTAGGTCCAGCCAGTTGCACGCCCAGGGCCAGAACGGGCACGGGTTGTACGCGGAGGGATCGATCGGGCTGGAGCCGCTGGCCGAGGTCGGTGACAGTGGAATTCTGACCGAGGGAGATGGCGCCTTCGGTGCGATCGCACGCCTGGGCGGCACCGTGCATCTGGCCGACAGCGTGGTGCGCACCACCGGCATCAACTCACACGGTGTGCTGTCTGGCGGCACCGGCGAAATGACGCTGAACAACACCCATGTGCGCACCGAAGGCGAGGGCGCGTGGGCGGCGGTGATCAATGACAACGGGCGGATGAACATCGACGGCGGTTCGCTGGTGAGCGTCCAGCATGGCGGTGTGTGGCTGCGCAGCAGCCGCGATGCAGGCCTGACTCTGTCCAATGGCGCGTTGGTATCGGGCGGCAACGGCATCGCGCTGGCACTGGATGCCGCAGTGTCCGGGCGTTTTGATGTGGTACTGGCGGGCCGCTCGCAGATGGACGGCGACATTGTCATCACGCCGGAGGATGAGGACGCGGGATTGCCGCCACAGTCGGATGTGCATGTGCGGCTGGCGGATGGGTCGCTGTGGCAGGGTTCGTCGGATCTGGTGCAGACGATGGCAATTGAAAACGGCAGCCAGTGGACGCTGACCAGTGATTCCACGGTGGGCGAACTGCAGGTACTCAACAGTGGCGTGGCATTGTCCGACGGCAGTGGGCGCTTCAATACGCTCAGCGTGGATGGCGACCTGCACAGCGAAGGGGCCACGTTCCTGTTCCAGGGTGCGCTGGCTGGCGATGACAGCGCGATGGACCGCCTGCACGTGCGCGGCGATACGTCCGGTGACGCGCTGATCGCGGTGAAGAACATGGGGGGCGTGGGCGCGCCGACGGCCGATGGCATCCAACTGATCGAGATCGACGGTGCATCACGGGCGAGCTACGCACTGAGCGGCCGCGCGGTGGGCGGATCGTACGAGTACTTCCTGTTCAAGGGGGGCGTGACTGATCCTTCCGATGGCAACTGGTATCTGCGTTCGCAATGGTTCGATGTCTGCCAGGACAACCCGGCTGCGCCGGGATGCGTGGTCGATCCCGGCCCAGATCCGATCGACCCGACGGATCCCGTCGATCCGGTGGATCCAATCAATCCGATCCTGCCGCCGCCGGTACTGCGCCCGGAAGCCGGTGTCTATCTGGCAAACCAGTCGGCAGCCATCAACATGTTTTCCCATCGTCTGAACGACCGCATCGGTGCCGTTTCGCTGGATGAAGGTCGTGCCGCGTGGGCGCGCGTGGGCCGGCAGCAGGCGGACTTCAGCGCGGTCGGTGGTCAGCTGTCGATTGATGGCAACACCTCGGTGCTGCAGATTGGCACTGACCTGGTTCGCCGGGGCAATGCAGCGTTCGGCGTGATGATGGGCACGGGGCGTGCCGACAGCAGCGCAGTGTCCGATCTGACCGGCTACAGCGCCAAGGGTCGGGTGCGTGGCAGTGCCGTGGGTGTGTACGGCACCTGGTTGCAGGCGGCTGACGGCACGCAGGGGGCGTACATGGATGCGAACCTGCAGTACGGCCGTTTCGACAACCGGGTGCAGGGCATCGGCCTGGCGCCGGAGCACCACGATTCGCGCATGGCCAGTGCGTCGCTGGAGACCGGCTACACCTTCAACGTGTGGCAGGGCACCGCCAGCGCGCTGTATGTGCAGCCGCAGCTGCAGCTGAGCCATGTCGATTTCCGCGCCGATCACCACGTGGAGAGCAACGGTACGGTGATCGACCATGCCGATGCCGGTGGCCTGAGCGGGCGTCTGGGCGTGCGCGTGTTCGGTCATGGCACTGCAGCCGGCAACACGGTGCAGCCGTACCTGGGCGTGAACTGGCTGCGTGGCAGCGGCGCCAGCACGTTGCAGTTCAACGGTGACACGCTGGGTGCGGACGTGCCGCGCAACCGTTATGAGGTGCAGGCCGGTGCCGAGTTGAAGCTGGGCCAGCGTTGGGGCGCGTGGGGTGGCGTGAGCGTGCAGCGTGGTGATTACGGCTACCGCAATGTGGGTGGCCAGCTGGGCCTGCGCATGGGCTGGTAAGCGGGCGTGCAGCGGGGTCGGATCCCATTGTCTGGGCAATGGGCTCTGACCCCACTGCTGCTGTAGAGCCGAGCCCATGCTCGGCTCAACGCGATCTGGACGAAGGGCCGCTGAGCGGGGCTCGGCCCTGCAGTGGCCCACAGGCTGCATCGAACCTAAACACACCCCCGCCCTGTCGCGATCGTCCATTGAATGACTGCGCAAACGGTGGCGATGCTGCCGGATCGCTCGCTGCCGGTCACCCGCATGTCCCCTCCCGAACGTTCCCACAATGCGGCCATTGACGGCCTGCGCGCATTGGCGGTGCTGGCCGTCATCCTGTTCCACACCAATGCGGCATGGTTGCCCGGTGGCTTCACCGGCGTGGACCTGTTCTTCGTGGTGTCCGGCTTCGTGATCAGCCAGTCGTTGGCCTCGCGCACCCATGCGTCGCTGGGCGCGCTGTTACTCGATTTCTACCGGCGTCGCGTGCTGCGCCTGCTTCCCGCGCTGCTGGTGATGCTGATGGCGACCTTCGTGCTGTCGGCATTGTTCATTCCCCGCGCATGGCGCAATGAGCAGTTCGACCAGACCGGCTGGTCCGCGTTGGTCGGCTTCAGCAACATCGTGCTGGCGGGTCAGCAGAACGACTACTTCTCACCCGGCGCGGAATTGAACCCTTTCCTGCACACGTGGACGCTGGGCGTGGAGGAACAGTTCTACCTGGTCTTCCCGCTGCTGTTCTTCGTGTGGCTGCGCGGGCGTGAGCGCTGGCCGTGGTCGCATTGGTTGTTGCCGGTGCTCACCCTGCTGTCGCTGGCGTGGGCAGGCTGGCAGGCGCAGACGGCACCGGCGGCAGCGTTCTACCTGCTGCCGGCGCGGTTCTGGGAGCTGGCCGCGGGCGCGCTGCTGTACCAGTGGATGCGCACGCGCACGCCGGGCCAGAACGCTGACATGGTCGCAGCGGCCGGCCTGGCGATGCTGGCCGCAGGTGTGGTGATCGCCCCGCAGCTGGCGATGCCGGTGCCGGGGGTGCTGGCGACCGTGGCCGGTACCCTGCTGCTGTTGGCGAGCGTGTCGACAGCGGGGTCATCGCGCATTGCCCGCGCGCTGGGCTGCGCACCGCTCGCCTACCTGGGGCGCCTGTCCTATTCGCTGTACCTGTGGCATTGGCCGCTGCTGGTGCTGCTGCGCTGGACCTACGGCCTGCACGGTGCTGCGCTGTGGCTGTATCCGGTACTGCTGCTGGCGGTGTCGGCCGCGTCCTACCACTTCGTCGAACGCCCATTGCGCCGTGCGGCGCCGCTGCTGCGGCTGGCACCGGGCAAGGTGCTGGCGATGGCATTGCCGCTGGTGGCGCTATGTGGCGCGGGTGCCTGGGCCACCGTGGAGTACCACGAGCAGGTCTCGCTGAGTGTTACCCGTGACGGCTATGCATGGCAGGCGCGGCGCTACCCGGCATGGCGCCCATTGGAGCCGGTGAGTGCGCCGGCGCTTGAAGGGCGGCGACTGTTCGTGTCCGGCGATTCGCACGCGGCGGCGTATCGCACCATGGCCAGCATGGTCGCGCGCCAGACCGGCATGGAGGTGCGCCAGCAGGATCGCGGCGGCTGCAGCTTCGTCAACCTGCTGCGGGCCAGCCCGTCCGACTGCCAGGGCTTCATTGAGGACGCGTTGTCGACCATCGAGCGCGAGGCGCGCCCCGGTGACTTCGTGCTGCTGGCGGCCCTGCGAATGCCGGAGCTGCGCGGATTTGACTGGCAGCGGGAGGATGCACAGCAGATCTATCGTCAACTGCTTGCCGAGCGCACCCCGACCCATGCGCAGGCCGCGCGTGATGAGGCTGATCGTGTTCTTGGACGTCTGCAGAAGCTGGGCGTGCATGTGGTTTTGGATGCACCGCTGCCGTTGTTCAAGGCCGGTGCGTACCGCTGTTCGGACTGGTTCAACCGCCGCAATCCGGCTTGTGCCGGCGGTCTGAGCATGCCGCGTGCGGATCTGGAAATGCTGCGCGTGCCGCAGATGGCACTGCTGGCGGACCTGGCCGCACGTTACCCGTCACTGACCGTGTGGGATCCGCTGCCGTTGCTGTGCGGGCCAGACACCTGTTCGGCGGTGGAAGACGGTGAACCCCTGTTCTTCGACAATGACCATCTGAGCGGGCATGGTAATCGCGTGCTGTTGCCCAGCTTCCGCCAGACCCTCATCGACAGCGTAGGCAGCGCGCCCCGGTAGCGCCGGGCATGCCCGGCGGCGTTCACACCGGCGGCAGCACTTTGCCCGGGTTGAGGATGCCGTCCGGGTCCAGCGCGGCCTTGATCGCGCGCATCGTCGCCAGCGTGGCCGGGCTGAACGCCTGCGCCATGAAATCGCGCTTGGCCAACCCAATGCCATGCTCGCCGGACAGCGTGCCGCCCAGTGACAGCGTCAGTTCGAAGATCTTCGGCAGTGCGGCATGCGCGCGTGCGTTTTCGTCGGCTTCGTCCGGGTGGTAAAGAATGTTGACGTGCAGGTTGCCGTTGCCGGCATGACCGAAGGTGACGATGGTCAGGGTGTAGTCGCGCGCCAACGCCTGTACACCGGCCACCAGTTCCGGAATGCGCGACACTGGGACCACCACGTCTTCATTGATCTTGCCGGGCGCGACCGTCCGCAGTGCCGGCGACAGCGCCTTGCGCGCCGCCCAAAGCTGGTCGCGCGCGCGGCCTTCCATCGCCACGTCCAGCTCGATCATGCCGTCGCCTTCGGCGGCGCTGGCCAATGCCTGCAGCAGATAGGGCAGGGTGTCGTGGTCACCATCGGCCTCGACCAGCAGCATCGCACCAGCCTCCGGAACATTGGCGCCATTGAGCCGCAGCAGCTCCAGGCTGCGTGCGTCCATGAATTCCAGGCGGGTGGGTACCACCGGCTGCGACATCAACCGCGACACGGCGGCTGCGGCGGCATCCGCATCGCGGTACAACACGCGCAGCCCGGCCTGGCTGACCGGCAGCGGGGTCAGTTTCAGCGTGGCTTCCACGATCAATGCCAGCGTACCTTCGCTGCCCACCAGCAGATGGGTCAGATCGTAGCCAGTGGCGTCTTTGGTGTAGGCGCCGCCGCAGCGGATCACCTCGCCGGTGCCGGTCACTGCCACCAGGCCCAGCACGTTGTCGCGGCTGGTGCCGTACTTCACCGCGCGCGGGCCACCCGCATTGCAGGCCAGGTTGCCACCGACGCTGCAGATCTCCGCACTGGACGGGTCCGGTGCCCAGAAGAGGCCGTGCGGGGCCAGTGCCTGCTGCAGGGCGCCATTGAGCACGCCCGGTTGCACCACCGCGCAGCGATCGCCGGCGCGGATCTCGACGATGCGGTCCATGCGGGTGAACGACAGCACGATGCTGCCGGGTAGCGGCACGGCTGCGCCGGTGGTGCCAGTGCCGGCGCCACGTGCGACCAGAACCACGCCATACGCGCGGCAGGCACGCACCAACGCCTGCACCTGTTCGATGCTGGCGGGCAGCGCGACGGCAGCGGGGCGCTGGTGGCGCCACGAGTTGTCCTGCGCGTTCGCCTCCAGCGCGTTGTCATCCATGCGCCAGCCATCGGCACCCAGCAGGGCGGACAGTTCGGCAACCAGGGCAGCAGGCAGGGCAGGACTCATGACGGATCTCGTGGGGCAGCAGGAGCGGGTTGGATCAGTTTCCAGGTGACAACGGCGCCAGCCAGTGGCAGCCACACCCAGCGCAGTTCCGACAGCAGGGTGGCCAGGCCGCGCGCGCTGAAGAACTGTGGGGCGAACGGTGAAACGCGGATCGGTCGCCACGGCGCGAAGAAGCGTTGTTCGCTCCAGGGCCAGGCGAGGGCCACGCCGAGGCCGCCCGAGGTCATCGCATCCAGCAACGGGTGACTGGCAGCGCAGATGAAGACGAACACTGCCGCCTGCACGGTAGATGCCACCGTTGGCCGCGCCCAGGTAGGTGCCAACCTTGGTTGGCACGAAACCGCCGACCAAGGTCGGCGACTACCGGGCCTGTGTGGTGCCGACCAAGATCGGCGGTTACCAAAGAACGCCGGCACCGCGGCCAATGCCGCCAGCATGCCGGCAAACAGCAGCGAATGGCTGGCGCCGCGATGGCCGAACGCATCGGCGTAGGGAATGTGCAGCGCGAAGGCCAGTACATCGGCATCGGGCAGCATCGCTGCAATCACGCCGGCCGCCAGCAGGTGCGGCGGGATGCGGCCGCGATCAGCGGCGCACCACAGCGCCAGCGGCACGGCAGCATGGGTGATGATCGAAGGCATCAGTCACACACCGTGGTCGTGCCGGCCTGGCTGCGCGCTGGCAGGTGCCAACCTTGGTTGGCACAGAAGCGCCGACCAGGGTCGGCCTCTACCAGAGCGGACGGTACCCATCAGCAATCATCCAGCCGGAACGCATCACGCAGCCACCGCAGCTGCGGCGGCTCGCCGGTGGCGTCGACCACATCAAAACGGCAGGGTGCATCGGCCAGCGCCGGGTTGTCCTGCAGGTACAGCTGCGCGGCGTGCGCCAGGCGTCGGCACTTGCGCACATCCACCGAAGCGGCACCGCCACCGAAATCCGATCGCGCGCGATAGCGCACTTCCACGAACACCACGGTGCCGGCATCGTCCATCACAAGGTCCAGTTCACCGCCGCGATAGCGCACGTTGCGCGCACGCGGCTGCAGTCCCGCCTGTTGCAGATGCTGCTCGGCGGCGGCTTCCACCGCCGAGCCCCGTTGGCTGCGCTCAGCGACCACCGGCGATCGGCATCGGCCGGCCGCCATTGAAGGTGGACCAAGCCGGCTGGCGCAGGATGTTGCCGTTGCTGTCCAGGAACAGGGTGCCGGTGGCACCGTCCAGGCCGCCTTCGTTGGACAGCTTGTCCAGATAGGCGGTGATCTTCCAGGCATCGGCGCCGAAAGCGAACAGGCGGCCGGCTGCACCGCGTGCGCTGGGCAGGGTGCTGGCGACCTGGCTGGCCGACGGCAGGCCCGACACGCTGCGCACGTTCCAGGCTTCGTTCGGGTAGACGATGCCGTCCAGCGCCACGTCTTCTTCCACCTTGCCGCTGCCGATGGTCAGTTGCGAGGTGCCGACGCGGGTGGCGCCGCCGGCACCGGCCAGCGCCAGCTGCGGTGCCAGCAGGCGCGCCTGCGGCGCACGCACGGCGAGGAACACGGCATCGACCTGGCCGGCATTGCGCACCTGCGCACCGACATCGCCGACTGCATCGCTGACGCCGATGGTGGCCACCACCTGGCCGCCACGCTGGGCGAAGCGCTGGGCGAAGGCGGCGGCGGCACGGCGGCCGGTATCGTCGGCGCTGTTGATCACCAGCGCCTTGCCGCGCTCGCGACCACGCAGGTATTCAGCGGCGACGATGCCGTCATCTTCCGGTGCCAGCGAGAAACCGGCGCTGCCGGCCGGCGGCGCATCCTTGCCACGGTTCAGCGCCAGCACCGGCACCTGCAGCTGCTTACGGCCGTACACCGCGTCCACTTCGTCGCGGCCCAGCGGGCCGACCACGAAGTCGGCACCGGAGGCCACGGCCTTGTCATAGGCGGCGAGGGCACCGGCCGGGGTACCGGCGGTGTCGATGAAGTTGATGTCCGGGCGGCGGCGGGTCTCGCCGTAGTACGCGGCCAGCAGGCCATCGCGCACCGGCTGCGCGGCGGTGGCCAGGCGGCCGCTGAGCGGCAGCAGCACGGCCAGCTTGGCCGGCGGGCGGTAACCGTCGCTCATCGCCGGCGGGCGCTTGCTGGTGTCGAACTGGGCGGCGCCATCGCGGTCGAACGGTCGCGGCAGCGGCAGGCCGCGTGCAATCAGTGCGCGGCCGGCGAAGTTGTACAGCGGGTCGTTGGCCGGCAGGGCGGCGGCACGACTGCGCAGGGTGGCGTCGTCGAGGGTACCGAGCAGGCCGGCGATGGCGGCCTGGTTCTCGCTGCGCGCACTGCCGGTCAGGCTGGCATGGGCGCGGGCACGTTCGGTGGCGGCGCCGAAGGCATCGCCGGTGCCCTGCAGCGCAGTGGCGCGGGCCAGATACCAGCGCGTCCGCAGTGCCGGCAGCACGTTGTCGCCGTGGTCCTTCAGCAGGGCCAGGGCCTGCCCCGGCTGCTTGTCGGCCAGCGCCAGCTCGGCACCGGTCAACTGGTAGCGCTGCAGGCTGGCGCCGGTCAGCTGGCGGGCGGTGAGCTGACCCAGCAGGCTGCGCGCGCGGGCGCTGTCGCCGGCCAGGTGCCAGGCCCAGGCCGCATCGGCCAGGGCATTGGTGCGGGCTCCGCCGCGCAGGGTGGCAGCAAGGCCTTCCAACTGCAGTGCGGCGTCGCGCGGCTTGCCCTGGTCGATCAGCGCCAGCGCCTGGCTCTGGGCCGGCGATTCGGGCGCGCTGGTCAAGCTGGTGGTGGCACAGCCGGCCAGCAGCATCAACGACAGCGACAGGGCGGAGATCCGTGCGGCGGGCTTGTTCATGATCGGGTCCATGCGATGAGGGCAGCGGCCTTGGCCGGGTACACGCTACGATTCTACCCTTGCCCCGTGAGTACCGCTGAAATGAGTGTGCCAACCCTGTACGTCGTCGCCACCCCGATCGGCAACCTGGCCGATCTGAGCCCGCGCGCGCAGGAGGTGCTGCGCTCGGTGGCGGCCATCTGTGCCGAAGACACCCGCCGCAGTGGCCAGCTGCTTTCCCATTTCGGCATCCAGCAGCCATTGGTGGCCCTGCACGAACACAATGAAGAGGCCCTGGCCCAGCGCTTGGTGTCGCGCCTGCAGGCCGGCGAATCGCTGGCGCTGGTCAGCGATGCTGGCACCCCGCTGGTCAGTGACCCCGGTTTCCGTCTGGTGCGTGCCGCGCGTGCGGCGGGCATCAAGGTCAGCCCGATTCCCGGCGCCTGTGCCGCCATCGCCGCGCTGAGCGTGGCCGGCCTGCCCAGTGACCGCTTCAGCTTCGAGGGTTTCCTGCCGGCCAAGGCCAGCGGCCGCCGCGACCGCCTGCAGGCGCTGGCCGGTGAAGTACGCACGATGGTGTTCTACGAATCCTCGCATCGCATCGCCGAGTCGCTGGCGGACATGGCGGCGATCTTCGGCGGCGAACGCCCTGCGGTGCTGGCGCGTGAGCTGACCAAGCTGTTCGAGACCGTGCTCGATGGCGACCTGGCCGGCCTGCTGGCGAAGGTGGAAGCTGACGAGAACCAGCGCAAGGGCGAGTTCGTGGTGATGGTGCAGGGCGCCGGCGACGATGAGGAAGCGCAGCTGGCGCATGGCCGCCGCGTCTACGCCAAGCTGAGCGAGCACCTGCCGCCGTCGACCGCGGCGAAGCTGGCGGCAGAGTTGACCGGTGCACCGCGCAAGGCGTTGTACGGCAGTTGATGGATCGTGCGGACCAAGGTCCGCACCCACCAGAGCGGAATCCGCACCCACCAGAGCAGCGGAGTCGGTAGATCCACGCCATGCGTGGATGGATGAACCGGATGCCGCGATCAGCACGGCAGGAAGGGCGTGCGTAGGCTAGAATGTGCGCTGGCGGAGCCGGCCAGACAGTCGCGTCATCCCTTCGGGGGTGCCGAGGAAAGTCCGGGCTCCATAGGGCAAGGTGCCAGGTAACGCCTGGGCGGCGCAAGCCGACGGAAAGTGCAACAGAAAGATACCGCCTACGTCTTCTTCGGAAGGCCGGTAAGGGTGAAATGGTGCGGTAAGAGCGCACCGCGAGTCTGGCAACAGACCGGCACGGCAAACCCCACCTGGAGCAAGACCAAATAGGGATCCTTTGGCGCGGCCCGCGTTGGATCCGGGTAGGTTGCTTGAGCGTTGCGGTGACGTAACGCCTAGAGGAATGACTGTCCACGACAGAACCCGGCTTATCGGCCGGCTCCGCCTCTTTCTTCTACATGCGTGCTTGCATATGCGTGAACCGCGCATCGGTAGTGCCGGCCGCTGGCCGGCAGCTTCACGCTGCCAGCAGCGGCGGACAGAATACCGGCCAGCGGCCGTCACTACCTCGACGTCGCGCGGTCTTCAACCCGGCGTACGGTACTGCCCGGCGGAGATGAACTGCTCGAACCGTTCACACCACACCACCACGGTGGTGTAGTCGTCCACGTCCACGTTCGCAGGCACCTCCACCAGGAAGCGGTTGAACGTCTTCACCTCGCCGATGCGCTGGGCCTGCGCCTTGATCTTCAGGAAATCGGCCTTGTTGTCGACAAAGTCGCGGACCAGGTAGACCTTGTAGTCCGGCCCCGGGCCCATCTTGCCGTCGAACGCGACCTGGCGGGCGCTGACGCTGACGTTGCCTTCGGCCCAGTGCACCGCGTCGCTGCCCTTGAGGTCGCGACGGAAGGTGGTGTGGTAGCGGGCGTCGCCCATCGCCGCCTGCACCTTCGCGACCGGCGGGTCATCGGGAGCGATCAGGATCGGCAGCAGGTAGATGCCCAGGCCGAAGCCCAGGCCGAGGGTGAGCAGGTGGGTGGCGAGCAGGATGAGGGTACGGCGCATGGGGCCTCCATGTGGATGTGGATCGCGCGGCATGGCGCCGGGCATGAGCACCTTGGGAGGTTGCGGGCGGCATTTATAGACACAGTGCGAGACGCAAAAGGGGCACAGTGGGATGACCTCAGCGGCGCAGGCCCTGTGGCGCGGGCGAGAAGGCGCTGCGCCGGGAAGCTGAATGACGCCGTTGGCAGTCCTGGAGCAGGTAGTGCCGGCCGCTGGCCGGCAGCTGCGTGGCCTGCCCGAAGATCCGGAGGTTGCCGGCCAGCGGCCGGCACTACCCTGCTGGAAAGAAATGCCGACCAACGGCCGGCATTACCCGGTCAGAAAATGACGTGGCTCTGTCCGTTGGCTGCGCCCTGCGGGCCAAAGCGGCGCTCGTGGATCTCGCCGTGGCCCTCGGCGTCGATCAGCAGCACGGTGCTGGCGCGGGTGCCGTAATCGTCGCCACGGATGAACGCCGGGCTCAGCCAGCGCTCGCGTTCCAGGCCGATGCCGGTGTCGGGCAGGTCGCTGTCGGCGGGGCGATGTTCGTCGGCCAGCGCGGCCCAGAGCGGGGCCAGATCCTCATCGCCGGCCTGCAGCCACGCAGACAGCGCGTCCATCAGCCGTCGGGTCTTCGGCCAGGGCGCGTCCAGCGCGCCGTTGGACATGCCATGCACGCCCGGGCCCAGGCTCTGGCGCTCGGCGGGGTGGTTGCCGAGGTACTCCAGGCTGTCGCCATCGGCCAGCAGCAGGTTGAAGGGCGCATACGCGCCCGCCACGGTGGCCAGCCGGTCGATATGCACGGCGGCGGGGTCGCGGCCGCGCAGGAAGTCGGCCACCAGTGCACCCCGGGACGGGCCGGTCTGGGCGGCCAGCGGATCACGGACATTGGTGACCACGGCCATGCGGCCGCCGGCGCCGACGCCGGCCCAGCCACCGCCGGAGCGCAGGTCGCGCCCTCCGATGACGGAGGTCTCATCCTGCCAGGGGGCCAGCGCCGCGGTCGGGCGGGCGTGGAACTCATCACGGTTGCCGGTCATCACCAGCCGCCAGCGCGGGTGGTGCATCCAGCCAAGAGCGAGCAGGCACATGGCCTCCATTGTGCATCGTTTGCGCAGTCCGGCGGCGTTTCCGGCCGGTTCCGGATGAATGCGCGGGCGATGTTTCACGCCTTGTCCACAGCCCTGAACTTCCGTTCAATCTCAAAAATTGAGACGGATCAGCAACTTGTGGATAAGCCTTGAACAATTCTCTAAAGGTTGTTGCAAGCCATTGATGCGGCTGGCGATTTCCCCGCTGAAAAGTTGTTGACAACCCTTCGGCCGCTGCTAAGGTGGGCATCAGAGGGAAATCCGGGTGTTTTGTGGGTTTTCGTGGTTCAATGTTTCACCGGGCGAAGGATAGGTGCACGCGTCGTGTTCCAGGGCGAGACGGCCATCACAGTTGACGATAAAGGGCGCATGGCGGTTCCCACCGCTTACCGCGACCTCGTCGCGCGCGCCAGCAACAACCGTCTCGTGCTGACCTACAACCCGTTCGAAGCCGGCTGCCTGTGGCTGTATGCAGAGTCGGAATGGGAGCGGGTCCGCGACGACGTCATGTCCAAGCCCAACACCCAGCGCGTCGTGCGCCTGTTGCAGCAGAAGCTGGTCGGCTCGGCCGCCCATCTGGAACTGGACGGCAACGGTCGCATCAGCATCCCCGCCAGCCACCGCGGTGCGGTGGGCATTGAGAAGAAGGCGGTATTGCTCGGTATGGGCGACAAGTTCGAATTGTGGAGCGAGCAGGCGCATCGGGCCCTGATCCAGCAGACGTTGTCTGACGAGGATCTGGGTGATGGGTTGCTCGACCTGAAGTTGTGAGCCGGGGTGCCCGGATGCGCCCAGAAGCGCAGACCGGTCACCTTCCGGTGTCGCAGTCGCCGGCGGTGCACCTGCCGGTCCTGTACACCCAGGTCCTTGAAGGCCTGAGGGTGATCGAAAACGGACGTTATCTGGATGGCACGTTCGGTCGTGGCGGTCATGCACGTGGCGTGCTCACCCAGCTCGGTCCCGAGGGGCGCCTGCTGGTCATGGACAAGGATCCGGAAGCCATCGCCGTTGCCGAGCGCGATTTCGCGCCGGACCCACGCGTGTCCATTTTCCGTGGCAGCTTCGCCCAGCTGCTGCAGTGGGATGCGACGGCCGAAGGCCTGGACGGCGTGCTGTTCGACCTGGGCGTGTCGTCGCCGCAGCTGGACGTGGCCGAACGTGGCTTCAGCTTCGGCAAGGACGGCCCGCTGGACATGCGCATGGACCCGGACAGCGGTGAAAGCGCCGCGCAGTGGATCAACCGCGTGGAAGAGCGCGAAATTGCCGACGTGCTGTGGACCTATGGCGAAGAACGCCAGAGCCGCCGCATCGCCCGTGCCATCGTGGCCCGCCGTGAGAAGCAGCCCTTCTCCCGCACCGCCGAACTGGCCGAGCTGATCGCCTCGGTGATGCCGCGTGGGAAAGACAAGATCCACCCGGCCACGCGCAGCTTCCAGGCCATCCGCATCCACATCAACCGCGAGCTGGCCGATCTGGAAGCCGGGCTCGATGCGGCCGTGGAACGGCTCAAGCCCGGTGGCCGGCTGGCGGTGATCAGCTTCCATTCGCTGGAAGACCGCATCGTCAAGCAGTACATGAACCGCCTGGCCAAGGCGCCGCCGGCCAACCGCCGCCTGCCCGAGGCGGTGGCGTTCGTGCCGACGCTGGACCTGATCGGCGGTGCCATCAAGGCTACCGACGAGGAACTGGCCGCCAACCCGCGTGCGCGCAGCGCCGTGCTGCGCGTGGCGCAGAAGCGGGAGGCCGACGCATGAGCCGGCTGCTGCTGATCATCCTGCTGGCGTCCACCGTGGCCTCGGCGATCGGCGTCGTGTTCGTGCGTCACCGTCATCGGCAGACGTTCATCGAACTGTCGCGCGCCGAGCGCAAGCGCGATGACATCAACCTGGAATTCGGCCGCCTGCAGCTGGAGCAGGCGACCCTGGCCGAAGCCAACCGTGTTGATCGCATCGCCCGCGAGAAGCTCGGCATGAAGTTCCCCGAGGCCGCCGACATCGTGGTGGTGCGCCCATGAGCAAGGCCGGCCGCAACCGCCCGCGCAATGCCTTCAACCTGCGCCAGCGCCTGCGCTGGGTCGCGCTGGCGCTCGGCCTGTGCTCGGTGTCGCTGGTCGGCCGCGCGGCCTACGTGCAGATCATCAACAGCGACTTCTACCAGCGCCAGGGCGAGGCCCGCTACCTGCGCGAGCTGCCGATCAAGACCTCGCGCGGCATGATCACCGACCGCAACGGCGAGCCGCTGGCGGTGTCCACCCCGGTCGCCTCGATCTGGGTCAATCCGCAGGACCTGCTGCGTTCGCCCGAGCGCATCCCGGAGCTGGCCCAGGCGGTCGGCATGTCGGTGGATGAGCTGAGCAGCCGCCTGTCGCAGAAGTCGGACAAGGAATTCATGTACCTGCGCCGCCGGATCAATCCGGACGAGGCAGAGAAGGTGGTCGCGCTGAAGATTCCGGGCGTGGCCGCGCAACGCGAGTTCCGCCGCTTCTACCCGCAGGGTGAAGCGATGGCGCACGTGCTGGGCTTCACCAACATCGACGACCGCGGCCAGGAAGGCCTGGAGCTGGCGTTCGACGAATGGTTGCGCGGCAAGGCCGGTGCGAAGCGGGTGATCCGCAACCGCAAGGGCGAGACCGTCGAGAGCGATCTGCTGCGCGCCGCTGAGCCGGGCAAGGACCTGACCCTCAGCATCGACCGCCGCATCCAGTACCTGGCGTTCAAGGAACTGCGCAACGCGCTGGTGGCCAACAAGGCAGCGGGCGGTTCGATGGTGATCATGGACGTGACCACCGGCGAGATCCTGGCCATGGTCAACCTGCCGACCTACAACCCGAATTCGCTGACCGGCGCGCTGCCCGATGCGCGCCGCAACCGTGCGGTGACCGATCTGGTCGAGCCGGGTTCGACGATGAAGCCGTTGACCATCGCTACCGCGCTGCAGGCCGGTGCGGTGACCAAGGACACCATCATCGATACCAATCCGGGTTACATGACCCTGGGCCGCTTCACCATCCGTGACGTGCCGCGCAACAACGGCGTGCTGAACGTGACCGGCGTGATCACCCGCAGTTCGAACGTGGGTGCGGCCAAGGTCGCGGCGAAGATGCCGGACCAGGTGTTCTACGACGGCGTGCGCCGCTTTGGTTATGGCTCGGTACCGCACAGCGGTTTCCCCGGTGAATCCGGCGGCGTGGTGCTGCGCCCGGCGCGCTGGTCGGGTACCACCAAGACCACGATGTCCTACGGCTACGGCCTGAACGTGACGCCGCTGCAGATCGCTACCGCCTATTCGGCACTGGCCAACGGCGGTCGTCTGATCGCGCCGACCTTCGTCAAGGGCCAGCGCAATGAAGGCCAGCAGATCATCGACGAAAACGTCGCCAGGCAGGTGGTGGCGATGATGGAAACCGTGGTCACCCAGGGCGGCGCCAAGCAGGCGGCGGTGCTCGGCTATCGCGTGGCCGGCAAGACCGGTACTGCGCGCAAGGCCGGCCCGGGTGGTTACGAGCGTGGCCATTACAACGCGCTGTTCGCTGGCGTGGTACCGGCCACCAACCCGCGCTTCGCCACCGTCATCGTCATCAACGATCCGCAGGCCGGCAAGTTCTACGGCGGCCTGGTGTCGGCGCCGGTCTACCACAACGTGATGGAAGGCACCCTGCGCCTGATGGACGTGCCACTGGACGACCTGCAGTCGTGGCTGGCCGCACAGCAGTCCGGCAAGGTCGGCCACTCGGCCTCGATCCTGCCTGCGCCGCCGGCCGAGACCGCGCTGCCAGTGGATGCCGCCGCTGAATTCGATGCTGCGCTGCCGAGCGCGCACGCCCAGACGCCGCCCACTACGGGAGGCACGCAATGAGTCCTTCGATGTTGCTTTCGCAGTTGCTTCCGGACGTTGCCCTTGCAGGGCACGACCCCGTTCTGACCGGCCTGGTGCTGGACAGCCGCGCCGTGCGTCCCGGCAATGCCTTCGTCGCCATCGCCGGTTTCGGCGCGCATGGCCTGGGCTTCGTCGAGCAGGCCCGCGCCGCCGGTGCCAGCGTCATCCTGTTTGAACCGCCGGCGCCCGCCGAACTGCCGGCACCGGCCGATGCGATCGCCGTGCCGGGCCTGCGCGCACGCATGGGTGCGATGGCCGACCAGTTCCATGGCGCGCCGTCGCGGGCGATGGCGATGGTCGGTGTCACCGGCACCAACGGCAAGACCTCCACCGTGCAGCTGCTGGCCCAGGCCTGGCACCTGCTCGGTACGCCCAGTGGCAGTATCGGCACGCTGGGTGCCGGACTTTATGGCGCGGTCGAGCCGACCGGCTTCACCACGCCGCTGGTGCTGCAGATGCATGCGCTGCTGGCGCAGCTGCGCGACGCCGGTGCGCGCGCGGTGGCGATGGAAGTCAGCTCGCATGCGCTGGACCAGGGGCGCGTGGATGCCGTGCACTACGACGTGGCGGTGTTCACCAATCTCACCCGCGACCATCTGGACTACCACGGCGACATGGCCAGCTACGGCGCGGCCAAGGCGCGGCTGTTCCACCGTCCGGGCCTGAAGGCCGCGGTGATCAATCTGGACGACGCGTTCGGCCGCCAGCTGTTCGCCGGCCTGCCTGCGGGCGTGCAGCCGATCGGCCTGAGCTCGCGCGGTGCCACCGACGCCAGCGTGCGCGCCGAGGCGCTGCAGCTGGATGGCCGTGGCATTGCCTTCGAACTGGTCATCGACGGCCAGCGCGCGGCGGTGCAGTCGCCGCTGCTGGGCCGCTTCAACGTGGACAACCTGCTGGCCGTGGCCGGCACCCTGCACGCGCAGGGCCAGCCGCTGCCGCGCATCGCCGAAGTACTGTCGGCGCTGCAGCCGATCCGTGGCCGCATGAACCGCCTGGGCGGCGAAGGTGGCCTGCCGACCGTGGTGGTCGACTACGCACACACCCCGGACGCGCTGGAACAGGCGCTGGACAGCCTGCATGGCCACCTGCAGGGCACGCTGTTCTGCGTGTTCGGCTGCGGCGGCGAGCGTGATACCGGCAAGCGCCCGCAGATGGCGGCCATTGCCGAGCGTCTGGCCAACCAGGTCATCGTCACCGACGACAACCCGCGTGGCGAGGATGGCGACGTGATCGTGGCCGACATCCTGGCCGGCTTCACCGATGCCTCCGCCGTGACCGTGCAGCGCAGCCGCGCGCGTGCGATCGGCCTGGCGGTGAAGCGTGCCGGTGCCGGTGACATCATCCTGATCGCTGGCAAGGGCCACGAGCCGTACCAGGAAGTGAATGGCGTGCGCCATGACTTCGACGACACCGAAGTGGCCGCCGCTGCACTGGCGGCCAAGGCCGGTGTACTAGAGGCGCAGGCCGGGGAGGGCACCGCATGAAGCGCACCCTGCTTTCGCTGATCGCACACTGGGCCGGCGGCGAGATCCACGGCGACGACGTGGCCATCGATGCGGTCAGCAATGACACCCGCAGCCTCGGCCCGGGCAGCCTGTATGTGGCGCTGCGCGGCGAGCGGTTCGACGGCCATGACTTTGCCGCCGACGCGCAGGCGCGCGGTGCCAGTGCGCTGCTGGTCGAGCGCCTGCTGCCGATCGAACTGCCACAGGTGCTGGTGGCCGACAGCGAACTGGCACTGGCGAAGATCGCCACCGGCATGCAGCGCGACCGCGGCACCGAGGTGTTCGCGATCACCGGCAGCAACGGCAAGACCAGCGTGAAGAGCCTGCTGCTGTCGATCCTGCAGCAGGTGGCACAGCACGCCCACAAGGTGGTCTACGCCAACCCGGGCAACCGCAACAACGAGATCGGCCTGCCGCTGGCGGTGATCGATGCGCCGGAAGATGCCGACTACGCCGTCTACGAGATGGGCGCCGGCAAGCCGGGCGATATCGCCTACCTGACCGACATCGCCCGCCCGCGCTATGCGCTGGTCAACAACATTGCCCCGGCGCACCTGGAACGCATGGGCAGCCTGCTCGGCGTGGCGGTGACCAAGGGTGCGATCTATGCCGCGCTGCCGGCCGATGGCGTGGCGGTGATCAATGTGGACGATGCCTACGGCCGCTGGTTCGAACAGCACTTCGTCGGCACCCCGCCGCGTTGCCGCGTGCTGCGCTACGGCCTGGAACATACCGCCGAGGTGACCGCGCGCGACATCCGCGCCGGCGCGCAGGGCAGCCAGTTCACCCTGGTCGCACCGAGCGGCGAAGCCCGCGTGGTGCTCGGCCTGCCCGGTCGCCACAACGTCAGCAATGCGCTGGCCGCCGCCAGCCTGGCGCTGGCCGCCGGTGTCGACCTGGCGCTGATCGCGACCGGCCTGGCCGAAGCGCAGCCGGTGCCGGGCCGCCAGATTGCCCATCAGCTGCGCAATGGCGCGGTGCTGGTGGACGACAGCTACAACGCCAACCCCGGTTCGCTGGCTGCGGCCATCGACGCCCTGGCCGCCGCGCCGGAAGAGGGCTGGCTGGTGCTGGGCGACATGCGTGAGCTGGGTCCGGACAGCGAGGCGCTGCATGCGCAGGCCGGCATCCGTGCACGCGCCGCCGGCCTGAAGCGGTTGTATGCACTGGGTCCGCTCAGTGCCGCCGCTGCGGCCGCCTTCGGTGAAGGCGGACGCCATTTCGATACCCATGGTGCGCTGTCACAGGCGCTGCAGGACGAGTTGCACGCTGGTGTGCGCTGCCTGGTCAAGGGTTCCCGTGGCAGTGCCATGGACCTGATCGTCAAAGCGCTGCTGGCGCAAGGAGAGGAATCCCCGCATGTTGTATGAACTGGCTCGATGGTTGCAGCAGTTGGAGAGCCTGTTCGGGCTGTTCAACTACCAGACGTTCCGCGCCATCCTTGCCGCGCTGACGGCCCTGTTCCTGTCGCTGTGGCTTGGCCCGGCGATGATCCGCAAGCTTGCCCAGTTCAAGGGCGGCCAGCCGATCCGCAAGGACGGTCCGCAGACCCATTTCTCCAAGGCCGGCACGCCGACCATGGGCGGTTCGCTGATCCTGCTCACCGTCACCCTGTCGGTGCTGATGTGGGCCGACCTGCGCAACCGCTACGTGTGGCTGGTGCTGGCGGTGATGCTGTGCTTCGGCGCCATCGGCTGGTATGACGACTGGATCAAGATCGTCCGCCGCGACCCGAACGGCCTGAAGTCGCGCTGGAAATACCTGCTGCAGTCGATCTTCGGGCTGGCCGCGGGCCTGTTCCTGTTCTATACGGCCGACGTGCCGGCGGCGCTGACCTTCTACATCCCGATGTTCAAGTCGGTGGCGCTGCCGTTGGCCGGCATCGGCTTCGTGGCCATCGCCTACTTCTGGATCGTCGGCTTCTCCAACGCGGTGAACCTGACCGACGGCCTGGACGGCCTGGCGATCATGCCAACCGTGCTGGTGGCCTGCGCGCTGGGCGTGTTCGCGTATGCCTCGGGCAACGTGGTATTCGCCAACTACCTGCAGATTCCGCAGATTCCAGGCGCCGGCGAGCTGGTCATCATCTGCGCGGCCATCGCCGGTGCGGGCCTCGGCTTCCTGTGGTTCAACACCTATCCGGCCATGGTCTTCATGGGCGACATCGGCGCGCTGGCGCTGGGCGCGGTGCTGGGCACGATCGCGGTGATCACCCGCCAGGAACTGGTGCTGGTGATCATGGGCGGCGTGTTCGTCATCGAAACACTGTCGGTGATGATCCAGGTGGCCTCGTTCAAGCTGACCGGCAAGCGCGTGTTCCGCATGGCTCCGATCCACCACCATTTCGAACTGAAGGGCTGGCCCGAGCCGCGCGTGATCGTGCGCTTCTGGATCATCTCCGTCGTGCTCGTGCTGATCGGCCTGGCCACGTTGAAGGTGCGCTGAGATGAACGACCTGTCCCGCCAGGCAACACGCCTTGAAGCCATCGAAGGCAGCTACGACAAGTGGCTGCTGGGCGCGATCATCGCGCTCACCGGCGTGGGCGTGGTGATGGTGGCGTCCAGCTCGATCGCCTTGATGAGCAGTCCGTTCTACTACCTCAACCGCCACCTGATCTTCCTGGCGGTGGGTATCGTGCTGGCGGTCATCGCCGCCCGCACTGAACTGAAGTCCATCGAGCAGTACAACCAGATGCTGCTGCTGGGCTGCTTCGTGCTGCTGCTGGCGGTGTTCGCACCGGGCCTGGGCAGCACCGTCAACGGTGCGCGCCGCTGGATCAACCTGGGCATCTCCAAGTTCCAGACGGTCGAAGCAGTGAAAGTGCTCTACATCGTCTGGCTGTCCAGCTACCTGGTGCGTTTCCGCGACGAGGTCAACGCGACCTGGCCGGCGATGCTCAAGCCGCTGGGCGTGGCCGGGACGCTGGTGGTGCTGCTGCTGCTGCAGCCGGACTTCGGCTCGTCCACCCTGCTGCTGGCGATCACCGCCGGCATGCTGGTGCTGGGCGGGGTGAACATGCCGCGCATGTCGATGCCGGTGATCATCGGCCTGGTCGGCATGAGCGCACTGGCGATCATCGAGCCGTACCGCATGCGCCGCATCACGTCCTTCCTGGACCCATGGGCCGACCAGCAGGGCGACGGCTACCAGCTGTCCAACGCGCTGATGGCGGTGGGCCGTGGCGAGTGGACCGGCGTCGGCCTGGGCAACTCGGTGCAGAAGCTGTACTACCTGCCCGAAGCGCATACCGACTTCATTTTCTCGGTCACTGCCGAGGAATTCGGCTTCCTGGGCACCTGCGTGATCGTGGCCCTGTACGCGCTGCTGGTCGGCCGGACCTTCTGGCTGGGCATGCGCTGCGTGGAGATGAAGCGGCACTTCTCCGGCTACATCGCCTTCGGCATCGGCCTGTGGATCAGCATGCAGACCTTCGTTTCGATCGGCGTGAACCTGGGCATCCTGCCGACCAAGGGCCTGACCCTGCCGCTGATCTCTTCCGGCGGCTCGTCGGTGCTGATGACCTGCGTGGCGATGGGCCTGCTGCTGCGCGTGTCCTATGAACTCAAGCGCGCCGAGCGCCGCCAGGCCGTGCGCATCGGCGGCAGCGAAGACGCCGCTGCCGAGCCGAGCGACGAGCCGGCCGCGCCGGTGGCCGCCAGCGTACCGATGAGCTCCGAGCCGGTGGCTGCCGCTGCAGCGAACGCTGCGCGTGGCACCAGCCGCCTGCAGTCGCGCATCGAACCGACCTTCGGGAGGCTGTCATGAGCACAGCCACCGACAACGTGCGCCCGGTGATGATCCTGGCCGGTGGTACCGGCGGTCACATCTTCCCCGGCCTGGCCGTGGCCCGCGTGCTGCGCGCGCGCGGCGTGCCGGTCACCTGGATGGGCGCCGACGGTGCGATGGAAACCCGTCTGGTGCCGCAGCACGACATTCCGATCGACACGCTGGCCATCACCGGCCTGCGCGGCAAGGGCAAGCTGGCCCTGCTGGGCGCGCCGTGGCGGCTGATGCGCGCGCTGCGCGCGGCCGGCATGATCATCCGCAAGCGCCAGCCGCGTGCGGTGGTGGCCTTCGGTGGATTCGCCTCCGGTCCCGGCGGCATGGCCACGCGCCTGCATGGCCTGCCGCTGATCGTGCATGAGCAGAACCGCGCACCGGGCCTGACCAATCGCATCCTGTCGCGCTATGCACGCCGTCTGCTGACCGGCTTCCCGGGCACCTTCGCCAAGGGCGAGGAGTTTGTCGGCAACCCGGTGCGTGCGGAGATCGCCGCCATCGCACCGCCGGAACAGCGCTTCGCCGACCGCCAGGGTCCGCTGCGCGTGCTGGTGGTGGGCGGCAGCCAGGGTGCACGCGCGCTCAATACCGGCGTGCCGCAGGCCATCGCTGCGCTGGGCGCCACAGTGCCGGTGCAGGTGCGTCACCAGAGCGGCGAGAAGATGCATGCCGAAGCGGTCGAGGCGTATGCCAAGGCTGGTGTGCAGGCGGAGATCACCCCGTTCATCGCCGACATGGCCGAGGCATTTGCCTGGGCCGATCTGGTCGTATGCCGCTCCGGCGCGTCCACGCTGGCCGAGCTGTGCGCGGTCGGTGTCGGCAGTGTGCTGGTGCCATTCCCCGCTGCCGTCGACGATCACCAGACCCGCAATGCGGAGTACCTGGTCGAGCGCGGCGCGGCGGTTTTGCTGAAGCAGGACGGAACGCTGGCCGAAGGCATTGCCTCACTGCTGCGCGATCTGTCCGAAAATCCCGCCCGCCGCATGCAGATGGCGCAAGCCGCGCGTGCCTTGGCCAAGGTCGATGCCGCCGAGCGCATCGCCGATATCATTCTTGAGGAAGCTGTATGAAGAAGGCATGCCAGCGCGCCTGCCCTGCGCGAGGCCGCGCATGATCCGCCGCCTGCACGACACCAACGACCTGGTGCGCGCATTCCCGCGCGTGCATTTCGTCGGCATCGGCGGCACCGGCATGAGCGGTATCGCCGAAGTGATGCTGACGCTGGGCTATGAAGTGTCAGGTTCGGACAACGCCGACAACGTGGCGACCCGCCGCCTGGCCAGCCTGGGTGCGCGCATCATGCGTGGCCACTCGGCGGCCAACGTGCTGGGCACCGACTGCGTGGTGGTCTCCAGCGCCATCCGCGAAGACAACCCGGAACTGATGGAAGCGCGCAGCCAGCGCATTCCGATCATGCCGCGCGCAGCGATGCTGGCCGAACTGATGCGTTTCCGCCGTGGCATCGCCGTGGCCGGCACCCATGGCAAGACCACCACCACCAGCCTCACCGCTGCGGTGCTGAGCGAAGGTGGCCTGGACCCGACGTTCGTGATTGGTGGCCAGCTGCTGGCCGCCGGCGCCAACGCCAAGCTGGGTGGTGGCCAGTGGCTGGTGGCCGAGGCCGACGAAAGCGATGGCAGCTTCCTGCGCCTGAATCCGTTGATGTCGATCATCACCAACATCGATGCCGATCATCTGGAGAACTACGGCAACGACTTTGCCCGCGTGCAGGCGGCGTTTGCCGAGTTCCTGCAGCGCCTGCCGTTCTATGGCCTGGCGGTGCTGTGCATCGACGACCCGGAGGTGGCTGCGCTGGCCGCCAGGACCCCGCGCCACGTGATGAGCTACGGCATGAGCCCGCAGGCCGACGTGCGCGCCGAGAACGTGGTGCAGGATGGGTCGCGCATGCGCTTCACCCTGCGCCTGCCGCAGGGCACCAGCCAGGAAGTGGTACTGGCACTGCCAGGCAGGCACAACGTGCTCAACGCGCTGGCCGCCGCCGCAGTGGGCTGGCAGCTGGGCGTGGCCCCGGACGCCATCGCGCGTGCGCTGGAAGGCTTCGCCGGTGTCGGCCGTCGCTTCAACGATCTGGGCGAAGTGACCACCGCCAGTGGTGCCAAGGTTCGCATCATCGATGACTACGGTCATCACCCGAGCGAGCTGGAAGCCGTGTTCGCCGCCGCCCGTGGTGGCTGGGCCGACAAGCGCCTGGTGGTGGCCTTCCAGCCGCACCGCTACAGCCGAACCCGCGACCAGTTCGACAAGTTCGCCGCGGTGCTGTCAAGCGTCGATGCGCTGGTGCTGAGCGAGGTCTACCCGGCTGGCGAGGAACCGATTGCCGGTGCCGACTCGCATGCGCTGGCCCGCGCCATCCGCGCGCGCGGCCGCAGCGAACCGGTGGTGGTTGGCAAGGCCGCCGAGCTGGCCAGCGTGCTGCCGGACGTGCTGCAGGACGGTGACTTGCTGCTGATGATGGGGGCGGGCGACATCGGCGCCGTGGCTACCCACATCGCGGTGGAAGGCTTCAAGGGGGAGGGCGAGGCGTGAGCGCGCTGACCTTCCCGCCGCTGCGCGTGACCGACCCGGCTGTATTCGGTCGCGTCGCCGTGCTGATCGGTGGCACTTCCAGCGAACGCGAGGTGTCGCTGGATTCCGGCCGCAACGTACTGGAAGCACTGCAGTCGCGCGGTGTCGATGCGTTCGCGGTGGATGGCATTCCGGCGCTGGCCAAGGCGCTGGCTGCCGGCGGCATCGACCGTGTGTTCAACATCCTGCACGGCCACAACGGTGGTGGTGAGGATGGCATCGTGCAGGGCCTGATGGACGCTTTCGGCGTGCCGTACACCGGCTCGGACGTGCTGGGCTCTGCGCTGAGCATGGACAAGATCCGTACCAAGCAGGTGTGGTTGTCGCTGGGCCTGCCGACCCCGCAATACCGCAAGGTCGACGCATCGAACGTGCATGCACTGGCGGCCGAGCTGGGCCTGCCGGTGGTGGTGAAGCCGGCCAACGAAGGCTCCAGCGTGGGCATCAGCCGGGTCACCGACGACGCCGGCCTGGATGAGGCCGTGGCCCTGGCTGCGCGCTACGACGGCCAGCTGCTGATGGAGCAGATGGTGGTCGGCGACGAACTGACCGTGGCCATTCTCGGCGACGTCGCGCTGCCGTCGATCCGCATCGTGCCCAAGGGCCAGTGGTACGACTACAACGCCAAGTACATCGCCGAGGACACCCAGTACCTGTGCCCGGGCCTGGACGGTGGCGACGAAGAGGAAATCCGCCGCATCGCGCTGGCCGCGTTCCGCGCCGCCGGTTGCCGTGGTTGGGGCCGCGTGGACGTGATGCGCGACCGCAGCAGCGGCCGCTTCTTCCTGCTGGAAGTGAACACCGCGCCGGGCATGACCAGCCATTCGCTGGTGCCCAAGGCCGCAGGCCAGGCCGGCATCAGCTTCGAAGAGCTGGTGTGGCGCGTGCTGGAACAGACCCTGGAGGCCTCGCACGCATGAACGCGGTGCTGCGCATCTTCGTCTGGCTGTTGGCGCTGTCGGTGGTTGCACTGCCGGTGGTGGCCGTGGTCAATGGCTGGGTCGGCGCCGAGCGCTGGCCGCTGGCGAAGCTGCGCGTGCATGGTGAGTTCAAGCGGGTGCCGGCCGAACAGCTGCAGCAGGTGCTGTTGCCGTATGCGCGCGCCGGCTTCTTTGCGGTCAAGCTGCAGGACGCGCAGGACGCGCTGGAACAGCTGCCGTGGGTGGAAAGCGCGCAGGTGCGCAAGCAGTGGCCGGACGTGCTGGAGGTGACTCTGGTCGAGCACAAGCCGTTCGCGCGCTGGGGCAGTGACCGCCTGGTTTCCGAGCAGGGCAAGTTGTTCCCCACGCCGAAGAAGCTGGCCGACCTGGCGCTGCCCGAACTGGATGGCCCGGACAGCCAGACAGCGGAAGTGATGAAGCTGTACAGCGACTCGCGTGCATTGTTCGCACCGGCCGGCGTCGACGTGCGCCGGGTGACGATGGATGCACGCGGCAGCTGGTCGCTGGTGCTGAGCAACGGCACCGAAGTGGTGGTGGGCCGTGACGACGCGCGCTCGCGCATGCAGCGCTTCGTCAAGGTGCTGCCGCAGCTGAACCGTCAGGACGCGCCGATCGAGCGCGCCGACCTCCGTTACACCAATGGTTTCACGCTGAGCTGGGGTACCCCGGCCACGCCGGCGAAAACGCCGGCGACCCCGGCCAGAAGCACGCAGGAAAGGACATGAATCGCAAGGGTGACAAATCGCTGATCGTTGGCCTGGACATCGGCACCTCCAAGGTGGTGGCGCTGGTGGGCGAGTATTCGCCGGGCAACCCGATCGAAGTGATCGGCATCGGCTCGCACGAGTCGCGCGGTTTGAAGCGCGGCGTGGTGGTGGACATCGAATCGACCGTGCAGTCGATCCAGCGCGCGGTGGAAGAAGCCGAGCTGATGGCCGGCTGCGAGATCCGCTCGGTGTACGCCTCGATCTCCGGCAACCACGTGCAGTGCAAGAACTCGCCGGGCATCGTGCCGATCCGCGACGGGGAAGTGACCTGGGGCGACCTGGATCGCGTGCTCGATGCGGCCAAGGCGGTGGCCATTCCGGCCGACCAGAAGATCCTGCACGCGATCCCGCGCGAGTACGTGCTGGACGATTCGCAGGAAGGCATCCGCAACCCGGTCGGCATGACCGGCGTGCGCCTGGAGGTGCATGCGCACCTGGTGGTGTGCGCGCAGTCGGCCGCGGCCAACATCAGCAAGTGCGTGCAGCGCTGCGGCCTTCAGGTGGATGACCTGGTGCTGTCCTCGCTGGCCTCCAGCGTTGCGGTGCTGACCGCCGACGAACGCGAGCTGGGCGTGGTGCTGGTCGACATGGGCGCCGGCACCACCGACATCGCGGTGTTCGTGCAGGGCGCGATCTGCCACACAGCTTCGCTGCCGATCGCCGGCGACCACGTCACCAATGACATCGCGCACATGCTGCGCACGCCCACCCCGGAAGCCGAGCAGATCAAGGTGCGCTACGCCTGCGCCCTGGCCCAGCTGGCCACCGCCGAGGAAAGCATCCAGGTGCCGTCGGTGGGCGACCGTCCGCCGCGCCGCATGCCGCGCCATTCGCTGGCGCAGGCGGTGCAGGGCCGTTACGAGGAAATCTTCGAGATGGTGCAGGCCGAACTGCGCCGCTCCGGCTTCGAGGAACTGGTGCGCGCCGGCATGGTGCTGACCGGTGGTGCCTCGAAGATGGAAGGCGTGGTCGAGCTGGCCGAGGAAATGCTGCAGATGCCGGTGCGCGTGGGCATCCCGCAGCACGTCACCGGCCTGGGCGAAGTGGTGGGCAACCCGGTGCATGCCACCGGCGTGGGCCTGTTGCTGATGGGCAGCCAGATCGAGCACCCGCGGCGGCCGTCGCTGCCGACCGGGCGTGCCGGAAGCATGTTCAAGAAACTCAAGACCTGGTTCCGCGGCGAGTTCTGACGCGGAACCCGTAACACCGGGGTCACCCCGGCGCAGCACCTGCAGTACCCGCATCACAACGCAGCAACGCAATACACAACCCACACAGCCGCAACGGCAACATGACACGCGAAGGCAGGAGGCCCGACCGTCCATGCCACCGACAAGCGGATACAACGAGGACACGGACATGGCGCATTTTGAACTGATCGAAAAGATGGCACCCAATGCGGTGATCAAGGTGGTTGGCGTGGGCGGCGGCGGCGGCAATGCCGTGGCGCACATGGTCAACTCGGCGGTGGACGGCGTGGAATTCATCACTGCCAACACCGACTCCCAGGCCATCAAGAATTGCGGTGCCAAGCTGCAGCTGCAGCTGGGTACCAACGTGACCAAGGGCCTGGGCGCAGGCGCGAACCCGGAAGTCGGCCGCCAGGCCGCGCTGGAAGACCGTGAGCGCATCATGGACGCCCTGCAGGGCGCGGACATGGTGTTCATCACCGCCGGCATGGGCGGCGGCACCGGCACCGGCGCTGCACCGGTGGTGGCGCAGCTGGCCAAGGAGATGGGCATCCTGACCGTGGCCGTGGTCACCAAGCCGTTCCCGTTCGAAGGCCGTCGCCGCATGCAGGTGGCGCTGAAGGGCATCGAGGAACTGAGCCAGCACTGCGACTCGCTGATCACCATCCCGAACGAGAAGCTGATCACCGTGCTGGGCCGCAACGCGACCATGATCCAGGCATTCCGCGCCGCCAACGACGTGCTGCAGGGCGCCGTGCAGGGCATCGCCGACCTGATCGTGCGTCCGGGCCTGATCAACGTCGACTTCGCCGACGTGCGCACCGTCATGTCCGAAATGGGCCTGGCGATGATGGGTACCGGCACCGCCCGTGGCGATGACCGCGCCCAGGCCGCTGCCGAATCGGCCATCCAGAACCCGCTGCTGGACGACGTGAACCTGGCCGGTGCCAACGGCATCCTGGTCAACATCACCGCCGGTGCGGACTTCACCATGGCCGAGTTCGACGAGATCGGCCGCACCATCGACGGCTTCGCTTCGGAAGACGCCACCGTGGTGGTCGGCACCGTGCTCGACCCGGACATGCAGGACGAAGTGCGCGTGACCGTGGTTGCCACCGGCCTGAACCGCGTGTCGGCCAGCAAGGCCCAGCGTCCGGGCGAGCGCGCGCCGATCAAGCTGGTCCGCAACGCCACCACCGGCCAGCCGGAGTTCGGCGACTTCGACAACGGCGGCGACGCCGTGTCCAAGGCCGTCGGCGGCATGGGCCTGGGCCTGCGTCGCGCCAGCAGCGATACCGCGGCGGCTTCGGCCCCGTCGGCGCCCTCCTCTTCGGCCCCGGCCGCGGCAGAACTGCCGAACGACTACCTGGACATCCCGGCGTTCCTGCGCCGCCAGGCGGACTGAGCGGGCCGGCCCGGGGTTGTCCTCCCCGGGTTGCGCCACCATGTCCTGAAAACGCGGGCGCCGGGCCAGGATGGGCCCGGCCGCCCTGCTTCATGTGCGTCCCATTGGCGCGCCGGTGTGTCCTGCTTGCCTTTCAGCCGGGGTAGGGGACCGTGCGTGTTAATCTAATGTGTCACTTCCGGTCCATCCCCCATGATCCAGCAACGCACCCTCAAGAACACGATCCGCGCCACCGGCGTTGGCCTGCACAGCGGCGACAAGGTCTACATGACCCTGCGCCCGGCACCGGTCAACCATGGCATCGTGTTCCGCCGCGTGGACCTGGACCCGGTGGTGGAAGTGCCGGCCAAGGCCGAGCTGGTCACCGAAGTGACGCTGTGCACCGGCCTGACCTGCAACGACGCCAAGATCCAGACCGTCGAACACCTGATGTCGGCGCTGGCCGGCCTGGGCGTGGACAACATCATTGTCGAACTGTCCTCGGCCGAGCTGCCGATCATGGACGGTTCGGCCGGCCCGTTCGTGTTCCTGCTGCAGTCGGCGGGCATCGTGGAACAGGATGCGCCCAAGCGCTTCATCCGCGTGCTGAAGACCGTGGAAGTGACCGAAGGCGACAAGGTGGCCCGCTTCAGCCCGTACGAGGGCTACAAGCTGGGCTTCACCATCCAGTTCGACCACCCGATGATTCCGGCCAAGCAGTCGCGCCAGGAAATCGAGTTCTCGACGCTGGCCTACACCAAGGAAATCTCCCGCGCGCGCACCTTCGGCTTCATGCGCGACCTGGAATACATGCGCGAGCGCAATCTGGGCCTTGGCGGTTCGATGGACAACGCCATCGTGCTGGACGAGTTCCGCGTGCTCAACGAAGACGGCCTGCGCTACGCCGACGAATTCGTGCGCCACAAGATCCTCGATGCGATCGGCGACCTCTACCTGGCCGGTGGCCAGGTGCTGGGTGCCTACGAAGGCTTCAAGTCCGGTCACGCCCTCAACAACAAGCTGGTGCGGGCGCTGATGGCCGACGCCACTGCCTGGGAATGGGTCAGTTTCGACTCGCCGGCGACGCCGGATCCGGTCGAATATGCCACTCCGGCCTACGCCTGATTTATGTAGGTTGTTGAATTAAAAGGCAAAAACGCCGCCTTTCAGGGCGGCGTTGTCGTTTCAGGCGTGGTCGGCGCATTCAGCATGCTTGACACGCGTCAAGGCTGGTTCGAGGTCACGGTTTTGTGAACCTGTTGGATCGGAAGCCTGAATTTAACGCAGTTTTAACAACAATCTAACGACAGGCCCCCGGATGGCAGCTAGGATGCGATCCGGCCCCCGAAATGTTTCACGCCGTGGTGACACGCGCGACGGGGAGCGGAGCCGGATGCTCCGTTGTCGTCAGGACCGCTTCTTCGGCTTCGAAGGAACGTCCTGCAGGCAAGCCAAGGCGTCGCGTAGCCCTTTGTGCGTGGCGGCTGAAACTGCGTGGGGTCCATTCCGGTTGTCGAGCGCTGGGGAGCGCGTGGGAGTGGGAGACGCAGTCTTGATGGTCACCCTGGTGGCCTTCAGCCCGATGGAACGGGCCGCGTCGAGCAACTGGGCTTCGGCAAGCCGCAACTTGGCATGCCAGACCGGGGACTCGACGAGAAAAACGAGGTGTTCCCCGTCCACATTGGCCAGCCGGCAACGGCTGCGCAGAGGTGGCGGCAACTGGGGGCGCAACTGACGGTCCAGCGCGTCGAGCCACAAGGCACGCCGCAGCGGGTTCCCGCTTTTGTCCGCCATCACCGCATCCAGCGCCGGCTTCGGCACTGACGCGGGGCGAACGCTGGATTTCGGCTCAGACATGAAAACTCACTGATGGCATTCAAAAAGATCGTAATCAAAACGCGTGAAGGACAGGCCAAGTCGTCGCCGATCGCGCGTTTGCGGTTCTATTTCGAGGACCGCCCCCGCGCCCTGCTGGGCAGCGTGCTCGGGGTAGGCTGCATTATCGGCCTTGCTGGCGGCATTGGCGCCAGCGCGCTGAATGATTCCCGGCTGCAGGCCAAGGTCGAGCGCCAGGATGCGGAACTGGCCAAGGTCAAGCGCGATGCGCAGACCCAGGTCAACGCGCTGGCGGCACGCCTCGGCGAGCTGCAGGCGCAGGCTACCCGCCTGAACGCCCTTGGCGAACGGCTGACCCAGATGGGCAAGCTGGAAGATGGCGAATTCGACTTCAACGAGACCCCTGGCCTCGGTGATGGCGATGCCGGCGGCCCGACCAGCGACATCCCGGTCAAGGACGTCAACGCCGACTTACAGGTGCTGGAGCAGCGTTTCGCTGCTTCAGGCCGCCAGTTGTCGGTGATGGAATCGCTGATGTTCGACCACCAGCTGCAGCAGAACGCCGTGCCGTCGCGCATGCCGATCCGCAACAGCTACGTGACCTCCGGCTTCGGCACCCGTGCCGACCCGTTCGGCCGCGGTGCCGCGACCCACAAGGGCATGGACTTCCACGCCAAGGTCGGCGACCCGGTGATGGCCGTGGCCGAAGGCGTGGTCAGCTTCGCCGGCGTGAAGGGCGGTTACGGCAACGTGGTCGACGTCGACCACGGTAATGGCTACGTCACCCGCTACGCGCACAATTCGCGCCTGGTGGTGAAGGCCGGTGACCTGGTCCGTGCCGGGCAGGAAGTGGCCAAGGCCGGTTCCACCGGTCGTTCGACCGGCGCCCACGTGCACTTCGAGGTGTGGGAGAACGGCAACGTGGTCAACCCGCGCAAGTTCCTCGGCGACGGCGGCAACACGCCGGTCGGCCGCGTCAGCCGCGGCTGATGCCCGGGGCGGATCCCTTCCGCGCCGCGGGAGGGCTCTGACCCGATGCGGTTGATCTGGTAGTGCCGGCCGCTGGCCGGCAACCTCATGATCTTCGGCAGCATCGCGGATCACCGGGCAGCGGCCGGCACTACCCCTCGGGGTTGAAACCTCAGCCGCCCGTCCCAAGCTACAATGAGTGTTGCCATCGACAGGGCGCCAGGCGCCCTGTTTCGTTTGCGGCGGACGGATCCCAAGGGGGAGGCCGGGCGTCGTGTCCATCCAACCCGGTTCCTTCAATGATCAACAGCCTGCTTACCCGCGTATTTGGCAGTCGTAACGAACGACAGCTGCGCCAGCTCAACCGCATCGTCGCCAAGATCAATGCGCTGGAGCCGGAGATCGAGAAGCTTTCCGACGAGCAGCTTCAGGCCAAGACGCCGGAGTTCAAGCAGCGCATCGCTGACGGTGAAGCCCTGGACAAGGTGCTGCCGGAAGCCTTCGCGGTCTGCCGCGAAGCCGGCCGCCGCGTGCTGGGCATGCGCCACTACGACGTGCAGCTGATCGGCGGCATGGTGCTTCACCTGGGCAAGATCGCAGAAATGCGCACCGGTGAAGGCAAGACCCTGGTGGCGACCCTGCCGGTGTATCTCAACGCGCTGGAAGGCAAGGGCGTGCACGTGGTCACCGTGAACGACTACCTGGCCCGCCGCGACGCCGCGCAGATGGGCAAGCTGTACAACTGGCTGGGCCTGAGCGTGGGCGTGGTCTACCCGGGCATGCCGCACAGCGACAAGCGCGAAGCCTATGCTGCGGACATCACCTACGGCACCAACAACGAATTCGGCTTCGACTACCTGCGCGACAACATGGCGCTGTCCAAGGCCGACCGCTACCAGCGCGGCCTGCACTACGCCATCGTCGACGAAGTCGACTCCATCCTGATCGACGAGGCGCGTACCCCGCTGATCATCTCCGGCCCGGCCGACGATTCCCCGGAGCTGTACATCCGTGTCAACCGCGTCGTGCCGCACCTGATCAAGCAGGAAGCGGAAGACGGCGAGGGCGACTTCTGGGTCGACGAGAAGGGCAAGCAGGTGCACCTGTCCGAAGCGGGCATGGAGCACGCCGAGCAGCTGCTGGTTGAAGCCGGCATCCTCAACGGCGAAACCGAAGGCCTGTACGCGGCGCAGAACCTGACCGTGGTCCACCATCTCAACGCCGCCCTGCGCGCGCACGCGATCTACCAGCGTGACGTTGACTACATCGTGCGCGACGGCGAAGTGGTCATCGTCGACGAGTTCACCGGCCGTACCCTGGCCGGCCGCCGCTGGTCCGATGGCCTGCACCAGGCGGTGGAAGCGAAGGAAGGCGTGCCGGTACAGCGCGAGAACCAGACGCTGGCGAGCATCACCTTCCAGAACCTGTTCCGCATGTACAAGAAGCTGTCCGGCATGACCGGCACGGCCGATACCGAAGCCTTCGAGTTCCAGAGCATCTACGGCCTGGAAGTGGTGGTGATCCCGACCAACCGCCCGACCATCCGCAAGGACAGCCCGGACCAGGTGTTCCTCAACCGCAAGGGCAAGTTCAATGCGGTGCTGGCCGACATCGAAGAGTGCGCCAAGCGCGGCCAGCCGGTGCTGGTCGGTACCACCTCGATTGAAACTTCGGAAATGCTGTCCGAGCACCTGAGCAAGGCCGGTGTGAAGCACGAAGTGCTCAATGCCAAGCAGCACGACCGCGAAGCGACCATCGTCGCCAACGCCGGCCGTCCGGGCGCGGTGACCATCGCCACCAACATGGCCGGCCGTGGTACCGACATCGTGCTGGGCGGTTCGTTGGAAGCAGAGCTCCACGCGCTGGGCGAGGACGCGACCGACGAGCAGAAGGCCGCGGTCAAGGCCGACTGGCAGAAGCGCCACGAGGCAGTGAAGGCGGCGGGCGGCCTGCACATCGTCGGCACCGAGCGCCATGAGTCGCGCCGTATCGACAACCAGTTGCGTGGCCGTTCGGGCCGCCAGGGTGACCCGGGTTCGTCCCGCTTCTACCTGTCGCTGGAAGACAACCTGATGCGCATCTTCGCCTCCGACTGGGTGCAGAAGGCCATGCGCATGATGGGCATGAAGGAAGACGACGTCATCGAAGACCGCCTGGTCAGCCGCCAGATCGAGAAGGCGCAGCGCAAGGTCGAGGCCCACAACTTCGACATCCGCAAGAACCTGCTGGACTTCGACGACGTCAACAACGACCAGCGCAAGGTGATCTACGCCCAGCGCGACGAACTGCTGGACGCCGAGTCGGTGAAGGATAACGTCGACGGCATCCGCGACGATGTGATCTTCGACGTGGTGGCCCGCTTCGTGCCGCCGAACTCGATCGACGAGCAGTGGGACCTGCGTGGCCTGGAAGCGACCCTGGAGTCGGACTTCGGCCTGCAGATGTCGCTGACTGACCTGGTCAAGGAGCACGAGGAGCTGGATGCCGAGGCGATTGCCGCCAAGGTGCAGGAACGCGTCAACCAGCACTTCGCCGAGAAGGAAGCCGGCGTGGGCGAAGAGACCATGCGCGCACTGGAGAAGCACGTGATGCTGACCGTGCTGGACCAGAGCTGGAAGGAGCACCTGGCGCGCATGGATTACCTGCGCCAGGGCATCTACCTGCGTGGTTACGCGCAGAAGCAGCCCAAGCAGGAATACAAGAAGGAAGCCTTCGAGCTGTTCTCGGACATGCTGGAGAACGTCAAGCGCGAAGTGGTGACCCTGCTGTCGCGCGTGCGTATCCGCAGCGACGAGGAAGTGCAGGCGCTGGAAGCGGCCGAACGCCAGCAGGCCGAAGCCCGCCTGAGCCAGTCGCAGTTCCAGCACCAGGACGTGGGCGGCTACAGCGCCGACGAGGAAGCCGCGCAGGTGCAGGCTGCCCAGCAGGGCGTGGCGCAGACGCAGCGCGACGAGCCGAAGATCGGCCGCAACGATCCGTGCCCGTGCGGCAGTGGCAAGAAGTACAAGCACTGCCACGGCCAGCTGAGCTGATGCCGAAGAGCCCCGCGAAAGCGGGGCTTTTCGTTTGTGGCAGGGGAGTCGCAGCGGATCCGTGATTGCGCCGGCCGCCCTGTTCTGGGCATGCTTCCCCCCATGCCTTCCCCCACCCGATCGATCCATGTCGTGGCCGCCGTCATCACCGACGCCCGTGGCCGCGTGCTGCTCAACCGCCGTACCGAGAACCGCGACATGGCCGGCCTGTGGGAGTTTCCCGGCGGCAAACGCGAATCCGGCGAGACCTCCGAACAGGCGCTGGTGCGCGAGCTGCGCGAGGAACTGGGCATCGAGGCCGATGTCGGCGAGTGGCTGATGGATGTGCCGCAGCGCTATCCGGACAAGCACCTGACCCTGGAGGTGCGCCACGTGCGCAGCTGGAAGGGGACACCGCGTGGGCGGGAGGGCCAGGCAATCACCTGGGTGGCGCCGGACAAGCTGGGCCGCTATTCGATGCCACCGGCCGATCTGCCGGTGGTGGCCGCGCTGCGCCAGCCCGACAGCTACCTGATCACCCCGGCGCCGGCCGATGATGAGGGCGGCGTGCAGCATTGGCATGAACAGCTGCAGCGCGTGGTGGCCGCGGGCCAGCAGCGCATCCAGCTGCGGTTGCCGACGGCGCATCCGCAGCGGCAGGCGATGGTCGAACAGGCCGTGCGCGCGCATCGTCGCAGCGGGGTGCAGTGGCTGCTCAATCGCGATATCGAACTGGCGCGTGCGTTGGGCGTGGGCGTACACCTGGGCAGCGAGCAGTTGCAGGAACTGTCGCAGCGTCCACTTCCCGAAGGCCAGCTGGTGGCCGCATCCTGCCACGACCTGCAGCAGCTGCAGGCCGCACAGCAGCTGGGCTGCGACTTCGCCGTGCTGGGCCCGGTGCAGGCCACGGCCAGCCATCCGGACGCGGTGCCGCTGGGCTGGGACGCGTTCGCCGAGCTGCGCGCGCAGGTGTCACTGCCGATCTATGCGCTGGGCGGCATGGGCCGCGGTCACGTCGCCGAAGCGCGTCGCCATGGCGGGCAGGGCATCGCCGCCATTCGCGGGCTGTGGCCGGAGTGAGCCGGCATGCGGGGTCAGATCCCTGCGCAGCAGGGCTCTGACCCCGCCCGATCACAACGTGATCCAGAAACACCCGTACTGCCGCCGCAATCCCAGCACCGTCGAGGCGCGCGCCACGCTGCCCGGCAACGTCTGCTCCAGGCGCAGGCCGACCGGATGGCGCACGGCCGGCGGCTCAGGGTCGGACCCCTGCGCAGCAGGGCTCTGACCTTCATCCTGCGATAGCGGCAGCGCCTGCGAGGGATACACCGGCACCACGTCCACCAATGGCCGCCGCGCCAACGATTCCAGTTGGCCGAGAATGCGCTGCGCGCCCGCGTCGGACACCGAGCCCCACAGGTACAGCGAGGACAGCCGATTGACGTCGTTGCTGAGGATGCCGTTGCGCAATGCGTCCACGAGCTCGCTCAGCCGGCGCGGGCAGCGTGCACCCAGCGTGTCGCGCGCTGCGGTATTGCCGGTCGGGGAGGGCGGCGGCAGCCGTGACCGTGCACCCACGCTGTCGCAGGGCCGGTCGGTATACACGCTCTGGCCCTGCGCATCGGTGCAGCGGTTCAGGCGCGTGGACTGTGCGTGGGCGACGCTCGACAGCACGCATAGCGGCAGCAGCAACAGCAGGAAGGAAAGCCGGATCATCCTCGCAGGGTAGCGCCGATCCGGTCCGCATGGCGTGCTTTCAGCCCCGCAGCAGTTTCAGCACTGAAGTGGTCGGCTTGGCCAGGTTCAAGGTGTAGAAGTGCAGGCCGGGCGCGCCGCCTTCGATCAGGCGCTGGCACAGCCGGGCCACCACTTCCGTGCCGAATGCACGTACCGACTCGGCGTCATCGCCGTAGGCCTGCATCTTGCGGCCGATCCAGCGCGGAATCTCCGCACCACACTGCTCGGAGAAGCGGCGCAGCTGGCTGAAGTTGGCGATCGGCATGATGCCGGGCGTGATCGGCACCTGCACGCCGAGCCGGCGCACTTCATCGACGAAGTGGAAGTAGGCATCCGGGTTGAAGAAGTACTGGGTGATCGCCGCATCGGCACCAGCATCGATCTTGGCCTTGAAGTGCTTCAGGTCAGCCAGCGCATCGGTCGCCTGCGGATGCGTTTCCGGATACGCGCCCACTTCGATGTGGAACGCATCGCCATGCTCGGTGCGGATGAAGTCGATCAGCTCGGCGGCGTAGCGCATGTCGCCGGGGAAGCCCATGCCCGAGGGAAGGTCACCGCGCAGCGCGACCAGGCGACGGCAGCCGATGGCGCGGTACAGCTTGAGCAGCTCGCGGATCTCCTGGCGGGTGCCGCCCACGCACGACAGGTGCGGCGCGGCATCGAAGCCATGGTGCTGGTTGAGGTGGCGCACGGTCTCGGAGGTGTAGCTCAGGGTCGAGCCACCGGCGCCGAAGGTACACGACACGTATTCGGGGGCGTAGTCCTTCAGCTTGGCCGCGGCACGGTCCAGCTGGCTGCGCTGTTCGTCGGTCTTGGGCGGATAGAACTCGAAGCTGATGGCGGTCATGGCGCGGATGGCGGCGTTCGGTGCGAAGCAGTATATCTCTTCATCAAGATGGATGCTTGAAGATTGCGTGAGAGCCCGCCGTCCCCGGCCCGCGACCGTTCGCCCCGCCGTGCGGCCGCTGCTCCGAAATCGCAACCGGGGTGCCTCCGCCAGGCCCACGCTGCTCCCATCCCGGCACCACCCACCCAATGAAGGAGCAGACGATGGAGATCTTCCTGGCACTCTGGTACGCAATGAAGGCCCTGGCCCGGCTGGCGATGATCGGCATGGCGATGGCCGTGCTCGGTTCCGGCTCGGCGCATGCGGCGGCCGCCACCGGCACCGGCAAGGTGCAGGTCGAGGTGGTCGGCAAGGGCCGTCCACTGCTGATGATCCCCGGTCTTAACAGCAGCGCCGAGGTCTGGCGCGAGACCTGCCTGGAGCTGAAGGACGTGCAGTGCCATCTGGTGCAGCTGCCGGGCTTTGCCGGCGCTGCGCCCGCCGACCCGCGCCCGGCCGAATTCCTGCCGGCCATGCGCGGGCAGCTGCTGGCCTACCTGCATGACCAACAGCTGGGCCCGGTGGTGGTGATCGGCCACAGTCTTGGCGGCCTGCTGGGGCTGCAGATGGCGCAGGCCGAGCCGAAGGCAGTCAGTGCGCTGGTGGTGGTCGACGCATTGCCGTTCCTGCCGGCGGCGCGTGACCCGAACGCCACCGCAGACAGCGTGCGGCCAATGGCTGACCAGCTGCGCAAGGGCATGCTCGCCGCCGATGCCGCGCAGTGGCAGGCGCAGCTGAAGGCCGGCCTGCCGGGCATGACCCGCGATCCGCAGCGGCAGGCCGAGCTGGGGCGCTGGGGCGAAGCCAGCGACCGCCAGACCACCGCTGATGCCATGCATGCGGTAATGACCACCGACCTGCGTGACAGCATCGCCTCGATCACCGCACCGACGCTGGTGCTGGGCAGCTGGGCCGGCTACCAGCCGATGGGCGGCACCGAGGACAGCACGCGCGCGGTGTTCCAGGCGCAGTACGCGAAACTGCGGGGCGTGCAGATCGCGATGAGCGCGCAGGGTTTCCACTTCCTGATGTGGGATGATCCGCGCTGGCTGCGCGGTCAGGTGCAGGCCTTCCTCGACCACCACCACTGAGTTTCAACACGCCTCGGAATGGACATGCCGGATTCCTCCTCGACGGTACGCTTCTGGCTGCTCAATGCGCTGGTGTGGGTGCTCTATGGCGTTGCCGGAATCGGCCTGCGCCAGGCCTATTTCAGCGATGCCGGAAGCGCAGGCGTGTTGATCACGCTGGGTCTGGCGTTGGCCCTGTTCGGGTGCAGCGGTGCCATCCGCGCGCTGGCGCTGCGTGCCGACTGGTGGGCGCGCGGCACGGCCGGGCTGTTGCTGCGGCTGGCGCTGTCGGTGGCATTGGGCGCGGCAGTGGCGCAGCTGCTGGTGAACATCGCGCTGCACTCGGCGCTGGCCTGGAACTGGGTGAGCCTGGGACGGCAGACGGCCGACTTCAGCCCCAAGGCGCTGCTGCTCTACTGGTACACCACTGCGGTGATGCTGGCCCTGTGGGCAGCGCTCTGGGCAGGCCTGCACAGCCTGCGCCGGATACGCAGTGCGGAACTGGCGCGCCTGCGTGCCGAGGCCGAGCGCAGCGCGCTGGAGCGCGATGCACTGCGTGCACGGCTCAACCCGCATTTCATGTTCAATGCGCTGAACAACCTGCGCGCGCTGATCCTGGAAGACCCGGAGCGTGCGCGCGATATGGTCACCCGCCTGTCGCGCACGCTGCGCCAGGCGCTGGCGCACAACCGCAGCGAGCAGGTCACCCTGGCCGAGGAACTGGTGGTCGTGGACGACTACCTGGCCATCGAGGCAGTCCACTTCGAACAGCGCCTGCAGGTAAGCCAGCACATTGATGCCGATGCCATGCAGGCACAGCTGCCGGCGATGGCGCTGCAGCTGCTGGTGGAGAATGCGATCAAGCATGGCATCGCCAGCCGCCCGGGCGGCGGTGAGGTGCAGATCCGTGCCACGCTGGACAATGACGTGCTGCGCCTGCAGGTGGACAATCCGCTGGGCAGCGCCAACGAGCCCACCCATGGCCATGGGGTTGGCCTTGCCTACCTGCGTGCGCAGCTCGGCACGCAGGGGAGTTTCATGCTGCAGCCGGTCGGCGACCGCATGCAGGCCCTGCTGGAGATTCCGCAATGAGTGGCGTGCTGCGTGTGTTGATCGTTGATGATGCACGGCTGGCGCGGCAGGAGCTGCGCACGCTGTTGTCGGCGCTGCCATGGGTGCAGTGCGTGGGCGAGGCCGACGATGTGCCCGCTGCACGCGAGGCGATCGCCACACTGGCGCCGGACCTGGTGCTGCTGGATGTGCAGATGCCCTCCGGCAGCGGCTTCGATGTGCTGGATGGGCTGGAGACGGTGCCGGCGGTGGTCTTCGTTACTGCCTACGACACCTATGCGGTGCGCGCCTTCCAGGCCAATGCGCTGGACTATCTGGTGAAGCCGGTCGAGGCGCCGCGCTTGCTGGAAGCGTTGCAGCGGGCGCGCCGGCGCGAGGTGGTGGCGGGCGAAACGCCGGAGCCGCGCAGCACGCTGGGCGCGCAGGACCAGGTGTTCGTGCGCGAGGGCGAACGCTGCTGGTTCGTCGCGGTCTCGGAGATCCGTCGGCTGGTGGTGGATGGCAACTACACACGGCTATGGTTCCGCGACCAGAACGCCCTGCTGACCCGCAGCCTGAGCGCGCTGGAAGCACGCCTGCCGCCGGAGTTGTTCTTCCGCGCCAACCGCAACACGCTGGTCAACCTGCGCCGCATTCGTGGCGTGACGCCCAGCATTGCAGATGGCTACGATCTGGCGCTGGACGACGGCAGCGAGGTGGAGGTATCGCGGCGGCAGGCACGTGAACTGCGCGAGCGGATGGCGTTGTAGCTGCCGCTACAGCTCGGCACTGACCGGGCTGGTGATGAATCCCCACAGCAGGCGTGCCATCACTGCGGGCGAGCGTGCCTGCCTGCGCGCATAAGTCTGTAGCGCATCCAGCCGCGGGCGGTCATAGAGGTGGCCGGCCAGCAGCACGGCATGCACGCGGCGGGTATTGGCGATGTCGTGCAGCGGGTTGCCATCAAGCAGCACCAGGTCTGCGGCTTTGCCGACCTCGACGCTTCCATGCGATGCCTGCCGTTGCAGATGACGTGCGGCCTGCAGCGTAGCTGCGCGCAGCACGTCGGCCTGGCTCAGGCCGGCCTGTCGCAGCCACTGCAGTTCATCGTGGTAGCGGAAGCCGCCCAATCCGGTGTCGGTGCCGACCAGCACGGTGACGCCGGCACGATGGGCCGCACCGGTGAGAGCCAGGCCATGCTCGAAGTAGGTCTTCAGTGCGTCTTGGCCGCGTCGGCCGGGATAGCGCGCTGCGGTGGCCTGCAGGTCATCACGCCACGCCCAGCGTGAAAGCGGGTCCAGATAGGCCAGACGCGGATCGTCGACGAAGGCGGGGTCGCTTGCGCGTGCATCTTCTTCGCGGGTGACATGGGTCGGTACGAACGCGGCACCGCTGGCCTGCATCAAAGCGAACGCCTTGTTGCAGAGCGTGGGCTGATAGCTGGCAACCATGCGTTCGGCCAGTACGATCGGGTCTTCGCCGTCGAGCGCGCCACCGCGCCATGCCGCCGCGTTGTCGAAGCAGTGGCGCACGAACAGATGGGCGTGCTCGAAGCTGCGCTGGCCCGCCTGCACCGCGTCGTCCAGAGGCACCGCCTTGGGCAGGTGGCCGACCAACGGACGGCGCAGCTGCTGCGCCTCGGTGGCCAGCCGCTGATAGGTGTCCGCACGCAGCCGGTTGTAGACCTTCAACGCGTCGACCCCGCGCGCGCTGTACGTCCGTGCACGCGCAGCGGCGGCCTCCGGCGTGAGTGACGGATCTTCGAAGTAGAAACTGGCGATTTGTACGAAGCGCGGTGCAACCTGCTGCCCGGCAATGGCCTGTGCGGTCCAGCGGCGCTTGTCGGCCACGCAGGCGATCAGCGGATCGGTGGTCTGCGGGCAGTCCATCATGTCGCGGGTGCCGGTGATGCCGTTGGCCAGCATCAGCGGGAACTGCAGCTGCGGCGACAATTGCAGTGCATGGGTGTGCATGTCCCAGAAACCGGGCAGCAGCCAGCGGCCGCCGGCGTCGAGCACGGGAAGCCGCGCGTCCTGCGGATCTTCCCCAATGGCAGTGATGGTGCCGTGGCGCACTGTCACGGTGGTGGGTTCGCTGACCTGGCCGCGCGCCACGTCCACCACCCGCGCGTTGACGATCACGCGGCTGTTGCCCGGCTCGGGCAACGGCGGAGCCGACAGCGGCCAGAGCAGAGCGGCGGCGAATAGCAATGGCGGCGCCAGCAGGAGGATGACCAGTACAATCGGCCACTGCCGACGGTGGGCGGAACGGGGCAATGCGCATGCTGCATCCATGAGCCGGCGATCCTTGTAGTGGGTCGCCCGCAGGGTGCTGCAAGCGGGACGCTGGCGCCAGTGACCATCGGCATCCGGCCCTGTCTGCCTCCGGGGCGGTTACCCTGTGCAGCAGAACTCCTGATCACACCCGCGCCATGTCCATCGTCCTCACCGATTTCGCCCGTCCCCGCCTGTTCCCGCGCGTGCCGCGTGGCAACACCATCCAGGACTGCACTGCCGAGCAGTTCGAGGCACACCTCAATGCGCATGCGCCGCTGAAGGTGCTGGATGGCTACGCGCCGTTCTGCAAGCTGTTCGTCTACGAGAACTGGACCAGCACGCGCTGCCTGACCGTACCGATCACCGAGGCCAACCGCCACCTGCTGCGCAGTGGTTACGAAGCGCGCAACCGCGAGGAACTACCGGTGCTGGTGCGCTGGTTCGAGGGCGTGGAATCACCGCGTGCGAGCTACCTGGTGGTGATCCTGTACAGCGCCGGGCAGCTGGCCCGGGAAGGCTCGCCGATCGAGGCCGACTGGGGCATCGTCGGCTGCATCTACACCGCCGAACCGGAAGAGGTGCCGATGGCGCCGATCACGATGATGCGCAATGCGCTGGGCGTGGACGAGGGCGGATCCGGCGTGCCGCTGGACCGCGAAGCCTACCGGCGTTCCGTCGAGTTCTGGGAGAACAACGCGAACTGGCGGCCGTGAGCAACATTTGTCATCCACGCATCGCGTGAATGTGCGGACCGCAGTAGAGCCACGCCATGCGTGGCCGCTTGGCCTTCAGGCAGCTTTCCATTCCCACCACGGGTAATGGTACTCGCGGTCGATGGCCTGCCAATGCTGGCCGCATTGCGTGCAGGCAACGGTGTGGCAGTCGCCCCAGCAGCCCTCAGCCTCTTCCACCGAGAGCAGCTGCATCTGTCCTTGTTCAATCAGGCGACGGGGATCGAAGAACGGGTAGCCGGGGTTGAGCGCGCACAGGCAACCCTCGCGTGCACGCCAGTAACGCAGCCGACGCAGGGCGGCCTTCAGATACGCCTGGTTGCTGATCAGCATGCCGCCAAGCGCGATGCCCTGGCAGCGTTGTTCGATCAGATCCACATGTGCGCTCAACGCGTCCAACGATGAGGCACTGAACAGTCGTGCGACGACGCGGGCGGCATCGGTGATGCGCGTTGCGTCGCGCGACAGCAGGTCCTGCAACAGCACATCGGCCTGTGCATCGTCGAGACGGGGTATCCGCGCTGCAGACCACGGCCAGCGCATCAGCGTGACTTGCCGATGGCAGCGTAGTGGCCGGCGGTGAGGCGTAGCAGGTCAGCCGGCGCCAGTTCCACTTCCACGCCGCGGCGACCGGCGCTGACATGCAGCCTGGGCAGCGCTTCGGCGCTGGCGTCCAGGAAGGTGCGCAGGCGCTTCTTCTGCCCGAGCGGGCTGATGCCACCCACCAGGTAACCGGTTGCGCGCTGCGCGGCGTCAGCAGCAGCCATCTCGCACTTCTTGCAGCCGGCGGCTTCGGCCAGTGCCTTCAGGTCCAGCTGGCCGGCCACCGGCACGATTGCCACCAGCAGTTCGTGTGCCTCGGTGCTGGCCAGCAGGGTCTTGAACACCTGGGCCGGATCGAGGCCGAGCTTGTCGACAGCTTCGCCGCCATACGATTCGGCGTGGGCGTCATGCACGTAGCTGCGCACGGTGTGGGCGATCTTCTCGCGCTTGAGCAGGTTGATGGCCGGGGTCATGTAGGCATCGTAGCGCGCGCTGGGCGCGTTGCCTTGACCGAAGCTACTGCCGGAACATCCACGCATGGCGTGGATCTACCGTGGGGACTGGATCCGGGGTGTACGACCACACGCAAACGCAGAACGGACGCCCGAAGGCGCCCGTTCTGTCTGCATCTGTTGCCGGGGTCAGAGCCCTTTCCTGCGGAAAGGGATCTGACCCCGTTTACGCCGGTGGTGCCCGCCGCTGGCCGGCACCCCGCAGGCATCAGTAGCGGTAGTGGTCCGGCTTGAACGGGCCTTCCACCGGCACGCCGATGTAGTCGGCCTGTTCCTGGCTCAGGGTGGTCAGCTTCACGCCGATCTTCTCCAGGTGCAGACGCGCCACTTCTTCGTCCAGCTTCTTCGGCAGCAGGTAGACCTTCTTCTCGTAGCTGTCCTTGTTCGCCCACAGGTCGATCTGTGCCAGGGTCTGGTTGGCGAAGCTGTTGGACATCACGAAGCTCGGGTGGCCGGTGGCGCAGCCCAGGTTCACCAGGCGGCCTTCGGCCAGCAGGAAGATCGCGTTGCCGTTCGGGAAGATGTACTTGTCCACCTGCGGCTTGATGTTGACGTGCTTGATGCCGGCGAACGACACCAGCGCATCGACCTGGATCTCGTTGTCGAAGTGGCCGATGTTGCAGACGATGGCCTGGTCCTTCATCGCGCTCAGGTGCTCGATGCGGATGATGTCCTTGTTGCCGGTGGTGGTGACGTACAGGTCGGCACGGCCCAGGGTCGATTCGATGGTGTTGACTTCATAGCCTTCCATCGCCGCCTGCAGGGCGCAGATCGGGTCGATCTCGGTGACGATCACGCGCGCGCCGTAGGCACGCAGCGAGGCGGCGCAGCCCTTGCCGACGTCGCCGTAACCGCAGACCACGGCCACCTTGCCGGCCAGCATCACGTCCATCGCGCGCTTCAGGCCGTCGGCCAGCGACTCGCGGCAGCCGTACAGGTTGTCGAACTTGCTCTTGGTGACCGAGTCGTTGACGTTGATCGCCGGGATCAGCAGGGTGCCGGCCTGGGCCAGCTGGTACAGGCGGTGCACGCCGGTGGTGGTCTCTTCGGAGACGCCCTTCCAGTCCTTGACCACGCGGCCCCAGTAACCCGGGCGCTCCTTGGCGACGCGCTTGAGCAGGTTCTTGATGACCTGTTCTTCGTGCGAGGAGGAGGCGGTGTTGACCCAGTCGCTGCCGTTTTCCAGCTCGTAGCCCTTGTGGATCAGCAGGGTCACGTCACCGCCGTCGTCCACCACCAGCTCCGGGCCGGTCAGGGTGCCGTCGGCCAGGGTGAAGGTCAGCGCGTCCAGGGTGCAGTCCCAGTACTCTTCCAGGGTCTCGCCCTTCCAGGCAAACACCGGGGTGCCGGTGGCGGCAATGGCGGCGGCCGCGTGGTCCTGGGTCGAGAAGATGTTGCACGAGGCCCAGCGCACGTCGGCGCCGATGTCCTTCAGGGTCTCGATCAGCACCGCGGTCTGGATGGTCATGTGCAGCGAGCCGGTCACGCGCACGCCCTTCAGCGGCAGCTCGGCCTGGTACTTGCGGCGGATCGACATCAGGCCCGGCATTTCGTGCTCGGCGATGTCCAGTTCCTTGCGGCCCCAGTCGGCCAGCGTGATATCGCGGATCTTGTAGTCACCTTCGGTGGAGAAGGTCTTGGCAACAGCGTTCATTCGTGTGCTCCGGTTGTGGACGAGCGGATGCTCGCATCTAGCCGGGCGCCGTTGTTACAAAGCCACCTTACCGAGCCTGGCCGGGCCTCGTGGGATCCGGTCGCAGCGCCCCTCGGCAGGGGAGAACCCCCATTATATCGCGGCCCCGGCGTGACATCCGGATGACCCAACCATCGGCAGATGGGGCCGCGTGCACGGCCTGTTAAGGTCGGTGTTTTCACGCATCACACAGGTGGAACGATGAGCATGCACGCGCGCCGTACACGGCGCTGGACCGGCCTGGTCCTGTCGATGGGACTGCTGGCGGTGGCCCCGCTGGCCTGGGCCGCAGCGCCGCAGCCGGTGGCCGCACAGGCCCAGGGCGTCAACGGCTACGAACTGCCGTCGGCCGCGCTGCAGGCGGTGGTGGACGCGCCGCGTGCACCCTCGTTGTACCTGTCGCCGCGACGCGACGTGGCCGCGATGATGCAGATGCCGTCGCTGCCTTCGATCCAGGTGGTGGCGCAGCCGGAACTGAAGCTGGCCGGCCTGCGCATCAACCCGCGCACGTTCTCCGACAGCCGCTTCAGCTTCGGCGAGAAGCTGTGGCTGATGAACGTGGCCGACGGCAAGGAGCGGCAGATCAGCGGCCTGCCTGCCAAGCTGTCGATCGCCAGTGTGACGTGGTCGCCGGACCAGAAGTGGCTGGCCTTCAACCAGGTCGACGCCGGCAGTGGCGCCAATGAACTGTGGCTGGTGGACGTGGCCGGCGGCAGTGCCCGCCGCCTGGTTGCCGGCCTGAACACGGTGATCGGCAGCGGCTACCAGTGGCTGCCGGACAGCCGCGGCCTGGTGGTGTTCACCCGCCCGGCCAACCTCGGTGCGGCCCCGGCCGCCGACGGCATTCCGACCGGCCCGGCCGTGCAGCAGACCAGCCAGGGCGGCGGCGTGGTGTCGATCCGTACCTACCAGGACCTGCTGAAGAACGAGGCCGACGCGCGCCAGTTCGATTATTACGCGACCACCCAGCCGATGGAAGTCAGCCTGGATGGCAGTACCCGCGCGATCGGCGCGGCCGGCATCTTCATGGGCTTCTCGGTATCGCCCGATGGCCGCTTCGTGCTGCGCCAGCCGGTGCAGCGCCCGTATTCGTACGTGGTGCCGGTGGACAGCTTCCCGCGCCGCATTGAAGTGATCGACCGTGCCAGCGGCAAGCTGGTGCACACGGTGGCCGTGCGTCCGCTGGTGGAAGGTCTGCCGACCGGCAACGACGCCGAAGTGACCGGCGTGCGCGACATCCGCTGGCGTGGTGATGCCGACGCCACCCTGGTCTGGGCCGAAGCGCAGGACGGCGGCGACCCGAACAGGGACGCCAAGGTGCGCGATGCGGTGCTGATGCAGGCCGCGCCGTTCGACAAACCGCCGGTCACCCTGGCCCAGCTTGGCAGCCGCCTGGCCGGCATCAGCTGGGGACGCGGTGACCTGGCCCTGCTGACCGAATCGTGGTGGAAGACCCGCAGGACCAAGACCTGGTTGATCGCCCCGGACAACGCCGGTGCCGAGCCGCGCCTGCTGTGGGACCGCGATGCGCAGGACCGCTATGCCGATCCGGGCCGACCGCTGTTGTCCAGCGACGACCGCGGGCGCTCGCTGCTGCAGACCAGCGCCGATGGCAACAGCCTGTATCTGGCCGGTGCCGGTGCATCGCCGGAAGGCGATCGTCCGTTCGTGGACCGCTTCGACATCGCCACGGGCAAGGCAACCCGCCTGTTCCACTCGCAGGCGCCGAGCTATTCGCTGCCGGTGGCATTGCTGGATAACCAGGGCAGCTCGCTGCTGCTGAGCCGCGAGAGCCCGGACGAGCCGGCCAACTTCTACGTGCAGTCGGCGGCCGATGCCGGTGCTGCGCCGCGTGCGCTGACCCACTTCGCCCATCCGCTGCCGCAGCTGAAGGGCGTGCAGAAGGAGCAGATCCGCTACAAGCGCAAGGACGGCGTCGACCTGACCGCGACCCTGCTGCTGCCGCCGGGCTATGACCCGAAGCGCGACGGCCCGCGCCCGCTGCTGATGTGGGCCTACCCGGGTGAGTTCAAGAGCGCAGCCGCAGCCAGCCAGGTGACCGATTCGCCGTACCGCTTCAACGCGGTCAGCTACTGGGGCCCGCAGGCGTTCCTGGCCAAGGGCTATGTGGTGCTGGCCAGCCCGTCGATGCCGATCATCGGCGAGGGCGACAACGAGCCGAACGACACCTACATCGAACAGCTGGTGGCCAACGCGCAGGCAGCCGTGGATGAAGTGGTGCGCCGTGGCGTGACCGATCGCGATCACATCGCCATCGGCGGCCATTCCTACGGTGCGTTCATGACCGCCAACCTGCTGGCGCATACGCGCCTGTTCAAGGCGGGTATCGCGCGCAGCGGCGCCTACAACCGTACGCTCACGCCGTTCGGCTTCCAGGCCGAGGAGCGCAACTACTGGCAGGCGCAGGACGTCTACCAGAAGATGGCGCCGTTCAACTACGCCGACAGGATCAAGGATCCGATCCTCTTCATCCACGGCGTGGACGACAACAACTCCGGCACCTTCCCGATCCAGAGCGAGCGCATGTTTGCTGCGGTGAAGGGCCTGGGTGGCACCGCGCGGCTGGTGATGCTGCCGAACGAATCGCACGCCTACCGCGCACGCGAATCGATCATGACCATGCTGGCCGAGAGCGAGCGCTGGCTGGAGCAGACCATCGGCCCGGCCGAGCAGGGCAAGGCGAAGAAGAAGCGCTGACCGGGCCTGGTAGTGCCGGCCGCTGGCCGGCAACCTCATGGAGACATGCAACCTGAGGTTGCCGGCCAGCGGCCGGCACTACCAGATGAAACCAATTTTGCATCGCAGCACGACGCCCGATCTGGGATAGGCTTGGGGCCTGGATCCGTTGACCGAGGCCTGTGCGTCGCCGATGAACGAGTACCGCAGCAGCATCGAGTTTGCTTCTCCCGATCTTCCGCTTCGCGATGATGTGCGCCGGCTTGGCGCACTGGTCGGCGACCTGCTGGTCGAACAGGTGTCGGCCGCGTTTCTTGATGACGTCGAGGACGTGCGTACCCGCGCCATCGCCCGTCGCGAAAACCAGGCGCCGCTGTCGGAGCTGGCCGATGGCCTGGCCGGGCGCACGCCGCAGCAGGCCGAGACCATGGTGCGGGCCTTCAGCACCTACTTCCAGGTGGTCAACATCGCCGAGCGCGTGCATCGCATCCGCCGCCGCCGTGACTACCAGCGCGCCGGTACCGCGGGTGCGCAGCCGGATGGCCTGCAGGATGCACTGCAGCACTTGAGGGCGCAGGGCGTGGGCCTGGACGAACTGGCGCAGTGGCTGCCGCGCATCGACATCGAACCGGTGTTCACCGCGCATCCGACCGAAGCCCTGCGCCGCGCGCTGCTGGAGAAGGAGCAGCTGATGGTGGCCAGCCTGGTCGACAACCTCGACGGCCAGCGCACGCCGGGTGAGGCTGCCGCCGATGCCGCGCGCTTCCGCATGGCGCTCACCGCGTCGTGGCAGACCACCGATTCTTCACCGGTGCGGCCGACCGTCGATGACGAGCGCGAGCATGTGGGCTTCTATCTGGTGCAGGTGCTGTACCGGGTGATCCCGGTGCTGTACGAATCGCTGCAGCAGGCGCTGCGCGATACCTATGGCGAAGAATTGCCGCTGCCGCGGCTGCTGCGCTTTGGTACGTGGGTGGGCGGCGACATGGACGGCAATCCGAACGTGGATGCCCACACCATCCGCAATACGCTGGATGCGCAGCGGCAGGCGGTGCTCGGGCGCTACCAGAAGGAACTGCTGCAGCTGGCCAGCCTGCTCAGCCAGTCCACCGAGCGGGTAGGGGTGAGCGATGCGCTGCAGGCGCGCGTGGCGCAGTACCAGCAGCTGCTGCCGCAGGTGCAGTCGCGCCCGCGCCATGCCGACATGCCGTACCGCCTGCTCAATGACCGCATGCGCGCGCGCCTGCAGGCGACGCTGGACAATGGCGAGGGCGCCTACGCCGGCCCCGCCGAACTGATCGACGACCTGCAGCTGATCCTCGACAGCCTGCTTGCGAACCGTGGCGAGCACGCTGGTGGTTTTGCCGTGCAGCGTCTGCTGTGGCGGGTGAAGACCTTCGGCTTCCATCTGGCGCGGCTGGATGTGCGCCAGGAGTCGAGCGTGCATGCGCGCGCGCTGGCCGCCGTGCTGGGTGGCGAAGAGGCCTGGCAGGCGCTGGATGTGGCGGGCCGAGCGCGGCTGCTGAGCCCGCATGCCAGCGGTGAAACGGCATTGCCCAACGGCGACGACGAGGGCAACCAGCGGCTGGATGCGGTGTTCGCCGCGCTGGCCGATGCGCGTGCGCGGCATGGCAGCGATGCGCTGGGCAGCTACATCATCTCGATGGCGCACGACCGCAGCGACGTGCTCGCGGTGCTGGCGCTGGCACGCCGTGGCGGCCTGGTGGAAGAGAACGGATCAGTACCGCTGGATATCGCACCGCTGTTCGAGACGGTGGATGATCTCAAGCGCGGCACCGCGACCCTGCGTGACCTGCTGGCCGACCCGATCTATCGCGCGCACCTGCAAGCACGCGACGACGTGCAGATGGTGATGCTGGGCTACTCGGACAGCAGCAAGGACGGTGGGATCGCCGCCTCGCGCTGGGGCCTGCAGCGCGCGCAGGTGGAACTGCTGGAGGTGGCGGCCGAGGCGGGCATCCGGCTGACCTTCTTCCATGGCCGTGGCGGCTCGATCAGCCGTGGCGGTGGCAAGACCACGCACGCGGTGGATGCTTCACCACGCGGCAGCATCGATGGCCGCCTGCGAGTGACCGAGCAGGGCGAGGTGATCCATCGCAAGTACGGCATCCGCGCGCTGGCCCTGCGTTCGCTGGAACAGGCCACCGGTGCGGTGCTGCGCGCCAGCCTGCGCCCGCGTGCCGCCGAGCCGCGCGAGGATGAGTGGCGACCGGTGATGGATGCGGTGGCTGCGGCCAGCAGCGAGGTGTATCGCGGGTTCGTTGGCCAGGCCGGCTTCATGGATTACTTCCGTACCGCCACGCCGATCGATGTGATCGAACGGATGACCCTGGGCTCGCGTCCGTCGCGCCGGCTCGGCCAGGACGCAGCACTGGGCAACCTGCGTGCGATTCCCTGGGTGTTCGCCTGGAGCCAGGCCCGGGCGGTGATCCCCGGCTGGTACGGCGTGGGCAGCGGCCTGCAGGCGGCGGTGGATGCCGGCCATGAAGAGACGCTGCGCGATATGGCGCGAGACTGGCCGTTCTTCCGCACCTTCCTGGACGACATCGCGATGGTGCTGTCCAAGGGCGATATCATCATCGCCGAGCAGTTCTCGCTGTTGTCGGGCGGCCTGCACGACCGCTTCTTCCCGCAGGTGCAGCGCGAACTGGAACTCACCCGGCACTGGCTGCTGGCGTTGATGGACCAGCAGACGCTGCTGGACCACGATGCGCGACTGGCGCTGTCGATCCGCCTGCGCAATCCCTATGTCGATCCGATCAGCGTGCTGCAGGTGGACCTGCTGCAGCGCTGGCGGGCCAGCGGACGCGAGGATGACGATCTGCTGCGCGCGCTGGTGGCCTGCGTGAACGGTGTTTCGCAGGGCGTGCAGAACACCGGGTGAGGTGTAGCGGTAGTGCCGGCCGCTGGCCGGCAACCTCATGATGTCTGGCGGCACGCACGAGGTTGCCGGCCAGCGCCCGGCACTACCTCATTCCTCCGGCGACGGCGGGTTCGACGCCAGCAGTTCCAGATGGCGCTGTTCCATTTCCTGGCGCAGCTGGCGGCGGATCAGCGCGGCCGCCTGGCGGCGCTTTTCGTCCGAGGTGACCGGCTGCAAGGGTGGCACCGGCGTCGGCCGGCCTTCCTCATCCACCGCCACCATGGTGAAGAAGCAGCTGTTGGCGTGGCGCACGCTGCGCTTGAGGATGTCCTCGGCCACCACCTTGATGCCGATCTCCATCGACGAGGTGCCGGTGTAGTTCACCGAGGCCAGGAAGGTGACCAGTTCGCCCACCGCGATGGGCTGGCGGAACATCACCTGGTCCACCGACAGGGTGACCACGTAGCTGCCGGCATAGCGGCTGGCACAGGCGTAGGCCACCTGGTCGAGCAGGCGCAGGATCGCACCACCGTGGACCTTGCCGGAGAAATTGGCCATTTCCGGCGACATCAGCACGGTCATGGACAGCTGGTGGGTTTTCAGTTCGGTCGACATGCGGCGGATTGTATCGGCAACCGCGCGATTGTTTCCGGAGGCCATGAAAAAGCCGGCCAGCGGCCGGCTCTACCAGAAAGCAGAAGGGCCGCTTGCGCGGCCCTTCCTCAACGTCAGCCGACTAACAGTCGGCTCTACCGGTCGGCTCTACCCGCCGGCTTTACTTCAGCTTCGCATCGGCGCGCAGGGCGGCGGCGCGGTCGGTCTTCTCCCAGGAGAAGGCCGTGGCGTTGACGGTCTCGCCTTCGCCGTTGAGGTAGCTGAACTCCTTCGGCTTGCGGCCGAAGTGGCCGTAGGCCGCGGTCTGCTGGTACATCGGGTGGATCAGGTCCAGCATCTTGATGATGCCGTACGGGCGCAGGTCGAAGTGCTTGCGGATCAGCTTCTCGATCTTGTCGTCGCTGATCTTGCCGGTGCCGAAGGTGGTGACCGAGATCGAGGTCGGCTCAGCCACGCCGATGGCGTAGGAGACCTGCACTTCGCAACGGTCGGCCAGGCCGGCGGCAACCACGTTCTTGGCGACGTAGCGGGCCGCGTAGGCCGCCGAACGATCGACCTTGGACGGGTCCTTGCCGGAGAAGGCGCCACCACCGTGACGGGCCCAGCCGCCGTAGGTGTCGACGATGATCTTGCGGCCGGTCAGGCCGCAGTCGCCCACCGGGCCGCCGATCTCGAACTTGCCGGTCGGGTTGATGTGGAACTTGGTGCCCTTGTGCAGCCACTTGGCCGGCAGCACCGGCTTGATGATCTCTTCGCGGACGGCCTCGATGAGGTCCTTCTGCTTGATGCCCGGGGCATGCTGGGTCGACAGCACCACGGCGTCGATGGCCGAGACCACGCCGTTCTCATAGCGCAGGGTGACCTGGCTCTTGGCGTCCGGACGCAGCCACGACAGCGGCGAGTTCTTCTTCTTGCGGATCTTGGCCTGCTGCTCGACCAGGCGGTGCGACAGGTGGATCGCGGCCGGCATGTAGCTGTCGGTCTCGTTGGTGGCGTAGCCGAACATCAGGCCCTGGTCGCCCGCGCCCATTTCTTCCGGCTTCTTGCGGTCCACGCCCTGGGCGATGTGCGGCGACTGCTTGCCGATCAGGTTCAGCACGCCGCAGGTGGCGCCGTCGAAGCCGACGTCGGAGCTGTCGTAGCCGATGTCCGTGATGACCTTACGGGTCAGGGCTTCCAGGTCGATCCAGGCGCTGGTGGTGATTTCACCGGCCACGATGGCAACGCCGGTCTTGACCATGGTCTCGCAGGCCACGCGGGCGCGCTGGTCCTGGGTCAGGATCGCGTCCAGCACCGCATCGGAGATCTGGTCGGCAACCTTGTCCGGATGGCCTTCGGAGACCGACTCGGAGGTGAAGAGATAGCTGGACATCAGGCGTAATATCCCTTGATTCGGATGGAAAGATGGGCGCGCATGATACACGGGGTGCGCCGCCTGTGCATTGTGAACCTGTACCGGTTGCCGGTGGTTAAGCCCGCGTAGGCCCGGCGAGGGCCGTCCTGACGGGATTGGGCCCCGGCTTCGAGGCCCAGTGTTCCACCAGCGTGACAGCGGGCCGGGTGGCGAGGTGGGGCGGTTGCGGCCCCTCCGGCCGGGGGCGACCGTCATCGTTCTGCCCCGAAACCGCCATCTGGCTGCCGCCTGCCGGGCGCAGGCTGTCGGCCAATCCGGCCGCCGGGCATGAGTGGATCCGCCATGCAGGAACTTGAACAGCGTCTCCAGCAACGCTTTCCCGATTGGTTCCATGGCCGCCGTGGCCAACTGGCGCGGCCATTGCTTCGCAGCGTCGGGCGCTGGTCGCGGTTGGACCAAATCGAAGCGTTCCTGCAGCGCAGTGCAGGATTGCGCGGATTCGGCTTCGTCGCCGCCGGGCTGGAGTTCATCGATGGCCAGTACCAGGTGGATCCGGCCGCGTTGGCGAAGATCCCGGCCACCGGTCGCTTGCTGATCGTCGCCAACCACCCGTCCGGCGCACTGGACGCGCTGGCCCTGCTGGACGCGGTCGGCCGCATCCGCCGCGATGTGCGGATCGTGGCCAACGACCTGCTGGGGGCGATCGCGCCACTGCAGGACCTGCTGTTGCCGGTGCGCATCCTCGGTGGCAAGGCCCAGCGTGGCAGCCTGCACGCTGTGGAGGAGGCGCTGGCCGCCGAGCAGTGCGTGATCGTGTTCCCGGCCGGCGAGGTCTCGCGCCTCTCGCTGCGAGGCATCCGCGATGGTCGCTGGCAGCGCGGGTTCGTCCGCTTTGCCCGTGCCGCCGGGGCGCCGGTGCTGCCGGTACGGGTGGAAGCGCGCAATTCGGCGCTGTTCTACGGCGCCTCGACCCTGTTCAAGCCGGCCGGCACCGCGCTGCTGGCGCGCGAGATGTTCACCCGCCGCGGCCGCCCGCTGCGCCTGAGCATCGGTGAGCCGATGCAGCTGGGCAAGGGCGGTGACCCGGGCGCGCAGCTGCTGTCGGTACGCCGCGCGCTGTATGCGCTGGGCCGCAATGGCGCGGCCGGCAATGCCGCTGCCTTCGCAGGCCCCGAGCCGCTGGCGGCCCCGGTGCCACCCTCGCAGGTCGCCGCTGGGATTGCCGCAGCCACCCAGCTGGGCCAGACCGCCGACGGCAAGCAGATTCTGCTGGCCACTTGTACTGCCGATTCGCCGCTACTACTGGAGCTGGGCCGCCTGCGCGAACTGACCTTCCGCCAGGTGGGCGAGGGCACTGGGCGCAGCCGCGACCTGGACGATTACGACCCGCAGTACGAGCACATCGTGATCTGGGACGCGGCCGCGCAGCGCATCGCCGGCGCGTACCGGATCATGCGCGGCGCCCATGCGCTGGCCCGGCACGGACTGTCCGGGCTCTACAGCGCGTCGCTGTTCCGCTATTCCGACGATGCCATCACCCACATCGCCGAAGGCCTGGAACTGGGCCGCAGCTTCGTGGTGCCCGACTACTGGGGCAGCCGCAGCCTGGACTACCTGTGGCAGGGCATCGGTGCCTACCTGCAATGCAGGCCGGGCATCCGCTACCTGTTCGGCGCCGTGTCGATCAGCGCGGCGCTGCCACGCGATGCGCGCGAGCAGCTGGTGGCGTACTACCAGCGCTATTACAGCGGTACCGCTGGCCTGGCCGAATCGAACCGGCCGTTCCAGTACTTCGCCGCACCGCCGAGTTTCGGTGAGCTGGATGCAGGCGCCGCGTTCGACGTGCTCAAGGCCAACCTGGCCGCACTCGGCACCGGCGTGCCGACGCTGTATCGCCAGTACACCGATCTGTGCGAACCCGGTGGCGCGCGCTTCCTCGCCTTCGGTGTGGACCCGGACTTCAGCGATTCGATCGACGGCCTGATCGAAGTGGACCTGTGCGCGATCCGGCCGAACAAGCGCAAACGCTACCTGCGCGATGCGGGGACGCCGGCATGAGCGTGCTGGCGAACCTGTCGCCGCACCGGCGCGCAGTGTTCGTCTCCGACGTGCACCTGGGTTCACGTCATTGCCATGCCACCGAACTGGCACGTTTTCTCTCGCAGCTGCGCTGTGAGCGTCTGTACCTGGTCGGCGACATCATCGACCTGTGGTGGATGGCCCATCGCCGTGCCAACTGGCGGCAGTCGCACAGCGAGGTCATCCAGGCCCTGCACGCGCTGCGCCGTGCCGGCACCGAGATCATCTACATTCCCGGCAACCACGATGCCTCGCTGCGCCAGGTGTGCGGGCTGATGCTGCCAGCGATGCAGGTGCGCCGCCGCGCCATCCACGTGACCGCCGATGGCCGTCGCCTGCTGGTCGCGCACGGCGACGAGTACGACGGCGTGACCCACTTCGGTGGCCTGCAGGAGAGATTCGGCGACTGGCTGTACTACCGCATCCTGACCGGCAACCAGGCCTTGAATGCAGTGCGGCGCCGGCTGGGCATGCGCTACTGGTCGCTGTCGGAATTCCTGAAGAAGCGCAGTGGTGCCGCCGAACGCTACATCGAGCGTTTTGTGCAGGCCGGGCTGGATGACGTGCGCCGGCGCGGACTGGATGGCATCGTCTGTGGTCACATCCATCGCGCTGCGTTGATCGAACGCGATGGCCTGGTCTACGCCAACGACGGCGACTGGGTGGAGAGCCTGACCGCGCTGGCCGAAGACCACGATGGCGCGCTGCGCCTGCTGGACCACAATGGCCAGACTCTGGTGGAACTGCCGGGCGCGCGCTTGTCGCAGGCGGCGTAACCCGTTCCGTAGAGTCGACTGTCGCGTGTAGCGCGTGGTGTCCGCAGCCTGATGGGAGAGCAGTCGACCAGCAGTCGACTCTACAGACGCGGTGTCCGGGAGTGAGACGGCGCGCCCGCAAGCCGCTAGCATCGGCCCATGGATTCCCTGACCCAGATCGTGCTCGGCGGCGCCGTCGCTGCTGCCATCGCTCCGCCCGGCCATCGCCGCGCGGCCCTGCTGGCCGGTGCCGCGCTCGGCACCCTGCCGGACCTCGATGCCCTGTGGTTGGGCTTCACCGCCGCCGACCCGGTGGCGAACATGATCGAGCACCGCAGCTTCAGCCATTCGCTGCTGGTGCTGCCCTGGGTGGCGGCACTGATCTGGTGGTTGTTCAGGCGCTTCGGCAACGGCCGCGTCGCGCAGTCACCGGTGCGCTGGTTCTGGGCGATCCAGCTGGCGCTGGTCACCCATCCCGTGCTGGATGCGTTCACCGTCTACGGCACCCAGTTGTGGTGGCCGCTGCGCCCCCACCCGACCATGGGTTCCAGTGTCTTCATCATCGATCTTGGCTACACGGTGTGGCTGCTGCTGGGTTGCGTGCTGGCCTGGTTTGGCCGCGCCCGCCCCTGGGCTGGCAAGGTGCTGGGCGTGGCGTTGCTGGTCAGCAGCACCTACCTGGGCTGGGGCCTGATCGCAAAGGCCCAGGTCGACCGTGCTGCCCAGCAGAGCCTGGCGGCGATGGGTCTGGGCGATGCACCGCGCTTCTCGGTGCCGATGCCGTTCAACACCCTGCTGTGGCGCGTGGTGGCGATGACGCCGAACGGCTACGTGGTGGGCGACCGCTCGCTGGTGGCCGACCATGGACCGATGCAGTTCGAAGGCCATGCGTCCAAGGTGCAGGCGTTGCGCGAAGCAGGGAGCATCCCGGCAGTGCAGCAGCTGACGTGGTTCAACCGTGGCTTCATGCGTGCACAGGTGGTGGATGGGCGGCTGGTCCTGAGTGACCTGCGCATGGGGCTGGAGCCTGACTACACCTTCAACTTCGCCGTGGCCGAGCAGGTCGACGGGCAGTGGCGACCGATCACACCCGAGCAGGTGCGGACGGATTACAGCAGCCCGGCCGCGCGCGCGGATGCCGGGCGCCGGCTGGCGGCGATATGGCAGCGGATCTGGCACGAGCCTGCAGCCTCCGGGACTGGTGCGGCACACCCGTAGATCCACGCCATGCGTGGATGGCGGGACCATCGGCAGTGCTGCGTTGGCTCAATACACCGTCGCGCGGCCCTGCACGAACGAGTAGAAGAACACCGCGTTCGGGTCGTTCTGCACCAGGCGGAACTCGCGGCGCATGCCTTCCACGGTTTCCTCGTCCACCGAGCCGGCCTGCAGCAGCTGGTCGGCGGCCGACAGCAGCAGCTGTTCCCAGAACGCGATCATCGTCTTGCGACGCGCCGGCTCGCGGTTGTCCAGGTGGATGGTCTTGATCTCGGTGTGCACGTCGCGGAAGCCGCCGGCCAGCAGCAGGTTGCCCAGCTTGGCGCCGACGAACGGGTCGCCCCCGTGGTCGTACTGGAAATCGTTGAAGGCCATCCAGTAGCGCCAGATGTGCGGCGAATACGGATCGAGCAGGAACGAGGCATTCATCACTTCGGTGATGTACACCGGCGAACCCGGTGCCAGCACCCGGCGCACTTCGCTCAGCACACGTGCGGGTGACGGCACGTGCTCCAGCACCCAGCACAGGAACGCCGCGTCGAAGCTGCGTGCCTCGAACGGCAGCTCACCGGCATCGGCCTGCTGCAGGGTGTAGCGGTCGCTGCACCACGGCGTGCGCGCCAGGTTCTCGCGCGCGGTGGCCAGCTGCGTTTCGCTCAGGTCCACGCCGGTCACGTGCAGCTCGGGGAAGCGGCGCAGCAGGATCTCGGTCTGTGCGCCCACGCCGCTGCCGACTTCCAGCAGGCGCCGCGCGCCGCTGTAGTCGATCTGGCCGAAGATGCTCGATTCCAGCAGCCGGGCCTGGGTCATCAGGCGCTGCTGCTCGGTGCCGGAAAACCCGTGCAGATAGGTCGGGGAGGAAATCGGCGGGGTCATGGTGGGCTCTTGTAGCGTCGAGCTGGCTCGACTGTTCGCAAACGCGGGGCTGGTGGCTCAGGCCGCCGAAGGCAGCGCCGGTTCCCCGGCGATCAGGCGGTCGAAGTATTCGGTGGTCAATGCGATCTGGCTGGTCGGATCCTCGGCACGGTTGACCACCGCGCGGAAAGCGGCATTCTCCGGCCGGTCCTTGGCATACCAGCCCAGGTGCTTGCGCGCGATGCGCACGCCCTGCGGCTCGCCATAGAACGCATGCAGCGCGTGCAGGTGGCCAAGCAGGATGTCGCGCACTTCCGCCAGTGATGGCGGTGGCAGTTCCTCGCCGGTGGCCAGGTAGTGCGCCACTTCGCGGAAGATCCACGGCCGGCCCTGCGCCGAGCGACCGATCATCACCGCATCCACGCCGGTTTCCTTCAGGACGTAGGCGGCCTTCTGCGGCGAATCGATATCGCCGTTGGCGATCACCGGAATGCGCAGCGCGGCCTTGATCTCGCCGATCGTGGCGTACTCCGCCTGGCCGGTGTAGTGCTGGTCGCGGGTACGGCCGTGCACCGCCAGGGCCGCGATGCCGCTGTCCTCGGCAATGCGTGCGATCAGCGGGCCATTGCGATGGTCACAGTCCCAACCGGTGCGGATCTTCAGCGTGACTGGCACGTCCACCGCGTTGACCACGGCCTCGAGGATGCGCGCCACCAGTTGCTCGTCGCGCATCAGTGCCGAACCGGCCCAGGCGTTGCACACCTTCTTGGCCGGGCAGCCCATGTTGATGTCGATGATCTGCGCGCCGTGGTCGACGTTGTAGCGCGCGGCCTCGGCCAGCTGCTGCGGCTCGGTGCCGGCGATCTGCACGCTGATCGGGGCCGGTTCGCCGTCATGGTCCATGCGGTGGATCGACTTGCGCGTGTTCCAGAAACGCGGATCACTGATGGTCATTTCCGAGGCGGCCAGACCCGCGCCCAGCCGTTTGCACAGCAGGCGGAAGGGCTTGTCGGTGACGCCGGCCATGGGCGCCAGCACGACGTTGGGGGCAATGGTGTACGGGCCGATCTGCATCCGCCCATTGTAGGGCGCGCGCGGCGGTACGGCCGCGTCGGGCGCGGTCCGGTTCAGGCCTATCGGCACCGACCTCATGCCGTACCGGCATCAGCAGATGCTTGACGGTTGCTTCCGCCGCCCCCACGGGCGGGCGATGGTGGGCGGCTACCCCAGGCTCTGCCAGGCCTGGCCGGTACCCAGCGCGAAGGCCAGCCCCAGGCTGAGGCAGACCACTGAACTGACCACCCAGAAGCGCCGGCCGTTGTAGCCGGGCCGGAGCAGGGCCAGCCCGAAGCCCATCGCCGCGCGCAGCAGCAACAGCAGGGCGATGCCCGACAGGACCAGACGGCTGGCCGGCAGCGGCGAATGCCAGCCCGCGGCTGCCAGCGCATACAGGGTCCAGGCCACCAGCACGGCAGTGATGCCGGCGGTCATCAGCGGCGGCCACCAATGCCCGGCGCGTGCCAGCCGGACCACGCGCTGGCCGGCACCGAAGTACCTGTACCACGCGGCGCCGAAGGCGATGCAGCCGATATGCAGCAAGGCTGCGATGGCACTACCGGCGGCGGCAACCAGCAACCAGGGGAATCCGTCCATGTCCTGCCCACGCTGAAACGCTGCGCGGATGGTGGGTGAGGGGCGGGATGCGGGCAATGCGACCGGCAGTCGCAGCTGTTCGATGCGACCGCCGCCGATGGCGCTTCGCTCAGCGCGGCGGATCGATCTGCAACCCGGCGCCGAGACGGTCCAGGGCCACGTCCACGCGTGGCAGCCGTTGCCGGCCCTGCGGCCACAGCAGGCGCAGCGGCAGGCCGCGGCAGTCCAGCGATGGCAGGATCGAGACCAGGCTGCCGCGCGCCAGCGCGTCATCGACCAGCCAGGTGGCCAGCTGCGCGATGCCGAAGCCGGCCTCGACCGCCGCCACCTGGGCCTCGGCGCTGCCAACCACCAGGCGCGCGCGGGCCTGCAGCGGTGTACTGCGCTGCCTGCCATCGGCCACCTGCCACGGCCCGATGCTGCCGTCCGCGCGTCCGAACAGCACACCGTCATGCCCGGCCAGCTCGGCGGCCGAGCGGGGCTGGCCATGCCGAAGCAGATAGGCCGGGGAGGCGCAGAAGCGCAGGCATTCGTAACCGAGCAGGCGGCTGCCCAGCGTGGCGGGCAGCGGCTCGGGACCGCCGATGCGTACGGCGAGGTCGACGCCGTCCTCGGCGAGGTCGCTGAAGCGGTCGCTGAAGGTCACCTGCGGATGCAACTGTGGAAACTCGGCGGCCAGCTGCAGCAGCAACGGCCAGACTTTGAGGCGCCCGAAGGTGGCCGGCGCATCCACCCGCAGGCGGCCCACGGGCGCGTCTGCGTGCGAGACCAGCACCGACTCGGCATCGGCCAGCTCGCCCAGCACCCGCACGCAGGTGCGGTAGAAGCCCTCACCAGCCTCGGTCAGGCGAAGGCGGCGCGTGCTGCGTTCGAACAACCGCGCGCCCAGGCGTGCCTCCAGCCGTGCGATGGTCTTGCCCACTGCCGAACTGGTCAGGTGCAGGCGTTCAGCGGCGGCAGTGAAGCTGCCGGCATCGGCGGTGGCGACGAAGGCCTCGATGCCGCGCAGGCGCTCGGTGGGAAGCATGGGGAATTTCTGTCCGGAATCGATGGAAAACATAGCAGCAATCGGAATCCGGGGAGGAAATAGGCTGGCGGCCCCTGTTCTGATGCCTGCCCATGTCCTCCCTCGATTCCGCCGCGGCCGCTGTCCACGCAAACGGCCGCGCACGCCTTTCGGTTGTCCTGCTGGCGGTGTCCGCCTTCGTCATCGTCACCACCGAGTTCCTGATCGTCGGCCTGTTGCCGGCGCTGGCGCGCGACCTTGGCCTGGGCATCGCCCGCGCCGGGCAGCTGGTTACCTTGTTCGCGTTCATCGTGATGCTGGCCGGGCCACCGTTGACCGCGCTGCTGTCACACGTCGGCCGGCGCCGCCTGTTCGTGGCCATCCTGCTGTTGTTCGCGGGTTCCAACGCGCTGGCCGCGATGGCCACGCAGCCGTGGCTGCTGGCGCTGGCGCGGGTGCTGCCGGCACTGGCCCTGCCGGTGTTCTGGGGCACCGCCAGTGAGACTGCTGCGCAGCTGGCCCCTGCAGGGCAGGGCGGTCGTGCGGTCGCGCGGGTCTACCTGGGTATCACCGCCGCAATGCTGTTCGGTATCCCACTGGGTACGTTGGCGGCCGATGCCCTCGGTTGGCGCGGCAGCTTCTGGCTGTTGGCGGCCCTGTCGCTGTTGATGGCGGGCGCGCTGGCGTTGTGGATGCCGGACACCGTGGCCGGACCGCGGCGCGCGCTGGGCGAACAGGCACGAGTACTGCGCCAGCCGCAGTTGCTGGGCGATGTGCTGCTGTCGGTGCTGGTGTTCACCGCGATGTTTGCTGCCTATACCTACCTGGCCGATGTGCTGGAGCGGCTGATGCAGGTACCGGCGGCACAGGTGGGCTGGTGGCTGATGGGCTTCGGGGCTGTCGGGTTGATCGGCAATGCACTGGGTGGGCGCTGGGTCGATCGTGCGCCGCTGGGCGCGACCCTGGTGTTCTGCGCGGTGCTGGCGCTGGGCATGCTGGCCAGTGTCGGCCTGGCCGGCCACGGCACGTTCGTGCTGATCGCACTGACCCTGTGGGGTGTGGCGCATACCGCATTGTTCCCGCTGTGCCAGGTGCGGGTGATGCGTGCGGCGCCGCAGGCGCAGGCGCTGGCGGGAACCTTGAATGTGTCCGCGGCCAACGCCGGAATCGGCCTGGGCGCGCTGCTGGGAGGTGGCGCCATCGAACGCTTCGGGCTTGCCTCGCTGGGCGTGGTGGCTGCTGCCGTGGCGCTGCTGGCAATCGTCGCGGGCCTGCTGCTGCGGCGGCTTGCCCGGTCCCGTTCAACCACGCATGGCGTGGATCTGCCTCATTGAAAGGCAAACAGAAAAGCCCGGGTGTCTGCACACCCGGGCTTCTTCATCCACGCGTGGCGCGGATCTACTTTGCTTCGGCGTCGGCCGGGGTGAAGCGCGGCATCGCCGCTGCAGCGCCTTCCTTCTCGGTCGAGCGACCGGCGAACTGGTTGGCGAAGCGCACGTGGCGGGCGAACGGGGCGTCGGCCACCTGCGCCAGCGACGCGGCCAGCGCACCGTTGAAGGCGTCGCCGGCGCCGGTGGTGTCGATGGCCTGCACCTGTTCGGCACCCACGCGGTAGTACGGCTGGGTATCGCCGCGCAGGTTCTCGTCGGCATGCGACACGAACACGCCCACCGAACCCAGGGTCACCACCACCGTGCCGTTGCCGACCAGCTTGCGGCACAGCGCGTGCAAGCTGGCGCCATCCAGCGCGGCGACGTCGTTTGCATCCACGCGCTCACCGACATGACGGCCGAGCAGGGCGGCGAACTCGGTCTCGTTCGGGGTGATCACGTCGGCCAGCTTGAGCAGGCCGATGGTGGAGGGGGCATCGGCCGGTGCGGTGTTGAGCACGGTGGTGACGCCGGCCTCGCGGGCCGTGGCCAGTGCCGCTTCGATGGTCTGCACCGGCGATTCCAGCTGCACCAGAACCACCCTGGCGCCGGTCAGCAGGGCCTGCTGCTGTTGCAGGAAGTCGGTGCTCAGCGCAGCGTTGGCACCCGGGCCGATCACGATGGTGTTGCGGCCACGGGCATCGACGTAGATGCCGGCGGTGCCGGTCGGTTCGCTGCTGGCTTCGGCGATGAGGCCGAAACCATCCTGCGCCGCCAGTTCGCGCGCGGTGGCGCCACCGGCGTCGTCGCCCAGCGCGCACACGAAGTGCGTCTCGGCACCGGCGCGGCAGGCCGCCACAGCCTGGTTGAAGCCCTTGCCACCGGGGCCGGTGCTGTAGCGGCCGGCAATGGTCGCGCCCGGTGCCGGCAGCGACTCGCACCGCCACACGTGATCGACATTGAAGGAACCGACGACAACGACACTGCTGCTCATAGGGAATCTTTTCTCAACCAAGGGTTCAACTGAAGTGCGTCAGCACGCCGGCGATGGTCGCCGTCATGAAGGTGGCAATGGTACCGCCCAGCACCGCGCGCAGGCCGAACTTGGCCAGGTCGTGGCGACGTTCCGGGGCCAGGCCACCGATGCCGCCGATCTGGATCGCGATCGAGCTGAAGTTGGCGAAGCCGCACAGCGCGTAGGTCGCGATCAGGCGACCTTCGCTGGACAGGCTGACGCCAGCCACCTGGCCGTTCACGATCTGCGACAGCTCGGTGTAGGCCACGAACTCGTTGATCACGACCTTCTGGCCGATCAGCGAACCGACGGTGGTGGCATCGGCCCACGGCGTACCGATCACCCAGGCGATCGGGGCCAGCAGGTAGCCGAAGATGGTCGAGAGGTTGGTCGGCTTGCCGATCTGCGCAGCCAGGCCGGTCACTTCACCGATCCAGGTCAGCGGGGCGTTCAGCAGCGCGATCAGGGCGATGAAGGCCAGCAGCATCGCGCCGATGTTCAGCGCCAGCTTCAGGCCGTCGCCGGCGCCGGCGGCGGCCGCGTCGATGATGTTGCTGGAGGTCTTTTCGACTTCCATCTTCACCGTGCCGCGGGTCAGCGGGGTGCCGGTTTCCGGGATCAGCAGCTTGGCCACGACCAGGGTGGCGGGGGCGGCCATGATGCTGGCGGCCAGCAGGTGCTTGGCGTAGAACGCCTGCTGCGCTGGGTCGCCGCCGCCAAGCATGCCCACGTAGGCCGCCAGCACGCCGCCGGCGATGTGTGCCATGCCGCCGATCATCATGGTCAGCAGCTCGGACTGGGTCATCCTGGCGATGTACGGGCGCACGGTCAGCGGCGCCTCGGTCTGGCCGATGAAGACGCTGGCGCAGACACTGGTGGTTTCCGCACCGGACACGCGCATCACCTTGGTGATCGCCCACGCCATCACGCGCACGATCGCCTGCATGATGTTCAGGTGGTACATCACGCCCATCAGCGCCGAGAAGAAGATGATGGTCGGCAGCACCTGGAAGGCGAAGATGAAGCCGTAGTTCTTGGTGTCCATCAACGAGCCGAAGATGAAACCGGAACCCTCATTGACGAAGCTCAGCACCTTGACGAAGCCGTGGCCCAGCGCGTCGAACACGTCGCGCCCGCCCGGCACCAGGATCACCAGCGCCGCGAAGGCGATCTGCAGGGTGATACCGGTGGCAACCAGCTTCCAGTCAACCGCACGCTTGTTATTGGAAAACAACCAGGTGATGCCGATCAGCACCGCCAACCCGAACAGGCCGAAGCCGATCCTGCCCAAACCTTCGACCATGTGAGTGACTCCCCTGGGGCGTCGCGAAAAACGGGAAGCCTAGTGCAGGGCAGGGGCCGGGGCAAGAAAAAGCAGCGTGCGCGCGGCAACGGTACCGATCAGGCCAGCAACGGCAAGGGCTTGCGGCTGGCGGCGGCAGGTAGAATGGGGGTCGATCCCGGCCCGGATGCGGGCCCGCAGCAGGAGATTCGCATGCAATACCGTCGCCTGGGCTCCACCGGCCTGCCGGTTTCCGCCCTTTCCTTCGGCGCCTGGGTGACCTTCGGTGACCAGATCCCGCGTGATGAGGCCCGCAACCTGGTGGCCGCCGCCTGGGATCATGGTGTCAACTTCTTCGACAACGCCGAGGGCTATGCCAACGGCCGTGCCGAACAGGTCATGGGTGACGTGATCGCCGACCTGCGCCTGCCGCGCGACGGTTTCTGCGTGTCCAGCAAGGCGTTTTTCGGCAGCGCCAAGGACCCGCGGCCGACCCAGCGCGGGCTGTCGCGCAAGCACGTGACCGACGCTTGCCACGCTGCACTCAAGCGCCTGCGGGTGGACTACCTGGACCTTTACTACTGCCACCGGCCGGATCCGGACGCGCCGATCGCCGAGACCGTGCACGCCATGGACACCCTGGTGCGGCAGGGCAAGATCCTTTACTGGGGCACCTCGGAGTGGTCGGCGGTGCAGATCCAGCAGGCGCTGGACATCGCCGAGGCGCGCAACCTGCAGGGCCCGTCGATGGAGCAGCCGCAGTACAACCTGCTGCACCGCGAGCGGGTCGAGGTCGAGTACGCGCCGCTGTATGCCGGTGCCGGCCTGGGTACCACCATCTTCTCGCCGCTGGCGTCGGGCCTGCTCACCGGCAAGTACGACCAGGGCATTCCGGCCGATGCACGGCTGGGGCGGGAAGGCATGGAGTGGTTGCAGGACCTGGTGCTGGGGGCCGACGCCGGGGCCCGCCTGGGACAGGTGCGGCGCTTCAGCGAGGTGGCACGCGCGCTGGGCCACGCCCCGGCCACGCTGGCCATCGCCTGGTGCCTGCGCAACCCGAACGTTTCCAGCGTGATCCTCGGCGCCAGCCGGGTCAGCCAGCTGCTGCAGAACCTGCAGGCCCTGGACGTGCTGGAGCAGGTCGACGCGGCCGGCTGGGCGCAGGTCGAAGCCGTCTTCGCCTGAACCCCGGGGCCGACCGGGCCTCGGGGGCCTCGCTCGGGCCGGTTCGGCCGAGGGAACGGGACGGGAACGCGAACGGGAACGGTAGAGTCGCCTGTCAGTCGACTGCTTCGAATAACCGACTGCTTCGAGCAACAGCAGTCGACCAACAGTCGACTCTACACACCTGCGTCGCCATTTAATTGATGCGATCTATCGAATTACGGAACTCGATCATTAATCCCATCAATGAAATTGAGAATGGTTGTTGATTGTCAACTGAGAATCATTATCATTTAACTCGTCCCTCGCACGAGTCCAGATGCTCATGAATGCTCAACCTGTACTGCTGCGCCCCGAAACGCTGACCCTCCGCGATCGACCGGTCCGCGTCGTTCCGCCGGAAGAGGTCATCGACAGCGAGGCCCTGCTCAAGGGCCGTCGTGAAATCCTGATCCAGCACGGCGACCGCTTCTATCGCCTGCGGCACACCAGCAACGACAAGCTGATCCTGACCAAGTAATCGCGGTCTGGTCGCCCGCCTCCCTCCCTCCTGCCGGCAGCGCCGACAGGGTGGGCGACCCGTCCGCTCCCGCTCTCTCCCCCTCGGTCTACCGCGTGCACCTTCCGGGTGTGCCGGTAACCGGGGGTTCCCCTGCCTGACCGAACGAACCCGATGACCCGCCATACCGCCCTTTGCCTTGCTGTCTGGATGGCGCTGCCGCTGTCCGCCCACGCTGCTGCCACTGCTGCCCCCGATGCGCGCGAATTCGATCGGGTGCAGGTCACCGCCACCCGCACCGAGCGGGCGGTGAGCGACGTGGCGGCCACGGTGGATGTCATCGACCGTGAGCAGATGGACCGGCACCTGGTGCAGGACATCAAGGATCTGGTGCGCTACGAGCCGGGCCTGTCGGTCACCCGCAGCGCGACCCGCTTCGGCCTGGATGGTTTCCGCATCCGTGGCCTGGACGGCAACCGCGTGCGCATCCAGACCGACGGCATCGTCATGCCGACCCGGTTCGACATCGGTTCGTTCGCCAGTTCCAACCGCAACTTCACCGACCTCGATACGCTCAAGCGCGTCGAGATCGTGCGTGGCCCGGCCAGCTCGCTGTACGGCTCCGATGCACTCGGTGGCGTGGTCGCGTTCGTGACCAAGGACCCGGCCGACTACCTCAAGGACGGCAAGAACAGCTACTTCGGCCTGAAGTTCGGCTACGACGGTGAGTGGAAGGGCCTGCTCGGCGGTGCCACGGCCGCCTTTGGTGGCGACCACTGGAGCGGCCTGGTCAACGTCAACCACCATCAGGGCCAGGAAACGGACAACAAGGGCACGGTACGCAGCGACAACGACACCCGCACCGCGGCCAATCCGCAGGATCGCGACGGCCGCAGCATGCTCAGCAAGCTGGTCTATGCACCCAGCGAGGACCAGCGCTTCCGCCTGACCGTGGAAGGCAACGAAGACACCACCGATACCAATGTGCTGTCGGCGATCGCCAGCGTTGCACCGCGCCCCGGCGCGATGGCTGCGGCCACTGGCATGACGTCCCACGACACCCAGAAGCGCAACCGCGTGTCCTTCGCCCACGAGATGGATGCGCTGGACCAGCCGTTCGCCGACAGCCTGCATTGGCAGGTGTACGCGCAGAACAGCGAAACCCGGCAGCAGACCGACGAGACCCGCACCGACGGCACCCGCCGCCACCGCGTGTTCTCCTTCGACCAGCATGCCTATGGCCTGCAGGCGCAGTTCAACAAGGCGTTCACCACCGGCAGCGTCGAGCACGCATTGACCTACGGTTTCGAAGGCACCCGTACCGAGATCCGCCAGAAGCGCGACGGCTATCAGGTCAGCAAGGCTGGCGTGGTCAGCAACGCGGTGCTGCCGGACACCTTCCCGGTGCGTGACTTCCCGATCAGCAAGACCACCGAGCTGGGCCTGTATGCACAGGATGAGATGCGCTTTGCCGATGGCAGGCTGTCGCTGGTGCCGGGCGTGCGCGTGGACCGCTACGAGCTGAAGCCGGAAGTGGACGGTATCTTTGCCGAAGACAACCCGACCACGGCCGTGGCGCAGCTGAAGAAGACCAGCGTGTCGCCGAAGCTGGGCATGGTCTGGCGCTTCACCGACGAATGGTCGCTGTTCGCCGGTTATGCGCGTGGCTTCCGTTCGCCGCCGTACAACGACGTCAACATCGGCCTGACCAACGTCGCCTTCCGCTATACCGCCATCGCCAACCCGGATCTGAAGCCGGAAACCAGCGACGGTTACGAACTGGGTCTGCGCTTCATCGCGCCGGCGGCGTACGTCAGCGTCAGCGGCTACTACAACGACTACAAGGATTTCATCCAGTCCAACGTCGATACCGGTCGCAACGCACAGGGTTTGACCGTGTTCCAGTCGCAGAACATCGCCGACGCGCGCATCTATGGCGCGGAAATGAAGGCCGGCATCGAGTTCGGCGAACTCAGCCCGGCGCTGAAGGGCTGGGCGCTGCGCAGTGCGTTGGCATGGTCGCGTGGTGACAACCGGACCGATGACGAACCGCTGGCCTCGGTCGATCCGCTGCGTGGCACGCTGGGACTGATGTACGACACCGATACCTGGGGCGTCGAACTGGCCGGTACCTTCGTGCAGCGCAAGAAGCGCCTGCCGCCGCCTGCGGCGCAGACCAATCCGAACGCACCGGCGCCGTTCGTCTACCAGCCGGCCGGCTACGGCGTGCTGGACCTGATGGCGCACTGGAACTTCGCGCCGGGTGCCACCTTCAATGTCGGCGTGTTCAACCTGGCCGACAAGCGCTACATCGAATGGTCGTCGATCACCCCGAGCCTGATCACCGATCGCGCACTGAGCGATCGTTTCAGCAGCCCGGGCCGCACCTTCTCCGCCAGCCTTGCCGTTTCCTGGTGACCTCATGAGCCGAGCACTGTCCGCACGCAGGAATGACTCCATCGCCGCGCCGAACAGCGCGGCCTGGCCGACCCCGGCACAGCTGGCCACGCTCGGCACCGTGTTGTGCCTGTACCACGCCGACGGCAACGAGCTGGGCGGCTGGCGCCAGGCCGTACGCGTACACGCCTGCCAGGGCGTGGACAGCGAGGGCCTGCGCGAAAGCCTGTGCTTCCTTGATGGCCGCCGCCGCTGCGTGTGGCGCCTGTACCTGCTGCCCGACAGCGATTTCCTGGCCTGGGACCGTCTGGTCGCGGCGCTGCCGCCGGGACCGGAACACGACAGCGAGGCGAGCGTTGGCGAACGCCTGTGGCGGCGCCTGGCCGGCCATCTCGGTGGCCAGCGCTGGCGGCTGTGTGCGCTGCGCCTGCATGCCGCCGACGACGGCCGCACGCTGGCGGCCAGCCTGTCGACGCTGTCGTCGCTGGGCGCGACCGCCGCGCGACGTATTGCACGCCTGGAAGGTGCTGAAGGCGAGCTGGCGATCGACGACTGCTGCTGTGCCGACGCCGCCCGGCGTCCGGCTCCCCGGATTCCCGGCGACCTGCCGCTGATCCGCCTGTGACCCTCTCCTGATGGAACGCCCGTTGGCCACGGATGGCCCCTCAATGAATCTGCAACCCCGAAGGAAGACCCCGATGAAGCTCCAGACAGCCAGCGCCATGCTGCTGCTCGCCGCCAGCGGCGTGGCCAGCGCGCAGCCCTCCGATATCGCCCGCGACCACGACAGCATCCTCGCCATGCAGGGTGAGTACACCGTGGACTTCGCCTTCGACGAGACCGTGCTGCTGAAGCCGGGCTACGAGCGTGCACCGGCGATGCGCAGCGGCGGCAGCGAAGTGGTCATCGTGGTCGAGGACACGCCGAAGCGCATCGTGCTGCAGCACCTGCTGCTGGATGAAAAGAGCGGCCACATCACCAAGCACTGGCGCCAGGACTGGGTGTACGAAGCACCGAACCGTTTCGAGTTCAGCGCCGACCAGACCTGGAAGGTGCGCAGTATTCCGTCGGCGGTGAACCAGGGCGCCTGGACCCAGTGCGTGTACGAAGTGAGCGACGCACCGCGCTACTGCGGCACCGGCACCTGGACCTACACCAACAACGTGCCGAGCTGGACCAGCGATCTGAGCTGGCGCCCGCTGCCGCGCCGTGAGTACACCAAACGCAGCGACTACAACGCGCTGGCCGTGGTCAACCGCCACACGCTCACGCCCAATGGCTGGACCCACGAACAGTTCAACACCAAGGTGCAGCGCAACGCCGATGGCAGCCAGGTGGAGATCGCACGCGAGTTCGGCTTCAACGACTACGTGAAGACCACCGAGGTCGACTTCACCCCGGCGCGCAACTACTGGAAGGCCACCGCCGGTTACTGGGCCAAGGTGCGCCAGCGCTGGGACGGTTTCCTGACCCAGGCCCCGGGCGTGCACCTGAAGACCAGGATCGACGGCATGGCGATGATCATTCCGCTGTTCACCCAGGCCGAAGCGATCCAGGCCGGCAAGAAGGTGAAGGACACGCAGATCGACGACGTGTTCGCCAAGTACGTGGAAAAGGCCCAGTAGCAACTGTCTTGTCAGGGGCAGCCGAGGGCCACCTCGGCGTCTCGCTTACGGGCGTTGAGGATCACCAGCATTTTGCGCATGACCGCCACGAGCGCCACCTTGCTCGCTTTGCCCTTGGCCTTCAGGCCAGC
>NZ_JCAFRY010000015.1:0-106515 GCF_059368675.1 Stenotrophomonas sp. YJH_SMC_120
AACTGTTCGGGCGGTTCAGGGAGAATCCGGCGTGGGGACCCAAGCTACTTCTCGGTCGCAAGACCTGGATCCACACGGTCGCCCACGCCGGGCTCTCGGCACCCAAGGTGCCAGATTGGCAAGAGATAAGATCCACGCCATGCGTGGACAGGGCTTTCACGGGAATCTCAGGCAAAGAAAAACCCCGGCCGAAGCCAGGGTTTTCAAGAATTGGCGTCCCCACGGGGATTCGAACCCCGGTCGCCACCGTGAAAGGGTGATGTCCTAGGCCTCTAGACGATGGGGACGCACGAAAACTTCAAGTTGTAGATCCTTCGACGGCCTAATGTCGAAGTGGTGGAGCCAAGCGGGATCGAACCGCTGACCTCCTGCATGCCATGCAGGCGCTCTCCCAGCTGAGCTATGGCCCCATGAAACTCCGGATGATCTGCCGGGAGCAGAGTCCGTTTTGAAACTGGCGTCCCCACGGGGATTCGAACCCCGGTCGCCACCGTGAAAGGGTGATGTCCTAGGCCTCTAGACGATGGGGACGCATGAAAAACTTCAAGTTGTAGAACCTTCGACGGCCTAATGTCGAAAGTGGTGGAGCCAAGCGGGATCGAACCGCTGACCTCCTGCATGCCATGCAGGCGCTCTCCCAGCTGAGCTATGGCCCCGTGTTACCGAGCCGCCTATCATACCTGCGTGTTCACGTTTGTGGAAGTCTTTTTTGAACTTTTTTCGTTCCGGTTCAACCGCAGCCACGAGGGCAGGGGAACCGCAACGCCACACCCTGAATACCGGTAGGCGGTGAACAAAAAAGACCCGGTTATCGGCCGGGTCCTCGTTGTTCGTGATGAGTGGCGTCCCCACGGGGATTCGAACCCCGGTCGCCACCGTGAAAGGGTGATGTCCTAGGCCTCTAGACGATGGGGACGCAATTCTCATCAATGTTCTTTAGCGACCTTTCGACGGCCTAATGCCGAAAGATTGGTGGAGCCAAGCGGGATCGAACCGCTGACCTCCTGCATGCCATGCAGGCGCTCTCCCAGCTGAGCTATGGCCCCACGTCGCTGAGGAGCGAAATAATAGCCTTGCCCCAGGGGGTTGGCAAGCATTTGTTGCACTTTTCTTCACGCGTGTTGCGAAGCCGATGTCAGTCGCCTGCGGCCGTGGTGTCGTCGGTCAGAGCGGCCAGGATCGGGCACTGGTCCAGCGCGCCATGGCCGGGGCAGGCGTCGACCAGCTGCGACAGCGCGATGTGCATGCGCTGCAGTTCGGCCATCCGTTGTGCGATGTCCTGCAGGCGGGCCTGCGCGGTGTCACGCACGCTGCCCATGTCCTGCTGGTGGTGATCACTGAGCGCGAGCAGTTCTCCGATTTCCTCCAGGCTGAAGCCCAGTGCCTTGGCGCGGCGGATGAAGCGCAGCCGGCGCAGATCCGGCTCGCCGAAGATGCGGTAACCCCCGGCCGAGCGCGCCGCCGTCGGCAGCAGCTGCTGCCGTTCGTAATAGCGGACCGTATCGATCGGCACGCCCGCCTGACGGGTCAGTTGTCCAATGTTCATGGCAGCTTTCCTGCGGATCCTGCCGGCCATTGTGAAGCCTGGAGTCTGGTCGAGAGTCAAGGCTTCAGCTCGGTGCGCGCATTCAGCCCACTTTGCAACTTTCTTCATAGCCCCGCAGATGGGCCTGTTCCTACCCTTCGCCTGAACCGGCCGTTCGATGGCCTGCAACGAACCGAGGAGGTGGTCTGTGGAGGGAGTCAGGAACGAAGCATTCGTAGAGGTTGCGGTGGTCGAATATCCGGGAGGGGACCCCTCCGCCGCCTCTGTGCTGGCCGAAATGGCCCACGTCGCCAACCGCCTGGCCCAACAGCAGCGCCGACCCTTCAAGCGTGTGCTTGTCACCCGCTGGATCGTTCCCGCCAGCCAGACCGGTGTACACCGCATCGCGGGTGCTGAAATGCTCGACGCCGCCATTCTCGCGGTGATCGCGGTTCCCGGCCAGATCAGCCCCGGAGCCTGTCTGCGCGCCGAAGAGGTCCTGCTGGACTGGTTGCGGGCCCATTACGACGGGGGCAGCCTGCTGGCTGCTGCCAGCGACGGGGTCGGTGTACTGGCCCGTGCGGGACTGCTGGCCGGAAGAACGGTCAGCGGCCCCGATCTGGGGCGACATCCTGGGCTGCAGGCGCAGGCGGTGAGCTGGGTGCCCAGTGAGCGGGCGCTGGTCGACGATGGCGATCTGCTGACGGTTGGCGGATCGCAGGCCTGGCGTTTCCTCGGGCTGCGTTTGCTGTACCGGCTGCACGGGCAGGGCGTGGCGAGCGCGGTCGCGCAACAGCTCGGGATCGTCGTGCCCGCAGGAATCCAGCAGGATCTTGAGCGTTTCAGTGCCAACTTCGCCCACGGTGACCGCGATGTACTGAAGGCCCAGCGCTGGCTGCATACCACTGCGGCACGAGGAGCCACTCTGGCCGCAATCTGCGAGGTTTCCGGATTGGAACCGCGCACCCTGCAGCGGCGCTTCCTCCGGGCGACCGGTCTGCGGCCGATCGAATACTGCCAACGGCTGCGCATTGCCAAGGCGCAGACCCTGCTGCAGCAGGGCGCAGGCATCGAGGAGGTGGCCTGGGGGGGGGGCTACGCTGATCAGAGCGCGTTCCGGCGTCTGTTCCTCCGCATCGTGGGCATGACACCGGCCAACTATCGCCGCCACGTCAACTGCAAGCGACGGGAGCGACCGTTGATGCCGTCGGTGGCCGGAAGTCTGCGCGGCCTGCAGGCGTCCCCCGGAATGCAGTTGGGGCGGAGTGCGGCCTGACCATGGGGGCGGGCGAGCGCTTGCAACCTGGGCGTGACGCTTTGACCATGCAGGCAGTGGAACTTGAACAGGTGGGCTGATGTCGAGTGTTGGACCGGTACCGATGCCGGTGGTGTTGATCCTGATGTGCACGTTGCTGGCCATGATCGTTGCCCGTCTTTGGCCGCGCAGGGCAGTGGGAATGCCGCTGCCGTCGGCAGCAGGCATGGTGCTGGACATGCTGCTGATCGGCCTGCTGTGTGGTCGTGTCAGTTTTGTTGTGCTGAATTTCGCGCTCTATCGTTCGGAGCCCTGGAGCATTCTGCAGGTCACCGATGGTGGCTATCACCTGATGGTGGTGCTGGTGGCCGGGCTGTCGTGGGGATTATGGCGTCTGCGGCCGTGGCGTCAGTTGCGTGCACCGGTGCTGACGAGCGCACTGGTGGGTGCGTTGTTCTGGGTCGCTGGTGGCCAGTTGCTGTCGGCATGGCAGGAGCGGCAGATGCCGTTGCCGGCGCTGCAGGTGGCGGACCTTCAAGGCGATCGTATCGATCTGCAGCAATTCCGCGGCAAGCCGCTGGTGCTGAATCTGTGGGCCACATGGTGCGGGCCCTGCCGCCGTGAGATGCCGGTGCTGGCGACGGCACAACAGGCACATGATGACGTGCAGTTCGTATTCCTCAACCAGGGCGAAACCCTGGATGAGGTCCAGGGTTTCCTGGCCGGCGAACGACTGATGCTGGGCAACGTGCTGCTGGATGATGACGCTGCTGCTTCCACCGTGCTCGGCGTTCAGGAATATCCTTCCACGCTCTTTTTCGACGCCGATGGGCGCCTGCGTGAACTGCACCTGGGCGAACTGACTGCGGCCGGCCTTGAACACAAACTGCGCCGGCTGCGGTAGCCTGCGCAGGCATCTCACTACGGAGTTCCCATGTTGTCGATTTCCCTGCGCACCGCCCCGGCGGTGCTCCTGCTGCCGGTCATGCTGGCATTGGCCGCCTGCAGCCAGGCACAGACGCCGCCGGGCAAGGCCGCTACGGCGTCGGCGACGACTGCTCCGGCATCTGCCGCCAAGGGCGACCGTCCAGCGGTGCTGAAGGGCATCGAGAAGCACGGCTTCGAGGTCGTTGCCGAGTTCGATGCGCCGGACGGCCTGCGCGGTTTTGCTGGCGTGGTGGGAGGGCAGCAGCCTGCAGCGGCCTATGTCACGGCCGATGGCAAGCACGTACTGGTGGGCAGCCTGTTCGATGCCGAAGGTAATGATGTGGCTGCCGAAGCGGTCGAGAAGCTGGTTGCCGCACCGATGTCGGTCAAAATGTGGACCAAGCTCGAAGCCAGCGCCTGGGTACGTGATGGCAAGGCCGACGCGCCCCGCGTGGTCTATACCTTCAGCGATGCCAACTGTCCGTATTGCCACAAGTTCTGGGAGGCGGCCCGTCCGTGGGTCGACGCCGGCAAGGTACAGCTGCGCCACATCATGGTGGGTGTGATCCGCGAGGACAGTCCGGCCAAGGCCGCAGCCATCCTCTCCGCACGTGATCCGAGCGCGGCGCTGCTGGAGAACGAACACCAGTTCGACCGTGGCGGTATCAAAGCGCTGCCGAACATCAGCCGCGAGATAGCCGGCAAGCTCGACGCCAACCAGGTGTTGATGCTGGAAATGGGGTTCCAGGGCACCCCGGGCATCCTGTTCCAGGATGCACAGGGCCAGGTGCAGCGCCGGGCCGGATTGCCGCAGGGCGACGACCTGCAGACGGTGCTTGGTCCGCGCTGATCCACGCCTGCATGATGATGTAGACCACAGGCCCGCATGGTGACATGCGGGCCTGTTGCGTTCCTGCCCCAGGCGAACACAACCGCTTGCGCATTGTCTGTTCGTCGTCACGTCTGAATCGTGACTGAGATCAAGCATCGTGCCTTGATTCCAATCAAGGCCAAAAGCGACAAACGGACTAGCCTTTGACGCATGGAATACAGCGTCAATGCGCGATGGATGCCGCGCTCGCCACGCCCTGATCAGGGTCGGCCGGCACAGCCATTCACGACACTCTCACTCTGTGCTTGTTACCCAGACCGCTGCGGTCGCCACCTCTCTGGCAGCGCGGCCTTGATGGAGTCGACATGGGTGCAGGCGGGGCAGTGTCATCGTCCTGTTGCCTGCCGTGCGCAGGCTGGCCGATGTCGTCGACGCAGTACCCGCATTTCCAGCAACGGCAACGCGAAGCCAGGGCGGCGCATGAATGCGCTCCGGAACCGTGATGCGAGTGTTCGTCAGGGGAGGATGCAATGCGTTTGGCCGTACTGAGTCTGGCATGCCTGGGGGCACTGGCGATCACGCCGGCGTACGCTCAACAGGGTGATGCAGAGGATGCGCAGGCATTGCGGAGCGAGATGGCCGCCATGCGCCAGGCGCTGGAACGCATGCAGCAACGGCTGGACCGGCTTGAGCAGCGTGATGCTGCGCCTGTGCAGGCAACAGCCGCGCCTGCAATGGCGCCGATGGCCTCTGCCGCCCCTTCCGACGTGATCCATCGCACCCAGGTGCCGGGTGTGGCGCAGCCGGTACTGCCGCAGCGCGATTCGGTCGCTGATCCGTCCACTGCGGCATCGCGACCGGACAGTGCGGCGGGCCCGACCGATCCGGATCTGAAGGGGTTCTTTGCCATACCCGGCACTGATACGGTGATCCGCATCGGCGGTTACGCCAAGCTGGATGCCATCGCAGATTCGCGCGCGGCCGGCGACGAGGATCAGTTCATTCCTTCGTCGATGCCGGTGGGCGGCAGCCACCGCGATGTCTCCAACTTCAACATCCACGCCAAGCAGACCCGCTTCAGCTTCGAGGCGCGGCGTCCAACCACGCACGGCAACCTGCGCTTCTATCTGGAGAACGACTTCTTCGGCAGCAGCGATGGCTACGAGTTCCGCCTGCGGCATGCGTATGGACAGCTCGGCAATACCTATGCCGGCTATGGCTACTCCAGCTTCATGGACCCGGACAGCCTGCCCGACACGCTGGACTTCGCCGGGCCGGGCGGCGCCGGCTATCTGCTGGTGGCCGGCATCCACCACAGCTTCACGATGGGCAAGGGCAACACGCTGACCGTGGCGGCCGAAGACCCGAAGACTGAACTTGCCGGTGCCAGTGATGAGCGGGCTGCGGTGAACCGTCTGCCGGACGTAACCGTGACCGCGCGCATGGAGCGCGACTGGGGCCACCTGCAGGTGGGCGCGGTGGCGCGCAGCCTGGCCTATGACGGCGATGGCGAGCGCGACCGGCGAATGGCCGGCGGCCTGCAGCTGAGTGGCTCGGCCTCGGTGGGCGAGCGCGACCTGCTGCTGTTCGGTGCGCTGGGAGGACGCGGCCTCAGCCGCTATACCGCCGACCTGACCGGCTCCGGGCTGGACGCGGTGGTCGGTGCCGATGGCCGCCTCGACGCGTTGGACCTGCACGGCGGCTTCGTCGGCTATACCCACTACTGGTCCGAGTTGTGGCGATCGAACCTGATCTTCGGCCAGCTGACCCTGGAGCGGAACGCCGCACTGGCGGCCGATGCCTTCCGGCAGAGCCGGTACGGCGTATTCAACCTGATCTGGAGCCCCGCGCCGTCGTGGACGATGGGCATGGAGGTGCTGTACGGCCGCCTGGAACAGCAGGGCGGCGCGCGCGGCGACACGGTCCGGGTGCAGGGCAGCCTGCAATACAACTTCATCAAATAGGCGCCAGCGGTCGTACGCCAGCGCAACCGTCCCCACGCCCGGTGCTGCCGGGCTCATGTCAGTACCGGAGATCGTCATGGCAGAAGCAAAGAAAATCGGGGTGGTCGGAGCCACCTTCCTCGTCGCCGGCAACATGATGGGCTCAGGCGTGTTCCTGTTGCCATCGAGCTTGGCCAAGATCGGTACCGCCTCGATCTGGGGCTGGTTGATCACCACCGCCGGTGCGCTGTTGCTGGCCTTCGTGTTCGCCAAGCTGGGCAAGCTGGCACCGAAGGCGGGCGGCCCGTACGCCTATGCGCGCGACTGGTTCGGGCCGTACATGGGCTTCCAGACCAACACCATCTACTGGTTCGCCAATTGGATCGGCAACGTCGCCATTCCGATCGCCGCGGTGGGCTATTTCAGCTACTTCTTCCCGATCCTGTCCGAGCCGCTGGTGCGCTGCATCGCGGTGCTGATCCTGGTATGGGCGCTGAGTTTCGCCAACGTGATCGGTCCGGCGTTCGTCAGCCGGGTGCAGACCGTCACCACCAGTTTTGCGCTGGTGCCGATCCTGGGCATCGCCATCTTCGGCTGGTTCTTCTTCGATGCCGACATTTTCAAGGGCGCCTACAACGTGTCCGGCGAATCGAACTTCGGCGCGATCTCCAGCGCCGCGGCGCTGACGCTGTGGGCCTTCATTGGCGTCGAGTCGGCCTCGGTCACCGCTGGTGTGGTCGAGAACCCCGAAAAGAACGTGGCCCGTGCCACCCTGGCCGGCGTGTTCCTGGCTGCCATCGCCTATATCGCCAGCTCCTCGGTGATCATGGGCATGGTGCCCAATGGCGAACTGCAGACCTCCGATGCGCCGTTCGCACTGGCTGCGGCCAAGGCCGTCGGTGGCTGGGGCGGTGCGCTGGTCAGCCTGTGTGCCTTCATCGGCGCTGCCGGTTCGCTGGGCGGCTGGATCCTGCTGACCGCGCAGAGCGCCAAGGCGGCCTCCGATGACGGCCTGTTCCCGAGCATCTTCAGCAAGACCAACAAGGACGACGTGCCGGTCAAGGGTGTGCTGATCGTGGCCGTGCTGATGACCCTGGCGGTGCTGGTCACCTCCACCTCGGAAACCGCGTCGGCACAGTTCGACGTGATCACATCGGCGGCGGTGGTGCTGACCCTGCTGCCCTACATCTACTCGTGCGTGGCCTGCTACTTCGTGGTCGAGCGCTCGCACACCCTGGTCCACACCGGTGCGTTCTGGACCCTGACCAGCCTGACCGTCGTTTACTGCCTGTGGGCGATCTACGGCTCGTCGGGAACCATCGTGCAGTACGCGTTCCTGTTCGTGCTGTTCATCACCGTGTTCTATCCCTTCTTCAGCGAGGAGCGCCGCCAGCAGCGGCAGCGCGCCCGCGAGGCCTCGGCGATCAGCGCCGGCGGCCAGCGTTCCTGAGTTAGACAAGGAGAATCAACGTGTACTTCAAGTCCCTGGACTACCCGGTCATTGTCATCGACAACGACTACGAGTCGCCGCGCATCGGCGGCATCCTGATCCGCGCCCTGGTGGAAGAGCTGCGCAGCAACGACCAGCGCGTGCTGTGCGGCCTGAACCTGGATGATGCCCGTGCCGGTGCCCGCACCTACGTGGCGGCGTCGGCGGTGCTGATCTCGATCGATGGCAGCGAAGAGGTGGATGGCGAGTTCCAGCGCCTGACCGCCTTCCTGCGCGAGCAGAGCGCGCGCCGCGCCAACCTACCGGTGTTCCTGTACGGCGAGCGCCGCACCATCGAGAAGGTGCCGAGCAAGCTGCTCAAGTACATTCACGGCTTCATCTTCCTGTTCGAAGACACCAAGAGCTTCATCTCGCGGCAGGTGATGCGCGCGGCCGAAGACTACATGAAGAACCTGCTGCCGCCGTTCTTCAAGGCGCTGATCCATCACGCGGCCGAGTCGAACTATTCCTGGCATACGCCTGGCCATGCGGGCGGCGTGGCGTTCACCAAATCGCCGGTCGGCCGCGCGTTCCATCAGTTCTATGGCGAGAACACGCTGCGAAGCGATCTGTCGATCTCGGTGCCGGAACTGGGTTCGCTGCTTGACCATACTGGTCCGATCAAGGACGCCGAGAACGAGGCCGCACGCAACTTCGGTGCCGACCATACCTTCTTCGTCACCAACGGCACTTCCACCGCCAACAAGATCGTCTGGCACGGCACGGTGGCCCGCGGCGACGTGGTGTTCGTCGACCGCAACTGCCACAAGTCGCTGCTGCACGCGCTGATCATGACCGGCGCGGTGCCGGTGTATTTCACCCCCAGCCGCAACGCGCATGGCATCATCGGCCCGATCAGCCTGGACCAGTTCACGCCCGAGTCGCTGCAGCAGCGTATCGCCGCCAACCCGCTGGCCAGCAAGGCCTACAAGGCCGGCTCCAAGCCGCGCATCGCAGTGGTGACCAACTCCACCTACGATGGCCTGTGCTACAACGCCGAGAAGATCGCCGACGAGATCGGCAGCGCGGTGGACTTCCTGCATTTCGACGAAGCCTGGTACGCTTACGCTGCGTTCCATCCGTTCTACGAGAACCACTACGGCATGGCCAAGGGCAAGCCGCGCGAGCAGGATGCGATCATCTTCACCACGCATTCCACGCACAAGCTGCTGGCCGCGTTCTCGCAGGCCTCGATGATCCACGTGCGTAACTCGGCGCAGCGCAATCTGGATGCCGAGCGCTTCAACGAGTCGTTCATGATGCACACCTCGACCAGCCCGCATTACGGAGTGATCGCGGCCTGTGATGTGGCCTCGAAGATGATGGAAGGCGACGCCGGCCGTTCGCTGGTGCAGGAAATGCATGACGAGGCGATCGCGTTCCGCCGCGCGATGCTGCATGTCCGCGATGATCTCGGCCGCGACGACTGGTGGTTCAGCGTGTGGCAACCGACCCAGGTCGAGCGCAGTCTGGACAAGGGCGATACGCCGGCACCGATGGTGGCCAAGCGCGAGGAGTGGTACCTGCAGCCGGATGCGCACTGGCACGGCTTCGAGAACCTGGTGGATGACTATGTTCTGATCGACCCGATCAAGGTGACCCTGCTGACCCCGGGCCTGGCGATGGACGGCAGCATGGGCAAGCTGGGCATTCCGGCGGCGGTGCTGAGCAAGTTCCTGTGGGGCCGCGGCATCACCGTGGAGAAGACCAACCTGTACTCGGTGCTGTTCCTGTTCTCGATGGGCATCACCAAGGGCAAGTGGAGCACCCTGGTCACCGAACTGATGGCGTTCAAGGAACTGTACGACCGCAACGCGCCGCTCAGCCAGGCACTGCCGACGCTGGCCGCCGACTACCCGAATGCCTACGCCGGTTGGGGCCTGCGTGACCTGTGCGACGCGCTGCATGCGTTCAACCAGGAGTTCGCGGTGGCCAAGGTGATGCGCGAGATGTACGTGGATCTGCCAACCCCGGTGATGACCCCGGCCGATGCCTACAACCACCTGGTGAAGGGCGAGATCGAGCGGGTCGACATCGAGCAGGTCAGTGGTCGCATCGCCGCGACCATGCTGGTGCCGTACCCGCCGGGCATTCCGACCATCATGCCGGGCGAGCGCTTTGGCGACAGCGATGAGCCGATCATCCAGTCGCTGCGCATCGCCCGTGAGCAGAATGCCCGCTTCCCGGGCTTCGAGTCGGACGTGCACGGGCTCATCATCGAGAACGACGGCGATGTGACCTCGTACAAGGTGGAGGTACTGAAGGCCTGACCGGCGACGGTCGGCCCTTCGGCGAACGATGGATACCGCGCGCGAGCAACGCATCCTGAAGTTCTCGATCGGGTTCACCATCGCGGTCAGCGTGGTCGGCTTCAGCGGTGGCCTGCTGGTGGGATCGCAGGCCATCCTGTTCGACGGAGTGTACAGCCTGGTCGACGTTGCCCTGACCCTGGTGTCGTTGTCGGTGCTGCGGCTGGTGGCGCGGGAACAGAGCCCGCGCTTCCAGTACGGCTACTGGCACCTGGAGCCGATGGTCGAGGCGCTGGGCGGTGTGATCCTGTCGCTGGCCTGCGTGTATGCGCTGGCCAACGCGGTGATCGGTTTGACCACGGGCGGACACGAGGTGAAATTCGGGCCCGCGCTGTGGTGGGCGGCGCTGCTGAGTGCCAGCAACCTGGCGATGGCGGCGTTCGTCGCCCAGCGGGCGCGGCGCCTGCGCTCGGCGCTGTTGTGGCTGGATGTACGGGGCTGGCTGCTGGGTGGCTTGATGAGCCTGGCGGTAGTGCTGGCCTTCGTACTGGCACTGGTCCTGCATGGCGGTGAGTGGCACCACTGGGTGCCGTACCTGGATTCGATCGTGCTGGCATTGATCAGCCTGGCGGTACTGCCGGTACCGGCGCGCAGTGCGTGGAAGGCCATGCGCGAAGTACTCCAGGTGGCGCCGGATGATCTGGACCGGCGCGTGCAGCAGGTCATGCAGGCATTCGTGGCCGAGCGTGGCTATGCCGGTTTCACCAGCCACGTGGCGAAGATGGGGCGGATGCGCTTCATCGAGATCCATGTGCTGGCCGATCCGGCTACGCCCTTGGGCTCGGTGGGCGAGGTCGATGCGATGCGTGATGAGATCGCGGTCAGGCTGGATGCTCGGGGCAGCACGTTCTGGCTGACCATCGATTTCACCGCAGATCCGGCGTGGACGTGACCACGCTTCTGTAGAGTCGAGATAGCTCGACTGCTTTTCGTCAGCGGAAGTCGAGCAGGCTCGATTCCACGGGATCGCGTGATCGTTGCGCGTGGCAGACCGGTCTGTTGCACCGGATCCGTTTGACCTCAACCGGGGTTGAGGTCACAGACTGCCGGCAACCCCCACGAGGCGCGCGGCATGAACCTGCTGACCACACCGGACTTCAGCCATGGCCTGCTGGAGCTGTTCAATCCACCGGGCCTCTACGATCCTTCGGCCAACGGCTACTCACACGTGGCGGTGGTGCGCCTGCCGGCACGGGTGATCCACGTGGCCGGGCAGGGCGGTGAAGATGCGCAGGGCCGTCTCTCGCCCAGCTTCGAAGACCAGGTCGGGCAGGCGCTGGACAACCTGCAGACCGCGCTGCGCTCGGCGCAGGCAAGCCTGGTTGATGTGGCGCGGTTGCGCATCCTGGTGGTCGGCCACGATGAGGACCGGCTGGGCATCATTGCCCACCAGGTGCGGCGACGCTGGCCGAACCGTGCGGCGCCCACCTGCACGCTGATCCCGGTGCCGCGACTGGCGCTGGACGGCATGCTGTTCGAGATCGAGGCGGAGGCCTACGCCGCCTAGCGCAGGTAGTACTCCACCGGCACCACCAGTTCCTGTGGTGCCTTCAGTTCATCGGGAATGGGCGGTAGCGGCTGCGCGCGACGGAAGGTCTGCAGCGCAGCGTCATCGAGCATCGGCTGGCCACTGGACTGTTCCAGCCGCAGAGCCAGCAGGCGGCCTTCGCGGTCGATGCTGGCCCTGACCCACGCAGTGCCCTGCTGCCGGCGCGAGCGTGCGGCGGCAGGGTAATAGCGGTAACGCTCCAGCCGCGCCATCAGGCGGGCTTCCCACTGGTCGCTGGCGGCGCCGGCCTGGAAGTCCGCCGGTGGCGCGTCTGGAGCGGGCGGAGCGGCCGTGATCGATGCCGGTGCGGGACTGGCATCGGTCGCGGCCGCCGGCGGGGCGACCGGCAGCGGCGTTCGACCCGTCCCGCCCGTTTCGCTGGCGGCCAACTCGCCCTCGCGCGCGGCGGTGGGTTTCGGTGGCGAGGGCGACTTTGCCGGTTGCGATGCGCGCGCCTGCTGCGCCTGGCTGGGGGTGTCGGCCTGGCGCTCCTCTACGGGCTGTGGCGGCGTGGCCGGCGCCAGCAGGCGCAGGCTGATGCGCACGTCCTGCTCCGGCGGCGGCAGCATCGGCGGCGCTGCCACCCAGTGCACCAACAGCAGCAGGGGCAGCAGGTGCAGGACGGCGGTGATCGCGATCGCCTGCCAGTGTTGGCCGCGCTCACTCATCGTCCAGCACCCACAGCAGATCGGCATCCGCCGCATCCACGGTTTCACCCGGCGAAGCCAATGCGATCACCAGCGCAGGCGTAGCCGGTGACAGGTAGCCCGGTACCCCGGTACCGCGCAGTACATGCCAGCGCCCCGCTACCAGCAGCGCCGGCGCGGGCGCATCGAGCAGCACCTGTGCCATGCGTGTGTCGCGGGCCTGTTGCACGGCCAGCATCCCTTCCAGCATCGGTGCTGCGTCTGCGTGCTGGGCCAGCACCACCGCCGACAGGCGCTGGCGGGCAGCGGCCACCGGGAACCGTACGCCCTTGGTGGACGCGAGCAGCGCGTTGACCTCGGCACGCGACAGGTTGCCGCCGAACAGCGGCGTGCCTGCATCGGCAGCATCCTGTACCAGCCCGCCATACGCGGCCCACGGCCAACGCGTATCCCAGTCCAGCAGTTCCTGCAGGCGTGCACCTTCGGCCTGGTTGCCCTTGGCCAGCCAGCGCTGCACCCGCTGCAGGCGTGGCTGGCGCTCGCTGGCGATCATTTCCAGCACCAGCGAACCCTGCGGGCGCCGCCGCTGCAGCGCCTGCAGCAGCCAGCGCTGGGCGGCGTGGTCTCCGGCGAGGTCATGGCGCTCACCCAGCATCAGCCTCTGGGCGTCCGCCGCATGCGCCACGAACGCGGCTTCGTCCAGGTGCCGGCCGTTGGCCAGGTCGATCACTGAGCCAGGCATCGGCTGCGCGCTGGCCACGGTCGCCAGCGCGAGCAGGCATACGGGCAGCCAGCGACGGCTAGAACGCCACATTGACGCCCATCGAGACGGTACGGCCACGGCCGTTGCCGCGGTCCAGGATCGGGCTGAAGATGCTGTCGATCGAGGCATTGTTGTCATAGGCCTTGTTCTGCAGGTTTTCGATGTTCAGCCACAGCGTGGTGTTGGCCTGGGGCTTGAAGCTGGCGTAGAAGTCGAGCAGCACGCCGGTGCCGCCGGTCTTGCGGGTCTGGAAGAAGTCGTAGCCTTCCTCGGTCGGCCCGGAGTACTCGGCGCGCAGGCCGGCCTGCACGCGCTGCTGCCACCAGCGGCCGCCCACGTCCAGCGTCCAGTAGCGGTCGGGCAGGGCGGTGATGTCTTCCAGGTTGACGAACTCGATGGCCGGCGCACTGGTGTGCGAGCGGGTCCAGCTCAGCGTGGCGTGGTAGTGCTCGCTGGCGTAATGCGCTTCCAGTTCGATACCGCGCATGCGCACCACGCCGGGGTGGTTCATCCAGCGCGTGGTGGTGCTGAAGTCGTCCACGTCCAGCGCATCGGTCCAGGCAGTGAGTTGCGGATCGCTGTCGATCGGCACCACGAACGGTTCCACTTCCGGCGGATGCACGATCAGCAGGTACTGCGGCTTGATGTAGTCGCGGATGCGGTTGTCGAAGCGGGTGATCCGCAGCTGTGCCAGGTCACCGTCGACCAGCAGCGAGTCGGTGCTGAGGTTGGCACCGACCTGCAGGTTGCGCGAGCGCTCGCGGCGCAGGAACGGGTTGGCGCCCACGCCATCGGCATCGCTCATGCCTTCCAGCGGGATCTTCTCGAAGAACATCTCCTGCACCCGCGGCGGGCGGGAAGTACGCGAGGCTTCTGCGAACAACTGCAGCCAGTCGGTGGCCTGCCACGATACCGCCAGGCTGGGGCTGAGGGCGCGCTGGGTACGGCGCACGTCGATGCCGCCACCGTTGATCTCCGCGCACTGGCCGGGCACATCCGAGCACACCGGGATGTGGCCACGGATGCCGAAGCGGTCCTGGCGCAGGCCGGCGGTCAGCGCGTAGATGCCGTACTGCAGCTCCAGCGTGCTGAACACGCTGTCCAGCTGGCTGCGACCTTGCGGGTTGGCACCGCGCAGGACGGGGGTATCGGCCACATAGATGTCCGACTGGTGCTTGATGCCGGTGTTCCAGCGCGCCTGCAGTGCCCCGATGTCGAAGCGGCTGGTGTTGTCAACGGTCCAGCTGCTCAGATTGCTGTGGGTGCGGCGACCGATGTAGCTGGAATCCTCCACTGGCGGATAGAACAGCCGGGTCTTGTTGCCGGCGAAGGTTGCACGCAGGTCGATCCACGGCGAATAGGGCGTGTAGTGGTAGCTGGCGCGCTGGTTGCGCGCGGAAATCTGCCACGGATAGTTGTGGTAGAAGTCGTTTTCGTAACGCATGTGGCTCAGGTCCAGCCGGTGCTGGTCGCTCGGCTGCAGGCGTGCTTTCAACAGCCAGCTGCTGGGCTGCTGGCTGCCCGGGTCGGCGTTGTTCTTCTGCCCACGCGCGGTCGCGTATTCGCTGCTGCGGCTGCTGCTGGCAGCGGCCAGCAGGCCGAACTGGCGGTCGCCACCCTCTTCACCGTGGCGCCAGGCACCGGCGAAGGTACGGCCGCTGCCGTAGCCGTTGTTGCCGTGGCGATAGCCTGCACGCAGGCCCCAGTCACGGCCCTCACCGAGCAGATCGTCGATATCCAGCGTGCGGAAGTTGGCACTGCCGGCCAGCGTACCCGCACCATCTCCACCGGCGACCGCACCGCGTTGCACGTCCACGCCGGCCAGCAGGAAAGGATCGACATAGGCGAACGGACCACCCGAGCCATGCCCGGCATTGTTGCGGAAGGTCTGGGTGACACCGTCGATCATGGTGTTGACCCGGCCAGCACCGGTCATGCCGCGGATGTTGACCTGCAGGCCCGGCTGGCTGCGCGAATGGAAGCTGTGGGTGCCAGGCATCGAGCGCAGCAGGCTGTTGCCTTCCTGGCGTTCGGGCATCGCCACGCGCTCGCTGCCGATCGAAGGCGCAAAGCCATCGCGGGTGGCTGGTACATACTGGCTGGCACCTGCACCGGGGGAATGGCCGTGCGCGGTATTGCCCTGCACCCGCAAGGGCCCGGTGCGGCGGCTGCCATCGCCGCGCTCGGCCGGCGCCGGCTCCAGAGTGGCGCGGCGCGCATCGATGAAGCGCGGGCGCAGGCCGCTGCCCGCCAGCAGGCGCGTCAGGGCCTGCGCATCGTCGAAGTCACCGCGAAGGGCCGGCGCGGCATGGCCAGCGGGAAGCGCCGCGCCGATCACCAGATCGACACCGGTCAGCCGGCTGTAGGCGTCCAGCGCGGCCGCCAGTGGCTGGGCGGGCAGATCGTAGCTTCGAGTGGCGGCCTGCGCGTGGGCGCTGTTTGGCAGCAGTGGAACGGTGCTGGCGCAGGCCAGCGACAGGGCGAGGACAAGGGGGCGGGGGCACAGCATCGGGGGCTCCAGGGGCTGACGCAGAGCGTCGTCATCCCGGGTAGACGCAGCCGCAGGCCGGATGTCAGGGTCCATCACGCCGTTCCCTGCGTGGCGGCAGCCACACCTGTATGCCGTCGCCGAGGCGCAGCACGCGCACCTGCAACTGAGTGGCCAACTGGTCGCGGTTGCTGGCTGCGCCGTCGGCACTGCCAAGCAGGGTGACCGGCTGCTGGCGCAGCTGCTCGCCGATGACCCACGTGTGCCCGCCGTGCCAGCGGTCCAGGCCCTGCGTGACGTCGGCCAGCGGGGCCGAGACCCAGTGCAGGCGCCGCTCGCGCCAGGCCAGTGTTCCGGAGGCGGTGGTTGTTGCATCGGCTGTTGACTGCCCATCGAAGCGCAGCTGCTCGCCGTCGTTGGCCAGCATGCTGGCGTTGCCGCTGTCCACGCGCACGCGATGCTCGGTAACGGTGACCACGCTGCTGTTGCCCTGCACGGCAAGATCGAATGCGGTCCCCAGTGCAGTGACGGTGCCCTGCGGAGTGTGTACCTGGAAGGGCCGGTCGGCGTCGGCGGCGACCTGGAACCAGGCCTGGCCACGCTGCAACTGGAGCTGGCGGCGCTGCCCATCGATGCGCACCTTCACTTCGCTGCCGGGTGACAGCAGGACATGCGAACCATCCGGAAGGGTCTCCTCGCGGATCTCGCCAGCGGCCGTACGCAGTACCTGCGCCACCGGCGGCGAGGCATGGCGGCTGTAGAGACCCAGCGCACACAGCAACAGAACCGCAATGCCGGCTTCGCGCAGGCGACGGCGTTGCCTGCGCTGCTGTTGCCGCTGCAGGCTGGGCAGCGTCGCGCCTGCCTGCCACAGGTGCTGCAGATACTGGTACTGCGCGGCATGGCGAGGGTCGGCCTGGTACCACTGGTCGAACGCGTTCTCGTCGCGGTCACCGTCGTGCCCGTCCAGCCACCAGCGTGCGGTTTCACGCGCGATCGCGTCCTGGCTCATGCGCCGGGCACCTGCTGCAGGGCGACGAGGGCGCGCAGCAGATGGCCGTGCGCGGTCTGCCGGCTGATGCCGAGCTGGCGCCCGATCTCAGCCAGCGCCAATTGTTCAACCCGCGCCAGCAGGAACACCTGGCGCGAGCGCGGTGGCAGCGCGGCGATGATCGCGTCGAGGTGGCGCAGCTGTTCGGCGTCGAGCAGTCGCTGCTCGGGCAGTGGTGCAGGATCGGCGATGGCCTGCAACTGCGTGTCATCCAGTACCTCTTCGCGACGGCGCTGGCGCTGCCGGTAGTGATCCGCGATCAGGTTGTGGGCGACGCGGTACAGATAGGCGCGGCCGTTGCTCAGCAGGCCGCTGGCGGCGACTTTGACGACACGCAGCCAGGTTTCCTGGACGACGTCATCGGCGTCGCTGCGTTGCGGGAGTTTGCGGCGGACATGGGCGTGCAGCGGCAGGTAATGGGCCGCGCACAGCTGCGCGACATCCGTCGGTTCGACAGGCGTGGACACGGGGCGGGCGACAACTGGGAAAGGGAACAGCCCGCGGCGGCAAGGGCAGCGGCTGCACCTTACAGCAAAAGAGAATCATTTGCATCCATGGCGCGAGGCACGGCACGCATGGGTCACCGCGGCGTCAGCGCGGACGATAGTCGCAGTGGATCTGCAGGGCTTCGGTGGCGTTGTGATGCAGCTCGAAGCCGCACTGCTGCAGGCTGCGCTTCACCTGCACGACGGCTTCGGAATGACGGGCAACGCGACGATCCTGCCAGCGCAGTGGGGTGAACACGCCCAGGGGCAGCAGCCGCAGCCGCTTGCCGTGCAGTACCAGTGAGACATCGACATGACGGCCATCGATGTCGTGGCCGTTGGCACCGAAAATGGCATCGATCTCATCGCGGCGTTGCGGGTAGCAGGTGCGGAATGCTGCGATGCCGAGCCGTCGTACCGCGCGGCGGAAGCCACCGAGACGGCTGTGGCCGGGTTCGAAGCCACGGGTGAGCAGCAGGCGCAACCCGGCAGGCAGCATCGCCTGCGCGTCGAGCAGGCGTTGCAGTACCTCTTCTTCCAGTTGGATGCGGGTGGAGGGCCAGCGCGGGGCGATGAGCAGTCCGTGGTGGTTGCCGCGTTGCAGGGTCAACATGCGTGAAGCTTCGCACGCGGGCGAACAGCCGCGGTAGTGCCGGCCGCTGGCCGGCAGATCCGGGTGCCGGCCAGCAGCCGGCACCACCATCGGGTCAGATGTCGCGGTACTGGATCTGCGAAGCCAGTACCCGCAGGCCATCGGCATTGCTGGACAGGATGCGCTCTTCGCCGACACCTTTCTGCCGTTTCAGCTGGAAGCCCTGATCGGCAGGCAGCTGTGCGGCAATGGCGTCCATGCGTTGCAGGGCATCGGGGCCGCTGCAGTCGAAGTGGCCCCAGTGGGCGCCATCGCGGTGGATCTGCAATCGGTAGTTCATTGCGGTGTCTCCGGCAGGTCCTGCAGCCAATGGTCGAACATCGCGGTGGCGGCCGCTGCCAGCGGTGCGCCATAGCGACGGGCCTGGGCGCGCAGGTCGTTGGGATCGATGCCGGCCTGGGCCAGCTCCAGCGTGTGGCCGATCAGCCAGCGCTCGAACTGGCGGGCGTCCAGTTCCGGATGGCATTGCAGGGCCAGTGCGTGGCTGCCGATGGCGAAGGCCTGGTGACGGCAGGCCGGCGTGCTGGCCAGGCGGCGTGCACCGGCCGGAAGTTCGAACGCCTCACCATGCCAATGCAGTACCGGAATGCCCTGCAGGGACTGCAGCGGAGAACGCTGGCCTTCATCGGTCAGCAGCAGTGGCGCAAAGCCGATTTCCTTGCCACCACTGGGAGCGACACTGGCACCGAGTGCCCGCGCCATCAGCTGTGCACCCAGGCAGATGCCCAGGGTCGGCCGCTGCCGCTGCAGCCGGCGCTGCAGCAGGGCAATGCTGTCGTTGACGAAGGGATAGGTCCCTGTGTCATTGGCACTGATGGGACCGCCCAGCACGACCAGCAGGTCGGCGGTTTCGGCGTCATCGAGCGCATCGACGCCGGCCTGCAGCGGCTGCAGCTGCCAGCCTTGCGCCAACAGCAGTGGCTGCAGGGTGCCGAGGTCTTCAAAGCCAACGTGCTGCAGGACAACCGCGTGCTTCATGCCGGGGCTCCGCTGTTCGGCCAGTAGAAGCTGTCCGGGGTGGCGCGGGCGCCGAAAATGGCCTGGCCGACGCGGACCACGGTGGCACCTTCCTCGATGGCCACTTCGAAATCACCGGACATGCCCATCGACAGCTGCGACAGGTCCAGGTCGGGCGGGGCGGTGCGTTGCAGCTGGTCGCGCAGTTCGCGCAGGCGCACGAAGCAGGCGCGCACGCGCTCGACGTCGGGGGTGAAGATGGCCAGGGTCATCAGGCCGCGCACGCGCAGGCGATCGAAGGCTGGCAGCTGTTGCACGAAGGCCTCGACCGCGTCGGGTTCCAGTCCGTACTTGCTGGGTTCGGCCGAGGTGTTGACCTGCACGAACACATCCAGGGTGCGCTCTTCCAGTTGCAGGCGCTGCTGCAGGGCCTCGGCTACGCGCAGGCTGTCCAGCGCCTGGAACTCGCTGGCAAAGCGCGCCACGTAGCGCGCCTTGTTGGTCTGCAGATGGCCGATCACCGACCAGTGCACGCCCAGGTCGGCCATCGCTTCGGCCTTGCGTTGTGCCTCCTGCACCTTGTTCTCGCCAAGTTCGTGGCAGCCTGCGGCCACCGCCATGCGGATGCGGGCTTCATCGACGGTCTTGCTGACCGGCAGCAGGCGCACGCTGGCCGGGTCCCGGCCGACGCGGGCGCAGGCATCGGCGATGCGTTGGCGCACCGTGACCAGGTTGGCGGCGATCTGTTCAACGGACTGGGCGACGGGCCAGTCGGCGGCGGCAAGGGGCATGCGGGCACCTCCAATGCAGGGCGGCCAGGGTGGGATACACTGGCACAGGACAAGAGATATTTTGGCATAGGACAAAATGAAAATCACTGGGCACAGTGCCGAGTCGATCTTCGACAGCATCCGTGAGGGCATCGGCGAGGGCCGCCTGCCGGCCGGCAGCGTGCTGCCGCCGGTGCGTGAACTGGCCGAGCAGCTGGGCGTGAACCGCAACACCGTGGCCGCTGCCTACAAGCGCCTGGATGCGGCGGGTCTGGCCAGCACGGCGGGCCGCCGCGGCACGGTGGTGCGTGGCCTGCCGCCGCCGCTGGCGCGCGAGGGCAGTACGCCCGGGCTGGCGCTGCAGGACCTGGCCGGTGGCAATCCGGATCCGCGCCTGCTGCCGAACCTGCGCCTGGCCCCGGCCGCACCGCGGCTGTATGGCGTGGGCACGGTCGACCCGAGGTTGCAGGCGCTGGCGCGCGCCTCGCTGGATGCGGACTGCCCGGCGGGTTATGCGCTGGAGCTGACCCATGGCGCGGTCGATGGCATTGAACGCCTGCTGGCGGCCTGGCTGCTGCCGGGGGATCGCATCGCGGTGGAGGATCCGTGCTTCCTCGGCAGCCTCAATGTGCTCAATGCCGTGGGCCACGCGCCGTTGCCGGTGGCGGTGGACGCGCATGGCATGCAGGTCGAATCACTTCGGCAGGCGCTGGAGGCCGGTGCACGCGCGGTGCTGCTGACCCCGCGTGCGCACAACCCGACCGGGGCCAGCCTGGATGCGAAGCGGGCACGGGCGTTGCGCCAGCTGCTGGCGGCCTACCCGCAGGTGGCGGTGCTGGTCGACGATCATTACGCGCTGCTTTCGCAGCAGGCCTACCACTCGGTACTGCCGCTGGATGGCCGGCGCTGGGCGCTGTTGCGTTCGTTGTCCAAACCGCTCGGCCCCGACCTGCGCCTGGCCTGGTTGGCCTGCGATGAAGAAACCGCGATGCGGTTGCGGCTGCGATTGGCGTCCGGCACCGGCTGGGTCAGTCATCTGCTGCAGGATGCGGCGACGTCGGTGCTGGCGTCGGCAACGCAGCGGGCGAAGATCGCCTCGGCAGGTGAGCGTTACCGGCAGCGCCTGCAGTCGCTGCAGGAGTTGCTGCGCGCGCGTGGCATGCCGACGCCGCTGCCAATGGAGGGATTGAACCTGTGGCTGCCGTTGTCGGCTGACAGCCATCCTCAGGTGCTGGCACTGGCTTCGCGCGGATGGCATGTGCGGGCGGGCGAAGTGTTCGCGGTGGCGGCGCCGGGACATGGCCTGCGCATCACCTGTGCGGCGCTGGGGACGACGCAGCTGCGGCAGCTGGCCGATGACCTGGCGGCCGTGTGTGGGGTGTAGCGTCGAGCATGGCTCGACGCTACAGAAGCCGATCAGGGCGCGGCGTTGGCGCCAGGGCGCACGTAGTAGGACTGGCCGCTGTCATCGACGAACATCAGCTCCGGCTTGCCCTGCCAGGAGGTGAGCATGGCGCCGGTGTTGTTCTGGTGCTTGACCATCAGGCTGGCGCCGCGGTCCGGATTGGCGACGACCTTGAATACTTCGGTAGTGCCGGTGGCATCGTCGAGGGTGAGCAGGGCTTCGCCGCCGCGGTCGCTGGTGCCATAACCACCACGCTCGGAACCGTCGGGGCCAAGCAGGATCAGGCCAGACAGGGCGGTGGCGCGCGGCCCCTGGGTGCGGCCCTGGCTGAGCGGGTCGGGGACCGGTGCGCCGAGGATCACCCGCGGCTGGCCGCTTGCATCGTGGATGACCAGGCCGCGTGCTTCGATGATGCGCTGTGGCGATTGGCTGCGATGCAGGTTCCAGGCGGTCCAGCCGGAAACAAGCAGGGCGAGGGTGGAGACCACCAGGGTGGTCAGCAGCAGCGCACGGGGCATCGGGTGGTCCTTCCTTGGATGTGCCGACGATAGCGGATGCAAAAGGGGATGGGTAGAGTCGACTGTCAGTCGACTGCTGTTCGATCAGATCACGGAAATTCCCGCGCTGGCGCGCGCAAGTCGACTGACAGTCGACTCTACCTCTACCTGGTCGACATCACCCTGTGGCCGTTACGCGGTGATTCCCGGCGTCAGTGGAAATCGCGGCTGTGGCTGCGCAGTCCCTGCAGCAGCTCATCCAGGCAGTGCATGCGCTGCACGATGACATGCTGCACACCATCGACGCGTTCCAGGCGGCCATCGATCTGCATCAGCTGGGTATCGACCAGCACCCGGTGCTGGCGATCGGCCAGGTGCCGCCAGACCACGGCGTTGACCATGCCAGTCTCATCTTCGAGCGTGAGGAAGGTGACGCCGCTGGCGGTCTGTGGGCGCTGGCGCATGCGTACCAGGCCGGCGATACGCACGCGACGGCCATGGCCATGGCCATGGCCCGCCAGTTGCGCGGCATCCAGGCAGCCACGGCTGCGCAGCTGCGCACGCAGGAATGAGATCGGATGGCGGCCGAGGGTGGTGCCGGTGCTGCGGTAATCGGCCTGCATGTCCTCCCAGGCGCTGGGCAGGGGCAACGGCACGCGGGCTTCGGCGGTGGCGCGGGCCTGATCGAACAGCGGCAGCCGGTTTTCCACGCCGGAGATATCCCAGCGTGCACGATGGCGATGGCCACTGAGCCCGCGCAGTGCGCCAGCATCGGCCAGCAGGCCCTGCTGGCGGCGGTCCAGGGCCGTGCGCTGGCACAGGTCGCCCACATCGTCGAACGGGCGCCGCGCACGTTCGCGCATGATGGCCTGCACGGCGGGCTCGTTGCAGCCATCGACCAGGCGCAGGCCGAGCCGGATCGCGGCCGCGCCCCTGCTGAAATCCAGGGTGCAGTCCCAGTCGCTGTGGCGCACGTCCACCGGCAGCACGCGGATGCCGTGCCGGCGCGCGTCCTGCAGCAGCTGGTCGGGGCTGTAGAAGCCCAGCGGCTGGCTGTTGATCAGGCTGGCGGTGAACGCGGCGGGGTGATGGCATTTCAGCCAGCAGCTGTTATAAGTCAGCAGGGCGAAGCTGGCGGCGTGGCTTTCCGGGAAACCGTAATCACCGAAGCCCTTGATCTGCTCGAACAGATGCTCGCCGTACTCGCGGCTGAAGCCGTTCTTCAGCATGCCGGACAGCAGCTTCTCGCGATGCGGCTCCAGGCCGCCACGGCGTTTCCATGCGGCCATCGAGCGGCGCAGGGCATCGGCCTGGCCCGGCGTGTAGCCGGCCGCTTCCACCGCCAGCTGCATCACCTGTTCCTGGAACAGCGGCACGCCCAGCGTGCGTGCGAATACGCGTTCCAGCTGCGGTGGGTAGAGCGGGTTGTCCGGGTCGTTCAACGCGTCCGGTCCCTGTTCGCGCAGGATCCGGCGCCGCTCCAGATAGGGGTGCACCATGTCGCCCTGGATCGGGCCAGGGCGCACGATCGCCACCTCGATCACCAGGTCATAGAACGTGCGTGGCTGCATGCGCGGCAGCATCGCCATCTGTGCGCGCGATTCGATCTGGAACACGCCGATGGTATCGGCGGCGCAGATCATGTCGAAGGTCTTTGCATCCTTGGGCGGGATCGCATCCATGCGTCCTTCATGCAGGCCGTGCTGCTTCAACATCGCCAGGCATTTGCGGATGGCGGTGAGCATGCCCAGCGCCAGGCAGTCGACCTTCATCAGGCCGGTGGCATCCAGATCGTCCTTGTCCCACTGGATGACGGTGCGGTCGGCCATCGCCGCGTTTTCCACCGGCACCAGGGTCGACAGCGGATGCTCGGAGATGACGAAACCACCCGGATGCTGAGACAGGTGGCGCGGGAAGTCGATCAGTTCATTGGTCAGTGACAGCAGCCGCCGCATCAGCGGCGTGTCCGGGTCGAAGCCGCGCTCGCGCAGGGTTTCCGGCAGCGGGATGCCGCCACCCCAGTGGTCCATCGCCGCGCCGAGTTCGTTGACCTGGTCCATCGGCAGGCCGAGCGCACGGGCGACGTCGCGGATCGCGCTGCGGCCACGGTAGCTGATTGCTACTGCGGTCAGTGCGGCGCGCTCGCGGCCATAGCGCTTGAACACGTACTGCAGCACTTCCTCGCGGCGCTCGTGCTCGAAGTCGATGTCGATGTCCGGCGGCTCATTGCGCTCGGCGGAGATGAAGCGCTCGAACAACAGATTGCTGCGCGCAGGATCGATCTCGGTCACGCCCAGCACAAAGCACACCGTCGAATTGGCCGCCGAGCCACGCCCTTGGCAGAGGATGTCCTGGCTGCGGGCGAAGCGCACGATGTCATGCACGGTAAGGAAGTAGGAGGCGTAGTTTTTCTCCCGGATCAACGCCAGCTCATGTTCGATCTGCTTGCGCTGTGCGTCCTTGATCCCTTCTGGCCAACGCCAGGGAATCTTTTCTTCGACCAGCTCGCGCAGCCAGCTGTCCGGGTCATGCCCCTCCGGCACCAGCTCGCGTGGATAGGTGTACTGCAGCTGTTCCAGGGTGAAGTGGCAGCGCTCGGCGATGCGCAGGGTCTCGGCCAGCAGTTCGGGCGGATACAGCTGGGCCAGCGCGGTACGCGGGCGCAGGTGGCGCTCGCCGTTGGGGAACAGGCGCCAGCCGGCCTCGGCCACGCTGCAACGATGGCGGATCGCGGTCAGCGTGTCCTGCAGGGCGCGGCGGCGTCGCACGTGCATGTGCACATCGCCACTGGCGACCAGCGTCAGGCGGTGACGTTCGCCGAAGGCCTGCAGCTGCTGCAGGCGGCGTGCGTCGTCGTGCTCGTGGTGCAGTTCCACCGCCAGCCACAGCCGATCATTGAAGCCGGCGCGCAGCAGTTCCAGGTCGGTGGCGGCCGGTTGCCGGTCCAGCCACAGGCACAGCAGGCCGTCGGGCAGGCCGAGCAGGTCCTCGCGCAGGCAACGGTACTCGCCCTTGGCCGCGCGCCGCCGGCAGGTAGTTATCAACTGGCACAGCCCGGCATAGGCGGCCTGGTCGGTGCACAGCAGGGCCAGCTTGGGTCCGTCCTCGACCTGGAATTCGGCGCCGACGATCAGCGCCACGCCATGCGCCTTCGCCGCCTGCCAGGCACGCACGATGCCGGCCAGCGAGCATTCGTCGGTGATCGCCAACGCGCGGTAGCCCTGGCCGGCGGCGCGCGCGAACAGCTCTTCGGCGATCGAAGCACCACGCTGGAAACTGAAGGCCGACAGGCAGTGCAGTTCGGCGTAGCCGGGCAGTTCGCTGTGCATGGCGGCTCAGCCGAACCAGCCGTGCAGCATCCACGGCGCATGCGGATCGTTGCGCTCACGGAAAGCCCAGCCGCGCTGGCCGTGTGCGGTTTCCACCACGTAGTAGTCGCGGCGCGCGTCGGCCTGGTCCCACCAGCCCGATTCGATCCGCTCCGGCCCGGTGACGATGCGCAGCCGCGGATCACGCAGCGGTTGCGGGGTGTCCAGCAACCAGCCAGGGCGCAGCGGCCAGTACGACGGGGGCTTGGCCGGTGGCTGGGTGCCACTGGCGCGTTCGGGGCGATGATCGGCCTGCACCGCCAGCGGCTGCACGGCATCATCACCCAGCCGCGCACGCAGGCGCTCGCGCAGCTGGTTCCAGGGCATCGCCTGTGCCGGGCGGGTATCGAACAGGTCGCGCGCGGCGGGCACGAACGGTGGCAGCTGTTCGGCCTGCAGGCGCAGTGCGCGGCTGCCGGCCGGCAGGGCGAACGCTTCCATGCGGTTGCGCGCGATCTCGAACAGCAACGCGGGATCGCGTTCCGGTGCCAGCAGGCCGATGGTCAGCACGCTGGCCGGCAGCAGGTCGTGCTCGAAATGCAGGTCGAAGCGCTGCACGCCGCCATCGCGCGAACACAGGAACGCGGCCAGGTCCAGCAGCAGGCGACGCAGCGGGAACAACAGGGCCTGGCTGGATTCGATCTCGTACTCGAATTCGATGCGTGTATCGAAACGGTCCGGTGGCTGGTAGTAGCGCAGTGGCGCGGTGGTTAGCCCACGCAGTGCATCCAGCTGCTGCAGGACCTCGGGGGCAAAGCGCCGGGCCAGGCTGTCGCGCGGCAGCTCGAGCACTGCGCCCAGCGTGCGCAGGCCGGAGCGGCCGAGCACCGTCACCGCCTCGTTGGGCAGGCCGCAGCGCGGCAGGGGCAACTGCGCCAGCGCCGCCGGCAGTTGCTGTGCATCGATGCCGAGGCCGTCGTGGACGTTGGCCAGCACGCGCGCGGCATGTGGGGTAGGTGCGGCCACCAGACGGTGACGGAAGCCGAGTTCGTGCAGTTCGTTGCGCAGCCGCTGCTGGATCGTCAGCCAGTCACCGAACAGGGCGCGGCTGGCGCCGATCTCCAGCACCAGTGCATGCGGGAAATCGAGGCTGACCTGGGAGCTGTAGGCGTAGGCCCAGCTGGCCAGCAGCTGCCGGGTGTGCTGTTCGGCGTTGGGATCGTAATCGTGCAAGTGCATGTCCTGCACGAGCACCTGCGCAGCCGACAGCAGCATGCCCGGGCGCAGCCCCGCTGCGCGTGCCGACGGGCTGACCGCACGCAGTACGCGACGCTGTGCCGGCCCCTGCAGCAGCACCAGTGGGCGCTGCGGATCCGGCTGCAGGCGCAGCACGCTGTCCAGCGCCAGCTGCGGCAACAACAGGCAGGCCCAGTGCATGGCGCGGCCTCAGTGGGCGATGGCCAGCGGCAACGGCTGCGCCGGCGGCAGGCCGCCTCGGCACTTCAGCACCCGCACCTGGCCGTGGTCGAGCTGCAGGCGCAGGCTGGCCGGAGAGGGATTGCGCGCCGCCTGCGCCTCGCGGAACACGAAGCCCAGGCACTGGCCGCTGTCGGCGGCCACCTGCAGCCGGCGCAGGGCGCGATCGTCGGCCTGGTGTGGCCAGCACAGCACCGCTGCGCAGGCGGCAGAGCGCAGGCACTGCTCGGTGGCCCAGAGCGCCTGTTTCGGCGCTGCGTGGATGATCTGCAGCTGGGCCAGGTCCAGCCCGGCTGCCGCCCAGGCCGGGGCATGCGGGCGATAGGGCGGGGCGACCAGCACGATCGGGCGGTCACGCAGGCTCAGCTTGGCCAGCGCCGGCCAGACCAGCGCCAGCTCACCCACCCCGGGCGCCGCCTGCAGTACCTCGCACAGCCCGCTGATGGGCCAGCCACCGCCGGGCAGGCGTGCGTCCAGTGCCGGGTGGCCGCTGGCCAGATGGTCGCTGGCCGGCCCCTGGCGGGCCGGGCCGCGCCACAGCTGGCGCCCGTCCAGCAGCCGGTCGAGGGCGACGACGGCACCCATCAGCCGGCCCTCCAGGGGAGGCGCCGGGCAGGCTGGAAACGGCAGGAACGGGCGGAAACGGCGGGCATGGCGCGAGTATCGACGGGCCGGTATCAGGGGCTGAGACCGGACATGCTACTCGCCTTGTGAGTAGAATTACTAATGAAATCGGAGGGTCCGGTTTCAGGTTGCTGAAGGGGGTAAAGAGTGCCGATCAGGGTCGGCACCCACAGGCCCGGTTACGGGCGGACTGGCAACGCCACCGGGCGCAGCGGCGCGGCATCGCCGCCGCGGATCTTCAGCGGGCCGCCGATGAAGGCGAACTCGTAGACCTTGTCGCGGGCCAGTTCGTCCAGCGCCACCAGCTCGATGATCGGCGCGCCCTGCTGGGCCAGCAGGTAGGTGTGCAGCGGCACGTAGTCGTCGGACACCTCCGAGGGGAAGGTCTCGAAGCTGAGGTTGTCGGCACCGACGATCATCGCGCCGCTGTCCTCGACCAGGAAGCGCGCCGCGTCCAGGCCCATGCCCGGCGGGTTGGCCATGTAGGCCCTGGGCTGCTCGAACAGGCGCATGCGGCCGGTGCGGATCAGCACCACGTCGCCCTGCTGCAGTTTCACCTTCTGGCGTGCCAGCGCATCCTTCAGGTCCTGGCGGGTGACGCGGTAGCTGTCAGGCAGCATGTCCACGCCCTTGGCGGCGGCCACGTCGATCAGCACGCCACGCGCGATCAGCGGCGGGAACTTCTCGATGCCGGTGACATTCCAGCCACGATCGCCGAGGTGCTTGTCGGCCTCGAAGCCGTTCCAGATCTTCCCGTGGATGCCGAAGTGGTTCAGCGCATCGATGTGGGTGCCGGTGTGGCTGTACATCGAAAATGCGGTGCCGGTGTAGCTGCGGGTGAGGTTCATGGTCTCGCCCACGCCCATCGGGTCGTCCATCACCGTGCCGCGCGGGGTGTGGGTCATCCAGAACTGGTAGTGCGGGTCGCCGGCATCCTGCCAGCTGGGCATGCCGACGTAGTATTCGGTGGCCAGGTCATAGGCCTTGCCGCCGCTGACCCGTGACAGGATCGCCGCACGCGAGGCTTCGGTGATCAGGTTGAGGCGGCCGATCTCGTCCTTCGGCCCCCAGGGGCTGGTGCCGACCTGCTGGCCGGAGGGAACGCGTTCGTGTGCGGACACGGTGGTGGACGCGGCGGTGCCGGCCAGCAGCAGGGCCAGCGCGGTGGCCAGGGTATGTGGGGTCATGGGGAATCTCCTTGCAGGGTGGGGGAGGGTGCGGCTCAGGCCGCGACCAAAGGCGCCAGGGCCTGGCGCAGGTGTGGCAGCGGCAGGGTCTGCAGGCGCAGGCCGTTGCCGCCGATCACGGTGGGTATGGAACGGATGCCGAGGGCAGCGGCTTCGGCACGATCGGCCTGCACGCGCTGGCGTACTGCGTCGCTGCGCATGTGGTCAGCGAAGGCGCCACGTGGATGGCCCAGCGATTCGGCGATATCCAGCAGGACTTCGGCATCGCCGATGTTGCGGTGCTGGTGCAGGTGCGCCCACTGCACGGCATCGAACATCGCGCCATGGGCGTCGTTGCCACCGAGCATGCCGGCGGCCTGGCAGGCCAGTGCGCCGAGCCAGCCGGACGGATACTCGAAGTCCTGTGCGCGCATGCCTTCGATATCGATGCGCGCGGTGTCTTCATGCGCGGCGCAGTCGGTCCAGTGGCGCAGGATGATCGCCTTGGCGCGCTCCATCGAGCCGAACACCTCGACCATCTGCGCGCGTGAGTCCTGCAGCACGAAGCTGCGGTGGCGCACCTGGATGCCGAGTTCGGCCGAGACCTGCTGCAGGCGCGGGGCCAGCACGAAGCACCAGCCGCAGACCACGTCGTGGAAGAAATCGACCACCGGCGCGGCGGTGGCGGGGGAAGGAACGGAAGACATCTGCCTGCCATCGGTGAGAGGGGAGGCGGCAGATTAGGCAGCGCGGCGTAGCCGAAACAGCACGCCGCGGGCAGCTCAGTTTTCGCTGGCGGTTACGAATCCAGGCCGGCGCAGCCGGGCAGCTCGGCGTGCAGGAAATCGATGAAGGCACGCACCTTGGGCTGCAGGTGGCGCGACGTGGGGTAGACCGCATGCACGAAGCGTGGCGGATAGCAGTGGTCGGGCAGCACCTGCTGCAGTTCGCCACGGGCCAGTGCCGGTGCGGCCAGGAACGAGGGCAGGGCGCCGATGCCCATGCCGGCCACCAGCAGGTCGCGCAGCAGCAGGCTGTTGTTGACGGTGACGCGCGCCGGCAGGGTGATCGTCACCTGGCCATCGGGGCCGAGCAGCGGCCAGCTGCCGGGCGAGTCGGACAGGCTGTAGGCCAGCACGCTGTGCGCCTGCAGATCGTCCACCGCCTGCGGTGCCGGATGCTGCCGCAGGTAGGACGGGGCCGCGCACAGCACCTGCTGCAGCGACGCCAGCCGGCGCGCCACCAGGCGTGAATCATCCAGCTCGGCACGCAGCCGCAGCGATACATCGAAACCCTCACCGACTGCATCGAGCAGGCGATCTTCCATCACCAGATCCAACGACAGCTGCGGATGCTGCTGCAGGAAGCGTGGCAGCAGCGGCGACAGCGTGCTCAGTGCGAACGACTGCGGCGCGTTCACGCGCAGGCGCCCGGCCACGTCGCCGCGCTGTTCGGCGATGCCACGTTCCAATGCGTCCAGCTCGTCGAGCAGGCGGCAGCATTCACGGTAATAGGCGTGGCCGGTCTCGGTCAGGCTCATGCGCCGCGTGGTCCGCTGCAGCAGTACCACGCCCAGATGCGCTTCCAGCGTGCGCAGCTGCTTGCTCAGGCCGGCGGGCGACATGCCCAGGTCTTCGGCAGCGCGGGCCAGCCCGCCGCGTTCGACGATGCGGCGGAAGGCACGCATCAGGTTGAAGGAATCCATGCCGGCCCCGGGCGCGATGAGGGCGCCATTGTAGAGCCGCGCCATGCGTGGATGTGGGAAACGCGGCGCCGACCAAGGTCGGCGTCTACCCGGTGCGTGCGGGTTGCGTCGTTTGTTCAAGCCAGCACCCCATACGCGGCGCCAGCATGCAGGCCCCTCACTTTCCGGGTTGCCCATGAAGCACTGGATGCTCCGCCTGTATGCCCCGCTGTTCCTGCTGGGCTTCGTTGCCACTGCCGTCGTCTGGGTCGGCCATTGCCACGGTGATCCGTTGTGGCTGCTGGCCTTGCTGGCGGCCGCCATCGCGGTCTCGTTCGCCGCCGAGCGTGCCTGGCCGTACGACCCCGCGTTCAACCACGACCACGGCGACAGCCTGCGTGACACCCTGCATGCACTGGTCAACGAAAGCCTGAACCTGCTGTCGATCGCGGCGGTGCCGCTGCTGGCGGCAATCATTCCGTGGCAGTTGTGGCCGGTGCAGTGGCCATTCGCGCTGCAGGTGCTGCTGGCCATCGTCTGCGCTGATCTCGGCATCACCCTGGTGCACTACGCCAGCCATCGCATCGGCTGGTTGTGGCGGCTGCATGCGGTGCATCACAGCGTCACCCGCATGTACGGCTTCAACGGGCTGATGAAACACCCGCTGCATCAGGCGGCCGAAGCGGTGGGCGGCGTGCTGCCGCTGCTGCTGTTGGGCCTGCCGATGCCGGTGGCTGCGGTGCTGGCTTTCGCCATTGCCATCCAGCTGCTGCTGCAGCACTCCAACGTGGACATGCGTCCCGGCGTGCTCGGCCGGGTGATGGCCTGGGCGCCGCTGCACCGCTTCCACCACATGCGTTACGGCACCGCGGGCGACGTCAACTTCGGCCTGTTCCTGACCGCCTGGGACCATCTGCTGGGGACCGCCTTCGATGCGCCGGGTTATCGGCTGCAGCAACGCGACCTTGGCATCGGCAGTCAGCCGGACTATCCGCGCGATTATCCGGGGCAGCTGCTGGCGCCGTTCCGCGAACTGCCGCATGGCGAGGTGCCGGAGTTGCCGGAAGGTCTGCGCAGGCGCGAATGATCGAACATGTCAGGCCGCGTGCAGCTGCAGGCCCTGCAGCTGCGCTGCACCGATGCCGAACATGCGGCGCAGGCTGCGCGAGAGATGGGCCAGATCGGCGAATCCAGCGGCATGCGCACTGTCGGTCAGGTTGTGACCGCTCAGATGATGCATCAGCGCGCGGCGCAACCGTTGCCACAGCACCCAGCCGCGCAGGGTCACTGCCAGCTCGGACTGGAAACGCCGGTGCAGCTGACTGGTCGACAGGTGCGCCGCCTCGGCGATATCGGCGGCCGGCACCGGGCCGGGCAGGTGCTGGGCGATCCTGGCCAATGCCGCCTGCACGCGGCGGTCCAGCGGTTGCGGGCGGCTCAGTCGTGGCAGCCAGTCGTGCAGTTCCATCGCAGTGCCGGGCAGCGAGTGCAGGTGCTGCTGGATCTGTTCGAGGTCGGCATGCGCCGGCTCAAGGAACACCGTACAGCCCGCTTCCGGTGCCGACAGGATTGCGTGCGGCTGGAAGGACGGCAGCCACAGCCGTTGGCCCTGCTGCCGTACGCCATCGACTTCGACCTGCCAGGGCGTACCGTCGCTCAACAGCAGTTGATGGGCGTAGTGCGCATGCGAGGCGCTGCCACCGGCATGGCCCTGCAGCACGGCCACGTGAGCATCCAGCTGCAACGTGCCATTCCAGGGTAGGGCGGGGGAGGACATGGAGGGATTGTAGATCCACGCCATGCGTGGATGAATCTCCATCGAAATCAAATATTTCGACAATGAAACGAAGAGCATCCACGCATGGCGTGGATCTACTGCAGGTCGCGAAAGACTGTCGAAGGCGGGGTGGGTCCGGTTGCGGGGGCGTGAGCGCCATGGATGGCGCGACCGAGCTTACATGGACGTACTTGCAGCGCCCCCCGCAGCCGGACCCACCCCGCCATCCCACAGGAAGCCCGCTTTTGCTTCGGCTGTTGCTTCTGAGGTTGCCGGCCAGCGGCCGGCACTACCTCGGGTGCCGGGCGCAGCCTGGCCGTTCGCCCCCTCAGCGCCCCTGCGGATCCGGCCGGTGATGCACGTACTCGACCACCGTGCCATCGGGATGCACCGCGTTGAACGCCGCCCCGGTGGGTACCACCTGCAGCGGGAAGATGATCTCGGCGCCAGCCGCGACCAGCTTGTCGTGATAGGGCCGAACATCGTCGACCAGCAGCGTTCCCGTGGTCGAAGTGAACGGCGCCAGCGCCGTCTCGCTGCCCTCGATCAACAGGAACGCACCGACCATCGCCAGACGCAGCCCGGCCTCCGGAAACGGGAACCCCGCATCGGCCACCACACCCTGCAGCTGCTCGTAGAACGCCACGCTGCGCTCCAACTCCCCCGGGGCCACGAACACCCGGATCAACACGCGCGGCGCGCGCTGGCTGGAAGTGTCACAGCGGTCGCGCCAGAGATGGTCGAAGTCGCGATGGACGGTCATGGGCTCGGTTCGTGGCCAGGGACCCTCATTATCGGCAGCCTCGCGCGGCGCGCTGATGACCGCCGGTGATGGCCTGATAACCGCTGGCCGGGTTGCCCCTGTGACTTAGGTCCTGTTGACAGGTGTGAACGCCCTCGCACAATCTTCACAGGATTGGGTCGCCCTGCGCGGCCCGGGCAGGCAGGTTGTCACGCCGGGAGGAGGGTCCCGCGCGCAGACCGGCCCGTCCATCGGCCTGCGGGACGTTGCCTGGCAACCCCTGCGCGGCATGAACGCTGCACCCTTCGGCGGCACTTTCCCTGGACCGATTGCCTTGGCAACGGAATTACGCCTGCCGATGAAAACGTTTACAAAGCCGCTTGCACTGTCCCTGGCCCTGTCTGCCGCACTGGCCGCCCCGGCCTGGGCCGACCCTGCCGCGTTCACTGTGCTGACCCTGGAACAGGCCCCGACCGCCGAGGCGATGCCGGCCCTGGCCGCCCAGTTGAAGACCCTGCAGGTGGACGCGGTGAGCGTGCGCCAGGTGCAGCGCGGCATCGGCCAGGTCGATCCGCTGCAGGTGCTGGCCGATGGCCTGGGCTACGCGTACCGCTTCATTGCTGCCGGCAAGGATGATGGCCAGACCCAGCGCGGCCAGGCCGTGCTGACCCGGTTGCCGATCGCCGCTGAATCCGGCCCCGACCAGCCGGGCCTGAACTACCTGCGCCTGGACGACGGCCGCCACACCGTGGCGGTCTATACCGATGCCGGTGCAGGTGCGGCGCAGCTGCCGGCGCTGGTCACCCGTTCGCGGCTGGGTGCACCGGCGGTGCTGCTCGGCGCGGTGGCCGGTGAATCGGCCAAGGCCGCAGGCTTCGATCCGGCGCGTGTCGCGCTGGAAGCCGATGCCAGCTATTTCAGCGATGGCTTCCAGGCCGCCAGCAGTGCGCCGTTCAAGGTGGAAGGCAGTACCCTGCGCGCCACCCTGCTGACCCTGGCCTACGCCGCCGACACGCATGGCGACAGGCCGTGGATGAACACCACCCTCAACGCCGACGCGCGCGCTGCGCTGCTGCTGAAGGCGATGACCGAGGATGAGAAGTTCCAGATGCTGCACAGCTACTTCGGGCTGGGCAAGGACGGTGGCCCGCTGCCGGAAGGCGCAGTCGGTTCGGCTGGTTTCGTGCCGGGCGTGGCGCGGTTGGGCATTCCGTCGCAGCAGTCGGCCGATGCCGGCGTCGGCGTGACCAATCCGGGTGGCATCCGCCCGGGCGATTTCGCCACGGCGATGCCGTCGGGCCCGTCCACCGCATCGAGCTGGAACCGTGAAGTCGCCTTCGCCGGTGGCGCCACGATGGGCCGCGAGGCATGGCAGCAGCGCTTCAATATCCTGCTGTCGGGCAGCGTCAACCTGCAGCGTGACCCGCGCAACGGTCGCAACTTCGAATACGCCGGTGAAGACCCCCTGCTGGCCGGTTCGATGGTCGGCGCGCTGATCCAGGGCGTGCAGAGCCAGCACGTGATCTCCTCGATGAAGCACTTCGCGCTGAACGACATGGAGACCCGCCGCAACTTCCACGACGTACGCATCGGCGAACAGGCCATGCACGAGTCGGACCTGCTGGCCTTCGAGATCGCGCTTGAAGCCGGTCGCCCCGGCGTGGCGATGTGCTCGTACAACAAGATCAACGGCACCTACGGTTGCGAGAACGGCTACCTGATGAACCAGGTGCTGAAGCAGGAATGGAAGTTCCCCGGTTTCGTGATGTCCGACTGGGGCGGCGTGCACAGTGGTTCGAAGGCGGCGCTGGCTGGCCTCGATCAGCAGTCGGCCGGTGAAGTGTTCGACGCGGCGGTGTTCTTCGACGAACCGCTGCGCCTGGCCGTGCACGGCGGCGTAGTGCCGCAGGCGCGCCTGAACGACATGGTGGCGCGCATCCTGCGCACGATGTTCCTGCATGGCAACTTCGACAACCCGCCGCAGCACCAGAAGGTGGATGCCGAGGCCGGCTTCGCCGTTGCCCAGCGCACGGTGGAAGAGGGCAGCGTGCTGCTGCGCAATGAGGGCAACCTGCTGCCGCTGGCCGACAGCGTGAAGCGCATCGTCATCATCGGCGGCCATGCCGACAAGGGCGTGATCGGCGGCGGTGGTTCGTCGATGGTGGGCGTGACCGCAAAGGGCACCAATGCGGTGCCGGGCGTGATGCCGACCACCTGGCCGGGCCCGGTGATCTTCCACCCGTCCTCGCCGCTGGAATCGCTGCGCGCCGCGCGCCCGGACGCGACCATCGAGTATGTGGACGGGACCAATGCCGCCGCTGCGGCCAAGGCCGCCGCGCAGGCCGACGTGGCCATCGTGTTCGCCACCCAGTGGGCCGCCGAATCGGTGGACCTGCCGGACATGCAGCTGCCGGACAACCAGGATGCCCTGATCTCGGCAGTGGCCAAGGCCAACCCGAAGACCGTGCTGGTGCTGGAAACCAACGGCCCGGTGCGCACGCCGTGGCTGGCGCAGGTGCCGGCGATGCTGCAGGCCTGGTATCCGGGCATCCGCGGTGGCGAAGGCATTGCCGCGCTGCTGACCGGCCAGGTCAATCCGTCCGGCCGCCTGCCGGTGACCTGGGTGACGGACGAATCGCAGCTGCCACGCCCGCACATCGACGGCCTCGGCTTCAAGCCGGCCAAGCCGTTTGGTGATGTGTTCGATTTCGATATCGAAGGCGCCAACGTCGGCTACAAGTGGATGGCGGCCAAGGGCCTGACCCCGACCTTCGCCTTCGGCCACGGCCTGTCCTACACCTCGTTCACCTATGAAAATCTGAAGGTGAGCGTGGAGGGCTCGCGCCTGGTCGCCAGCGTCGACATCCGCAACACCGGCAAGCGTGCCGGTGCCGACGTGGCCCAGCTGTACCTGAAGCTTCCGGCTGGCAGCACCACGCCGATCCGCCTGATCGGCTATGACAAGGTGAACCTGCAGCCGGGCGAACAGCGCCGCATCCGCATCGAAGCCGAGCCGAAGACGCTGGCCCACTATGATGCACAGGCCCGCCAGTGGAAGATCGACGGTGGCACCTACCAGGTCCAGCTGTCGCGCAATGCGGCCGAACCGCTGCAGAGCGTGGACGTGCAGCTGGTGGAGCAGGTGCTGCGCTGATGCGTGAAGGCACGGCCCGCACAGGGCCGTGTCTGAAAAAGGGGACGGAGGGGATTAAGTCGTTTATGCATAAACGACTTAATCCCCTCCGTCCCTTTTTTCATTTGCCAAACCACCCGCGCAGGAAATCGATCAGCTGCCGTACCTTCGGTGAGGGCTGCGTGCTGTGCGGGTAGACCGCGTACACGCTCTGCTGCGGGAAGCGGTGCTGGCGCAGCACCGGGCGCAGCCGGTCCTGGGCCAGGTCGTCCTCGATCAGCCAGCGTGGCAGCACGGTGACCCCGGCGCCGGCCACGGCGAAGGCACGCAGGCTGCTGGCACCATCTACGCGCACCACCGCATTGCCCGGGTTGGTGGCAAACAGGGCGTCGCTGCCATCCGGCGCCACCACCGGCACGTCGGCCAGGCGCGGGTAGCCGAGGCGGGGCAGGGTGCCCAGCTGCACCGGGTCGTCGGCAGCATCGGCAGAGGGCAGGCGTGCCAGCAGGGACGGAGCCGCCACGGGGCACAGTGGATGGCGTTCCAGTTCGCTGGCGTGCAGGCCCGAATCCGGCAGACGGCCAAGACGGATCGCCAGGTCGAAGCGCTCGGGAATCAGGTCCGCCGGCGCGGGAGACGTGGACAGGTGCAGCTGCAGCGCCGGGTGCCGCGCACGGAACGCCTCCAGCGCAGGAATCAAGCGTAGCTGGGCGTACTCCGGCGTGGTGGTCAGGCGCAGCACGCCCTGAAGCTGGTGCTGGTCGCGGCGCGCGGCATCGATCGCTGCCTGTGCGGCGTCCAACGCCTGCACGCAGTGCTGCAGGAACTGTTCGCCGGCCTCGGTCAGGGCCAGGTGGCGGGTACTGCGCAACAGCAGGGTCACGCCCAGCTCCTGCTCCAGCCGCTTCAGGTTGAAGCTGACCACCGCGCGGCTGAGGCCGAGCCGATCGGCTGCTGCGGTCAGGCTGCCGGCCTCGACCACGGCGCGGAAGATATCGAAGCGATCGAGGCTGGCCATGGCAATTCATTGTCAAAATGGATTTGACAGTGTTGCAGTTTCTGTCGTGTTTTTCCAACAAGGCCCGCACGGCATGCTGGCCGCTTCCCTGCTGGAGCGCCGCCGATGCCGTCCCCCCGCCTGCGCCATGAGGCGATCTTCCTGCTGGTGTTCGCCCTGGATCTGGTCAACATGTTCATCGCCACGGTGGCCTATCCGGCACTGGCAGCGGAACTGCACGCTGATGTCGGTACCCTGGCCTGGGTGGGCACCGCCTACATGCTGGGCCTGAGCGTGGTGATTCCGCTGGCGCCCTGGTTGGCCGCGCGCTGTGGTGAGCGTCGCCTGCTGCTGGTGGCGTTGCTGTTGTTCGCGGTTGCCGCCGTGCTGGCCGGCGCCGCACCGGGTATCGGCTGGCTGCTGGGCTGGCGCCTGCTGCAGGGGCTGGCCGGTGGCCTGCTGATTCCGGTGGCACAGGCGGCAGCGTACCGACAATGCACGTCCGACCAGCGTGGCGCGCTGACCCGCCGCATCCTGCTGGTGGCGCTGCTGGTGCCGGCACTGGCGCCCGCGCTCGGTGGGCTGCTGGTGCAGTGGTTGTCCTGGCGCGGTGTGCTCTGGGCCAGCCTGCCGCTGGCCGTGGTGGCGATCGGGCTGGTGCTGGCCTGGATGCCGGCCGATGGCGCGCGCAGTGCGCCGCGCCTGCAGGCCTATGCGCTGTCTACCGCGATGCTGGCGCTGGGCGCGTTGCTGCTGGCGCTGACCTGGCTGGGTGAACCCGGCCATCGGGCCGCCGGTGCCGTACTGCTGTTGATCGCAATGCTGTTGGCGGCGGCCCACCTGCGGCATGCACGGCAGCAGACGCAGCCCCTGCTGCGCTGGTCGCTGCTGTCCCATCGGGGCCTGCGCCTGGCGATGCTGGTCTATCTGGCAGTGCCCGGTGTGTTCATCGGCAGCCAGCTGGTCAGTACCCTCCAGCTGCACCAGGCCGGTTACAGCGCGGCACGCATCGGCGCGTTGATGCTGCCCTGGGCGCTGGCCTCGGCCATTGCGATCACGGCCAGCAAGCGCCTGCTGGCGCGCTTCGGCCCGGCCACGGCACTGCGTATGGGAATGATCCTGCAGGCCAGCGGCCTGCTGTTGATGGCGATGCTGCCGCAGCCGGCCTTCGCGTTGGCCGGGCTGCTGTTCGCGCTGATGGGCGCCGGCGGCAGCCTGTGCAGCAGCACCGCGCAGACGCTGGCTTTCCACGGCGTGGAGGGTGAAGCGCTGGGCGATGCCAGTGCCCTTTGGAACCTCAACCGTCAGCTCAGTTTCTGCCTTGGTACTGCCGCCATTGCGCTGTTGCTGGCGCTGGCCATGCAGTGGCTGCCAGCACGCGCCACCAGCGTGGCTCTGGGTCTGGCCGCCGCAATGACGCTGTTGCCGATGGCGCTGTTGCGCCACTCGCACTCTGTTTCCCTTTCGCAACCCGAGAATGCCTGATGGATATCACCGCAGAACATGAAATCCACCACCTGCACGACAAGCTGCAGGCCTGGTTCCGGGCCGAGGTGGCTGCGGATGCGCTGGATGATCTGATGGCGCATTTCTGCGCGGACTTCAGCATGGTCGGCATCGCGGGTCGCAGGCTGGACCGGAAGGCCGTGCAGGCACTGTTCGCGGGCGGTCACGGGGCGCGCCCCGGGCTGCGGATTTCCATCGACGCCGTGCAGGCGGTGGAAGCGCCATCACCGCTGGCGGTGCTGCGTTATCGCGAAGGGCATTCGCTCGATAGCGGCCAGCTCACATGGCGCGAATCGTTGGCCGTGCTGCGGCGGGAGCAGGGTCGCTGGCGCTGGTTGGCGCTGCACGAAGTGCCGATGGCCTGACCGGTAGTGCCGGCCGCTGGCCGGCAACCGCGTAACGCGCCCCAGGATCATGAAGTTGCCGGCCAGCGGCCGGCACTACCGGTCGTTGGCGAGCGCGGCGGCACCGCGGGCACATGTGCCATCAGTCCTGCCTGCATCCGCCGCAGAATGCAAAGCCCGCCCACACCTCACAGCTCGAGGCAGGAGTAGGCTTGAGGCTTTCCTGCCGGGAGGGGTTGTCCATGCGTGTGCGTGCCGTCGCTGTAGCCATTGCCCTTTGCCTGTCCAGCACCGTGCTGGCCGCCGATACCCCGCCGATGACCCCGGACATCAGCGGCAAGCCCTTCGTTGCCCCCGATGTCGGTCGTGACTACGACAAGCGCGTGGTGATGGTGCCGATGCGTGATGGCACCAGGCTGTATACGGTGATCGTGGTGCCCAAGGGCGCCCGCAATGCCCCGATCCTGCTGACCCGCACGCCCTACGATGCCGCTGGCCGCGCCAGCCGCAGTGATTCGCCGCGCATGCGCGACCTGCTGCCGCAGGGCGACGAGGTGTTCGTCGACGGCGGTTACATCCGCGTGTTCCAGGACATCCGTGGCAAGTACGGCTCCGAAGGCGATTACGTGATGACCCGGCCGTTGCGCGGGCCGTTGAACAACACCAAAGTCGACCACTCCACCGACGCCTGGGACACCATCGACTGGCTGGTGAAGAACGTGCCGGAGAGCAATGGCAAGGTCGGCATGCTCGGCTCGTCGTACGAGGGCTTCACCGTGGTGATGGCGCTGACCGACCCGCATCCGGCGCTGAAGGTGGCCGCACCGCAGAGCCCGATGGTCGATGGCTGGATGGGCGACGACTGGCTCAACTACGGTGCGTTCCGCCAGGTCAACTTCAACTATTTCGCGATGCAGACCGAGAAGCGCGGCAAGGGTACGCCGCTGCCCAGCCTCGGCTATGACGACTACAGCACTTTCCTGCGGATCGGTTCGGCTGGCGACTATGCGCGCTTCACCGGCGTGGACCAGCTGACCTGGTGGAAGAAGCTGGTCGAGCACCCGGCCTATGACGGCTTCTGGCAGGGCCAGGCGCTGGACGCGGTGATGGCGAAAACACCGTTGAAGGTGCCGACCATGTGGCTGCAGGGCCTGTGGGATCAGGAGGACATGTGGGGCGCCAACCACGCCTACCAGGCAATGGAAGGGCGCGACAGCGGCAACAACCGCAATTACCTGGTGATGGGGCCGTGGCGGCACAGCCAGGTGAACTACAGCGGCAGTGAGCTGGGCGCGCTGAAGTTCGACGGCGATACCGCGCTGCAGTTCCGCCGTGATGTGCTCAAGCCGTTCTTCGACCAGTACCTGGTGGATGGCGCGCCGAAGGCCGACACGCCGCCGGTGCTGGTCTACAACACCGGCGAAAACCACTGGGATCGCCTGAAGGGTTGGCCGCGCAGCTGCGACAAGGGCTGTGCTGCCAGCAGCAAGCCGTTGTACCTGCGGGCCGGCGGCAAGCTGGCATTCCAGGCACCGGCGGCGGGCGAGGGCGACTTCGAGGAGTACGTGTCCGACCCGGCCAAGCCGGTGCCGTTCGTGCCGCGTCCGGTCCGCTTCGGTGACCGCGATATGTGGACCACCTGGCTGGTCAAGGACCAGCGCTTTGTCGATGGTCGCCCGGACGTGCTGACCTTCATCACCGAACCGCTGACCGCGCCGCTGCGCATCGGCGGCGCGCCGGTGGTGCACCTGCAGGCCTCGACCAGTGGCACCGACAGTGACTGGGTGGTGAAGCTGATCGACGTGTATCCGGACCAGGAAGCGTCGACGCCGGAGATGGGTGGCTACGAGCTGCCTGTGTCGCTGGCGATCTTCCGTGGCCGCTACCGCGAAAGCTTCAGCGATCCGAAGCCGCTGGCCGCCAACCAGGTGCTGCCGTACCGTTTCGACCTGCCCAACGCCAACCACACGTTCCAGAAGGGCCACCGGGTGATGGTGCAGGTGCAGTCCAGCCTGTTCCCGCTGTACGACCGCAACCCGCAGACCTACGTGCCGAACATCTACCTGGCCAAGCCAGGCGATTACCAGAAGGCCACGCAGCGGGTCTGGCACAGCGCGGCGCAGGCGAGCTACATCGATCTGCCGGTGTATTGAGGTTAGTGAGATCCGCCGGGTGTGCGATACCCGGCGGCTGGGGTAGTGCCGGCCGCTGGCCGGCAACTGCAATGGCGCAGGAGCGTGTCGACCAAGGTCGGCACCTACCAGAGCTGGGCCATGGCACGTCGATTCAGGCGGCTGGGGTAGTGCCGGCCGCTGGCCGGCATCCGCAATGGCGCAGGAGCGTGTCGACCAAGGTCGACACCTACCAAGGCTGGGCAATGGCATGCTGATCGACCAAGGTCGAGACCCACCAGAGCGGAGCCATCGCAGGTCGATTCAGGCGGGTGTGGTAGTGCCGGCCGCTGGCCGGCATCCGCGATCGCGCAGGAGCATGTCGACCAAGGTCGACACCTACCAGAGCACAGGCCTCACCCCACCTTCGAGGGGCCCGTGCGCCAGCGGCTGGGGACCAGGCCGAAACGCTTGCGGAATGCCGCGGCGAAGTTGCTGGGATGACGGTAGCCGCTGGCGGCGGCGGCCTGCTCGACCGTCCAGCCGTCCTCGCGCAGGCCCTGTTCGGCGTGGCGCATGCGCTGCTCGTGCAGGTAGTCGAACACCGAGCAGCCGTACTGCTGGGCGAAATGACGGCGCAGCGAGCTGGGGCTCATGCAGGCCAGCTGGGCCAGCTCGACCAGGCTGTGGGCGTGGCTGGGGTCGTCATGCAGGTAGGCACGCACGCGCTCCAGGCGCTCGCGCTGGCCGGCCCGCAGCGTTCGTACAGGGTCGGTCTGCAGATCCTCGGCCTTCAGGCCAACGGCCAGCAGCTGCAGAGCAACGCCCTCGCGCCACAAGGCGTCGATGCCATCTTCCCATGGGCTGTCGAACAACTGGCCGAGTACCGGCAGCAGGGTATGCGGAATGGCCCAGTGGCGGCATTCCAGGTGGCTGTTGAGCGCGGTCTCCAGCTGCGGCAGATGGAACAGATCCGGATCGATCTGGCCGGGCACCATGACGCTGACGCCGCGCATGCGCGTTTCGCCGGGATGCGCACCGGTCATCTCGACCTGCTCGCGGTGGTGCGCGGTCATCGCCGTGCCGGCGCGCAGGGTGAAACCACCGCGTCGCGGAATGCGCACATCGACCTGGCCCTGCAGCATCACGCGGATGGCCAGGCCGGGACTCTGCTGGGCGGTCGCTACATAAGGAAAGCGATTATGGACGTCGGAGGCGATCAGGCTCATGCCGCCGCGCAGGAACTGCTCGTTGACCTCGCCATGGCCGGCCCACTGGTCGTCGCGCAGGTGTTCCGGGTCAGCGCGGTAATCGAAGCCATGACGGTGGCCGAAGCGGCGGTAATCGGCAAAAGTGAAGTATCGGGACATCGCTCGGCACGTACTTTGGAGGTGGACGCTGGCATGACCTCGCCCACGCGCTCTGCAACGCAGATGCAGATCCGGTCGTTACCCGCGCAGGCATGCTGGGAAGCAGTGGCGTGGGCACTCTGGATGGCTGGGGAAACGCCAGATTGAATGGAGTGTGTCGAAGAAACTGGAAACGTTTCCCATTGTCGCCTCGATTCGCGCGCTTTTGATTCCAATAGAGTCAAAACGATTGACGATTACGGCCAAAGTGAAAATGCCGCCGAGCATACGCCGGCGTTTTGCATGCATATCCGTACGTAATTCCATACATCAACTTGAGTTGAGGTTTCATGGGTGGAACGATCACCCGTAGACGCGGTGTCAGCCAGGCCATCACAGGAATGCGCGTAGGGTGGGGTGGTTGGCTGCTGCAGGCCACTTCGATACCCCCACTGATGGAGAACGCAGATGATTGATTACCAACTCACCGGCAAGACCGCGATCGTGACCGGCGGCGTGTCCGGCATTGGTCTGGCCGTGGCGCAGACCCTGGCGGCGTCCGGCGCGCGGATCTCGGTCTGGGACCTGAAGCAGGATGCGGTGGATGCCACCGTGGCGCAGTTGCGCAATGCCGGTGCACAGGCGATTGGCATCGCGCTGGACGTCACCGACGACGCAGCGGTGGAGGCGGCGGTGCAGCGCACGATCAAGGAACTCGACGGCCTGCATGTGGCGGTCAACAACGCCGGTATCGGCGGGCCGGCCGCCAGCAGCGGTGACTATCCGATTGATGGCTGGCAGCGGGTCATCGACGTCAACCTGACCAGCGTGTTCCTGTGCCAGCGTGCGCAGATCCGGGCAATGCGAGCCGCTGGAAGCGGCGGCAGCATCATCAACATGGCCTCGATCCTGGGCCAGGTGGGGTATGCCGGTTCCACCGCTTATGCGGCGGCCAAGCACGGCGTGGTCGGGCTGACCCAGACCGCCGCCTGGGAACATGCCGCCGACGGCGTTCGTGTCAACGCGGTCGGCCCGGGCTTCATCAGCACACCGCTGCTGGAGAAGATGGACCCGAAGGTGCGCGCCACGCTGGAAGGCCGTCACGCCTTGAAGCGGCTGGGTACGGCCGAGGAGGTGGCGGCGCTGGTGGCCTGGCTGGCCAGCGACGATGCCTCGTTCGCGACCGGCGCGTACTACGCCATCGACGGTGGCTACCTGGCGCAGTGAGCGAATGCGGTCAGTAGATCCACGCCATGCGTGGAGGAATGCGTGCGGTGAAGAAGGCGTGCCATCGCCTTCACCGCCGTCCCACGATCGCCGCGCGACGCTCCGGGAAAATTCCGGAGCTTTCCCATGGAACTTACCCAGGATGTCTCGATCCTGCTGCGCGTTGCCGCAGCGATGCTGTTCGGCGGCGTGCTCGGCGTCGAGCGCGAGATGGGCAAGCACGCCGCTGGCCTGCGTACGCACATGCTGATCGCAGGGGCCGCCGCGTTGATCGTCGGCCTTGGCGACTCGGTGGCCGAGCATTTCCAGCAGGAGCGCTACCGCGACCTGCTGCAGGTTGATCCGGTACGCCTGATCGAAGCGGTGGTGGCCTGTGTCGGCTTCGTTGCCGCTGGCACCATCCTGCGTGGGTCACGCGAGGACCAGGTCAGCGGCCTGACCACGGCCAGCTCGTTGATCATGGCGGCGGCCATCGGGATTGCGGTGGGGATCAGCAAGTACGTGATTGCAATCGGCGTGAGCGTGCTGTGCGTGCTGGTGCTGGCGGTGATGCGGCGGCTGGAGAAACGGATCTCGTAGGGAATCTCGAATTGCCGGCCAGCGGCCGGCACTACCATGCGGACTGAATGGTCGGACCAATATGGCATCTAGCCCTATGGTCTAATAGGTTCCTCGCCGGAGTGGCGGTTAAATCCGCTGCAAGTGGTCTGATCGAAACCATTGTTGGTACGACCAATAATCGACAGCCACGGCGATCCACCGCCTGCGGTGGGGCACCTTCCGCATCCAGTCGAGAGTCTTCATGCAGCCCTGGCAACACCTGTACGACCCCGCCGGCAACCTGTGGTTGTCCAGCCTGATCGCGCTGCTGCCGATCGCGTTCTTCTTCGTTGCCCTGGCCGTGCTGCGCATGAAGGGCTGGCTGGCCGGCACGATCACCGTGGCCATCGCGCTTGGCGTGGCCCTGCTGTTCTACCGCATGCCGCTGAGCCAGGCGCTGGGTGCGGCCGGCTTCGGCTTCGTCTACGGCCTGTGGCCTATTGCCTGGATCATCATCGGCGCGGTGTTCCTCTACAAGGTCTCGGTCAAGACCGGTCAGTTCGACATCATCCGCGCTTCGATCCTGTCGGTGACCGAAGACCAGCGCCTGCAGATGCTGATGGTCGGCTTCGCCTTCGGTGCCTTCCTGGAAGGCGCGGCCGGTTTCGGCGCACCAGTGGCGATCACTGCGGCGCTGCTGGTCGGGCTGGGCTTCAAGCCGCTGTATGCCGCCGGCCTGTGCCTGATCGTCAACACTGCGCCGGTGGCGTTCGGTGCAATGGGTATTCCGATCATCGTGGCCGGGCAGGTCACCGGCCTGGATGCCTTCGAGATCGGCCAGATGGCCGGCCGCCAGCTGCCGTTCCTGACCGTCATCGTGCTGTTCTGGATCATGGCGATCATGGATGGCTGGCGTGGCATCAAGGAAACCTGGCCGGCGGTGCTGGTGGCCGGTGGCTCCTTCGCCATCGCGCAGTACCTGACCTCCAACTTCATCGGTCCGGAACTGCCGGACATCACCGCCTCGCTGGCGTCGCTGGTCTGCCTGACCCTGTTCCTGCGCCGCTGGAAGCCGGTACGGATCTTCCGCTTCGATACCGAAACCAGCGCCGAGGCGGCCGCACAGGCACTGGAGGCGCCGCGCTACAGCGTCGGCCAGATCGCCAAGGCGTGGTCGCCGTTCCTGATCCTCACCGCGATGGTCACGCTGTGGAGCATCAAGCCGTTCAAGTCGCTGTTCGCGGCAGGCGGCCCGCTGGAAGGCTGGGTGCTGAAGCTCCCGGTGCCGGGCCTCGACCAGAGGGTGCAGAAGATGCCACCTATCGTGGACGCGCCGCTCAGCTATGAGGCGGTCTACAAGTTCGACTGGTTCTCGGCCACCGGCACCTCGATCATCCTCGCGGCGGTGATCGCGATCATCGCGCTGCGCATGCCGGCCCGGTCGGCGCTGCAGACCTTCGGCGAAACCGTGCGTGAGCTGCGCATGCCGATCTATTCGATCGGCATGGTGCTGGCCTTCGCCTTCATCGCCAACTATTCGGGCCTGTCGGCGACACTGGCACTGGCGTTGGCGCACACCGGCGACGCCTTCCCGTTCTTCTCTCCGTTCCTGGGCTGGCTGGGCGTGTTCCTGACCGGTTCGGACACCTCGTCCAATGCCTTGTTCTCGGCACTGCAGGCCACCACCGCACAGCAGATCGGCGTGTCCGACGTGCTGCTGGTAGCGGCCAACACCACCGGCGGTGTCACCGGCAAGATGATCTCGCCGCAGTCGATCGCCATTGCCTGCGCGGCGGTTGGCCTGGCCGGCAAGGAATCGGACCTGTTCCGTTTCACGGTCAAGCACAGCCTGGTCTTCACCACCATGGTCGGCCTGATCACCCTGGCCCAGGCCTACTGGCTGACCTGGATGATCCCCTGAGCCATGCACGGCTGGCCGACCACCCGCTGCGCGCTTCGGGCCACAATGGCGCCATGAGCACGCAACGTATCTCGGACAAGGTGGCCGCGCAGCTGCGCGGCCTGGTGCAGGAACAGCGGCTGCAGCCGGGCGACCGCCTGCCGGCCGAGCGCACCCTGGCGGTGCAGCTGGGGGTCTCGCGCACCGCGCTGCGCGAGGCCATCGCGCAGCTGGCCAGCCAGGGCCTGCTGACCGCACGGGTTGGTGGCGGTACCTACGTGGCCGAACCGGCGGCGCGCGCGCGGCAGGCGCTGGATGAACCACTGGCGCCGTACCTGCCGCTGTTCCAGGGCGACCCGGAATACCGCTTCGACGTACTGGAGATCCGCCATGCGCTGGAAGGCGCCACCGCCTGGCATGCGGCGCTGCGTGCCACCGACGAGGACCGCACGCGCATCGCGCAGGCCTTCCAGACCATGATGGACGCGCACGGCAAGAACGACCCCACCGGTGAAGCGGAGGCTGACGCGGCCTTCCACCTGTCCATCGCCGAGGCCTCGCACAACCTGGTGCTGCTGCAGGTGATGCGCGGCCTGTTCGAACTGCTGCAGACCAACATCTCGCAGAGCCGCGAAAAGCTCTACACCTCGGCGAGGACCTTCTCGCCGCTGTCCGACCAGCACCGCGAGATGATGGACGCGGTGCTGGCCGGCGACCCCGAACGCGCGCGCGCCGCCGCGCATGCCCACCTCGAGTTCGTGCACACCACGCTGCGCACGCTCGATGACAACGAAGCCCGGCGTGCGCGGGCCTCGCGTCTACCTTCCCCACACGGTTGACCCCATGATCATCTCCGCCTCCACCGATTACCGTGCTGCTGCCGAACGGCGGCTGCCGCCGTTCCTGTTCCACTACATCGATGGCGGCGCGTATGCCGAGCACACGCTGAAGCGCAACGTTTCCGACCTGTCCGACATCGCGCTGCGCCAGCGCATCCTGCGCAACATGTCCGACCTGAGCCTGGAAACCGAGCTGTTCGGCGAAACGTTGGCGATGCCGGTGGCGCTGGCGCCGGTCGGCCTGACCGGCATGTATGCCCGGCGCGGTGAAGTGCAGGCGGCGCGCGCGGCCGACAGCCGCGGCATCCCGTTCACGCTGTCGACCGTATCGGTGTGCCCGATCGAGGAAGTGGCACCGGCCATCCAGCGGCCGATGTGGTTCCAGCTGTACGTGCTGCGCGACCGTGGCTTCATGCGCAACGCGCTGGAGCGGGCGCAGGCCGCTGGCGTGACCACGCTGGTGTTCACCGTGGACATGCCGGTGCCGGGCGCGCGCTACCGCGATGCACACTCCGGCATGAGCGGCCCGAATGCCTCGCTGCGCCGTATCGGCCAGACCATCACCCATCCGCACTGGGCGTGGGACGTGGGACTGTTCGGCCGTCCGCATGATCTGGGCAACATCTCCACCTACCGTGGCAACCCGACCGGGCTGGAGGATTACATCGGTTGGCTGGGCAGCAACTTCGATCCCTCCATTTCCTGGAAGGACCTGGAGTGGATCCGCGAATTCTGGAAGGGCCCGATGGTGATCAAGGGCATCCTTGACCCGGATGACGCGCGTGATGCGGTCAGGTTCGGTGCCGATGGCATCGTGGTCTCCAACCACGGTGGCCGCCAGCTGGACGGCGTGCTGTCCACCGCACGCGCACTGCCGGCGATTGCCGACGCAGTACAGGGCGATCTGAAGATTCTCGCCGATTCGGGCATCCGTACCGGCCTGGACGTGGTGCGCATGTTGGCGCTCGGTGCCGATACCGTGCTGCTGGGGCGCGCCTTCGTCTATGCGCTGGCCGCGCAGGGCGAGGCCGGCGTGGCCAACCTGCTGGACCTGATCGCCAAGGAGATGCGCGTGGCGATGACACTGACCGGTGCGCGTCGCATCGCTGACATCGGCCGCGATTCGCTGGTCAGCCTGCCATGAGTGGCCACGATGCCGTGCTGGCACAGTTGCGCGACGCGGTCGGCAGCCGCCATGTACTGACCGGCGACAAGGCCACGCGCCGCTTCCGTCGCGGCTACCGCTTCGGCGATGGCCCGGTACTGGCGGTGGTGCGCCCGGGTACCTTGCTGGAACTGTGGCGCGTGCTGCAGGCAGCGGTGCAGGGTGGGGCGGCGATCATCCTGCAGGCGGCCAATACCGGGCTGACCGGTGGCTCGACCCCGGACGGCGATGACTACGGCCGGCCGATCGTGCTGGTCAGCACGCTGCGCCTGACCGGCATCCAGCTGTTGAACGAAGGCCGCCAGGTGCTGTGCCTGCCCGGTGCCACGCTCGACCGCCTGGAGCAGACGCTGGCACCGCTGGGCCGTGAACCGCATTCGGTGATCGGCTCGTCCTGCATCGGCGCCTCGGTGCTGGGCGGCATCTGCAACAACTCCGGCGGCGCGCTGGTGCGCCGTGGCCCGGCCTACACCGAGCTGGCGCTGTACGCGCGGGTCGATGCGCAGGGCCAACTACAGCTGGTCAACCATCTCGGCATCGCGCTGGGCGATACGCCCGAGCAGATCCTGCAGCGCCTGCAGGCCGGCGACTACAGTGCGTCGGATGTGGGGGACGGCGACGGCCGCGCGGCCTCCGATCCGCGCTACGCCGACGAAGTGCGCAAGGTCGACGCCGATACCCCGGCGCGCTTCAATGCTGATCCCAGCCGCCACTACGAGGCTGCCGGTTCGGCCGGCAAGCTGGCGGTGTTCGCGGTGCGCCTGGATACCTTCGAAAAGGAGGCCGCCGAAGTCTTCTACATCGGCAGCAACCGCACCGACAGCCTCACGGCGATCCGGCGCCAGCTGCTGACCGGCTTCGAGCGCCTGCCGATTGCCGGTGAGTACATCCACCGCGATGCCTATGACATCGGCGAGCGCTACGGCAAGGACAGCTTCCTGCTGATCGATCGCCTCGGCACCGCACGTGTACCTGCCGCGTTCGCATTGAAGAGCCGCGTCGACGGCTGGTTCGAACGGCTGGGCCTGCGTGGGGTGACTGACCGGGTGATGCAGGTTCTGACCGGCCTGCTGCCCTCGCACCTGCCCAAGCGCATGGGCGAGTTCCGCCAGCGCTACGAGCATCACCTGTTGCTGAAGGTCTCTGCCCAGGACGCTGCGGAAACCGAGGCCTGGTTGCGCGCCTTCTTCGCCGGGCACGAAGGCGGCTTTTTCCACTGCACGGCCGAGGAGGGGCGCAAGGCGTTCCTGCATCGCTTCGCCGTGGCCGGTGCCGCGGTGCGCTACCGCGAAGTGCATCGCGGGCAGGTGCAGGACATCGTGGCGCTGGACATTGCCCTGCGCCGAGATGATGCCGACTGGTTCGAGCAGTTGCCGGCCGATGTCGACGGCCGCCTGCTGCACAAGCTGTATTACGGGCACTTCCTGTGCCACGTGTTCCACCAGGACTACATCGCGCGCAAGGGTGAAGACCCGATGGCGATCGAGCACGCAATGTGGGCATTGCTGGACCAGCGTGGTGCCGAGTACCCAGCCGAGCACAATGTCGGTCACCTGTACCCGGCCAAGCCGGCGCTGGCCGGGTTCTACAGGCAGCTGGACCCGAGCAATACGTTCAATCCGGGCATTGGTCAGACCTCGAAAGCCAAGGGCTGGGGTGGCTGCGATTGCGGATGATGTAGTGCCGACCCTATGCTCGGCTGCTCCTGCCGACAGACAGCAGACGAGCATGGCTCGACGCCGCCCGGGCAACGCCCGGGCAACGGTTACCATCGGAAGCCCATCCGCAGAAGCCATCCATGCCCACCGCCGCCGTCCGCGCCACCCTGTGCACTGCATTGCTGGCGACCCCGCTGCTGGCGCTGGCCCAGAGCGCGATCCTGCCGCAGCAGCGCGATGCCGCCGGCAACGTGATGGAGCCGCTGGGACAGGTACTGATCGCGAGTGAGACTGGACCGTCGGGGCTTTATGACTGCACGCGGGACGGCAACTGGTGCGTACGCGTGCAGCCGGTTGCCGAGGAGGGTAACCGGCCGACCGTGCTGGAAGTGCTTGAGAAGGCACCGGGCCAGGGCAAGCCGCACACCTACCACGTCAGCATCGACGTGCCGCAGGAAAGCGAGCTGTCGCTGTGGCCATGGATCGTGCGGCTGGCCCCTGGCGTGGGCAGCGATGAACCGGTGACCGACCCGCAGCAGCGCGCCCGCCAGAATGTGCTGGTGGGTGGCATCGTCAAGTTCAGCACCATGTACTCCGGTGGAGGTGCCGACGCGTCCACGCTGCAGCTGGCACGCGTGCGTCACCTGCAGGACGACATCCAGGTGGACGACGACGTGCTGACCGTGCCATGGCTGGGCAATGCGATGATCCGCGCCTGTTTCAGCGAGCAGGACATCAGGCAGCGCGCCGGTGCCTGCCACGACGAATACGGGTTCTCGGCGAAGCTGGCGCTGGATACGGTTGCCGAGGGCATGCCAGTGCTGCGCTACCAGACCGTGGCGACCCGGTACCCGGCCGGTGTTTCGCGCTTCGAGGATTCGCTGGCCAGGGGGCCGCTGAAGAAGCAGGATCTGCGCATCGAACAGGACCCGGCGTGTACTTACACCCGACTGTTCCGCTTCGGGGCGGGGATGTTCCACCCGGACCAGGCACTGCCGGACTGTGCCGGCTATACCGAACCCTGAATTGTAGCGTCGAGCGATGCTCGACGGGTCTTCGGATGGGCGGCGCGAAAAGCCAGTCGAGCATGGCTCGACCCTACAAAAGCGGTGGCGGCGCTTACTCGCAGCGCGTGGACGTGATGATGTTGTCCTTGTCCACGAACACGCGCAGGCGGTCCTGGCGGATGTCCTTGGTGGTGATGGTGCTGGGGCCGATCGGGTTGACCAGGCCGGCGCCACTCTCGCGGGACAGGCGGCGGATGTTGGGCTCATTGGCCGGCTGGCCGATCGCCCAGCCCAGCTGGCTGGCGTCGCAGCGGCCGCTGCCTTTGACTTCCGGGCCAGGCGTACTGACACAGGCCGACAGCAGCAGGGCAGAGGCCGGCAGCAACAGGGACAGACGGAATGCAGACATGCGAGCGCTCCTGCGCAGGGAAGATGGCGGGAACGATAGCACCGAGCGTGCGAAAGGCGTCAGCGTCCCGGTCATTGCCGGCACAGCGTGGTCATTGCATAGTGGGAGGAATGGCTGGCAGTACGCCAGCGGGCAGGCCGGGCCTTTCCGGCGCAGATGTGGGATACGGTATGACGGCAGGCAGTTTCCGCGGCAAGGACAAGACGATGACGGCGCTGGTGTTGTCGTTGCTGGGCGTAGCGTTTGCCGCCTCCGCCTCCGCCTCCGCCTCCGCCTCCGCTGCCGATCCGGAACCCGCGCCGGTCGAAACCCCGGTATTCGGTGCCTGGCGCAACCTGCAGACCGAATCCGGCTACGCACCGGCCCAGCGTAACCTGGCCTTCGCCATGCTGCCGCAGGCGGCCACCCGCGGTGACCGTTTCGCCATTCTTGACCGCGAAGGCAAGCGCACGGTGTGCTGCCTGCAGGTGGCCAGCCCCTCGCTGGGCGTGGCCGCGCTGCGCGAGCAGTACCACCTGCCGCAGGCCTGGGTGACCGACCTGAGCAATGGCCGCAGCCCCGCACGTCCCTATGTGCCGCACGTCTATGCGATGCAGCGGGTGGACGAGCTGGCCGACTACAGCTTTGCCGATGTGCCTGGCGCCTACAGTGACCTGGGCGGGCTGCTGATTCCGGAAGGTGCCGCGCTGGAGGCCGACGGCAGCGCCGTGCGCCTGGGGGACACCCGCTACCCGCTGCATTTCCAGCGCCAGCCGCACGCCGATGACGATGGGGCGCTGGACCGCTACAGCCTGCAGGCCGGCGAGGGTGCCGCCCCGATCGTGGTTGAAGTGCCGTTCGGCACCTACTGATTGCAGCTTCGCACTGGCTAGAATGCAGCGCGGCGCTGTCTGCCGTGCCTGCTCCGTGAGTCGTTGCCGTGTCCCTACGCCCCTTCCTGCTGTCGTCCCTGCTGTTGTTGTCCGCCTGTGCCAGTGCGCCGCCGCCGCCGGCCCATTCCGATGCATTGTGGCGATTGATCGAACGTGACTGCCGGGGCCCCGAAGGTCCACGCGGCGACTGCCTGCGCGTGGAGACGGCCGCAGACCGCCGCGATGTGCTGGTCAAGGATGCGCACGGCGACTACCAGTTCCTGCTGATGCCGCTGGACAAGGTGAGCGGTATCGAGAGCCGCAGCCTGTACCAGCGTGGTGCACCGAACTACTTCGCTGCCGCCTGGCAGGCGCGCAGCCACACCGAACAGGCCCTGCGGCAACCACTGCCGCGCAACGTCGCCAGCCTGGCGTTGAACTCGCCGCACGGCCGCTCGCAGCACCAGCTGCATATCCACGTGGATTGCCTGCGCGCCGACGTGCTGCAGGCGCTGGACACGCATGCTGCCGCCCTCGGCAGCCGCTGGGCACCGCTGCCGGTCCTGCTGCGCGGCCATCAATACCAGGCACGCCTGCTGGCGGGCGCGGAACTGACCGCCAATCCGCTCAATCTGCTGGCTTACGATCTCGCAGGCGTGGACGATGTTGGTCAGTGGAGCCTGGTCGTGGCCGGCCGGGACGCCATGCAGGGCGCCCCGGGCTTCATCCTGCTGGCGACCCGGGTGGACGCCGGCACCGGCAACGAGGCCAGCGCCGAAGAACTGCAGGACCACGCCTGCTCGGTGCTGACCGGCGCAGGCGACGCGTTGGAGCGGGTCCGCTAACCCGGTGGCTGCTGGCGGCTGCGCCAGACCGGTGCAGTCAGCGCCAGCAGCTGGCGGTCCTGCCAGCCATCCAGATCCAGATGATGGTCGCGCAACAGGCCTTCGTGCTCGAAGCCGAAGGCGTGCAGCGCAGTGGCGAACGGGTCACTGCAGTCCGGTGGCAGCATCACGAACAGGCGGTGCACGCCCACATCCTCGAACAGGAACGGGCACAGCGCGCGGAGCGCTGCATCCACGTGCGGGTGCCAGTGCTGCAGCGACAGCAGCTCGGCGCAGCGCGTATGCAGGGACTGCAGGCGGACATGCAGCTGGTCCAGGACAGTGCCGTGCTCGTCATCGAACACACCCAGCAGCAGCTGGTCGTTGTCCTGCTCCAGCCGCGAGCGATGCATGTGGGCAAGGAAGCGGGCTTCTTCGTCGATACCGGCCGGATGGCGGCGCCCGCGCCGGCGGCGGTCGTCGAACAGGCGCCAGGCCGGCAGATCGGCCCGCTGGAACGGGCGCAGGGTGACCGGTGCCATCTGCAACTGCAGCAGATGGCGGCGCGACACAGGGCGCAGCGGGGAGAGGAGGGATGTGGGGTACGGGGTCATCATCCCCGGAACGATGGCAATGCCCGGTTCGCCAGACCATTCAAAAGATTGCAAAAACGCGACGATCACCGGGCGGAGCCTGATTCGGTTCAGGCATAAGTCCATCAGGGCTGGTCATTTCCGTTGAAACCATCCATTCAGGACACTTTCGTTACGGGATCGTTATGCGCCGCGCAGGCCTCCGGTCCCATACCACCCGTCCAACTCCCCCAGGAAGCCCATGTCTGCCTCCCACAAGGCGCTGCGCCCGCGTCCGCTGGTGCTCGCGCTGTCGTCCCTGATGCTGGTGTCGTCGCCGGCCTTCGCGCAGGAAAGCGCACCCACCTCATTGCAGGAAGTGAAGGTCACCGGCTCGCGCATTCCGCGCGCCAGTGTCGAAGGGCCGTCGCCGGTGACCGTGATCAGCCGCGAGCAGATCGACGCGCAGGGCTACCGCAACGCGTTCGACGCGCTGAGCGCCCTGACTGAAAACACCGGCAACGTGCAGGGGGAGGACTTCGGCAACACCTTCACCCCGGCCGCCAACACCATCAACCTGCGCGGGCTGGGCCCGAACCGCACGCTGGTGCTGGTCAACGGCCGCCGCCAGGCCGACTACCCGCTGGCCTACGAGGGCTCGGTGAACGTGGTCAACCTGGCCAACATTCCCAGTGCGCTGATTGAGCGCATCGAGGTCTTGGCGGCCGGTGCGTCGGCGGTGTATGGCTCCGACGCCATCGCCGGCGTGGTCAACATCATCCTCAAGGACCGCTTTGAGGGTGTGGACGTGAACGTGCGGGCCGGCGGCACCCAGCAGGGCGGTGGCGACAACCAGCGCGCGCAGGTGGTTGGTGGCAGTTCCGGCGAGCGCTGGGATGCGCTGTTCGGCTTCGAGTTCGATGTGCGCAAGGCGATCCATGCGCGCCAGCGCGATTTCATGGACTCGCTGGATGATGACCCGGCTGGCAAGGCGCCGCAGGCGACCGCGATCGCGTATCGCCGCAACGCCGCGACCGGTCGCAACATCGATCCGGGCGCCAATGGCTGCGACGCGGCGTCGGATATCTATGGCGGCAGCGTGTTCCGTGCCTTCAACCCGCGCCAGGGCTGGTATTGCGGCAGCAACGAGGCCGCCGCCAGCTACTGGACGGTGCAGACCGAGAAGCGCAACCTCAACGGCTACGGCCTGCTGACCTTCCACGTCAACGAGACCACCGACCTGTTCGCCGATCTGGCCGTGGGCAGCGCACGCATCACCAACAACACCCGTGCGCCCACCTGGACCTCGGCCCGCAACTACTTCTACAACCAGACCACCGGCAACCTGGAAAGCTGGTACCGCCGGTTTGCGCCCGAGGAAATCGGTGGCCTGCCGCGCAATGCCAACCGCTTCCTGGAAAACTCGTGGTCATTCAACGTCGGCGCGCGCGGCCAGATCGGCGACAGTGGCTGGGACTATGAGGCGGTCTACAGCCGTTCGCGTTACGAGAACCGCACCCGCCGCCCGGTGCTGCTGGCCGGTATCAACGAATACCTGCTGGGCCCGAAGCTGGGCGTGCGCAATGGCGTAGAGGTCTATGCGCCGGATCCCGCGCGCCTGTTCCAGCCGCTGAGCCCGAACGAGTACCAGAGCCTGTCCGGCTACCAGGAGAGCCGCAACGCGGCGTGGCTGCAGACCGTCAGCGCCAGCGTCAACGGCCGGCTGTTCGCACTGCCCGGTGGCGACGCTGCGCTGGCCGCGGTGGTCGAAGCTGGCAACCAGGGCTATCGCAATCGACCGGACCCGCGACTGGGCACCGGTGAATTCTGGAACACCAGCGCCGGTATTGGTGCCGGTGGCGAGCGCGACCGCTATGCTGCCGGCGTGGAGCTGCAGCTGCCGTTGCTGCAGTCGCTGACCACCACCCTGGCCGGGCGCTATGACCAGTACCGAGCCGGTGGTGAGCACATCGGCAAGGCGACCTGGAGCTTCGGCGTCGAGTTCCGCCCGATCGAGAGCCTGCTGATCCGTGGTACCGCTGCCACCAGCTTCCGGGCGCCGGACATGAACTACGTGTTCGCGACCGAGACGCGTGGTTACAACCCGGGCATGACTGATTACTGGCGCTGCCGCACCGCAGGCCAGTCGTATGACAACTGCGACTACAACGGCCTGTCGATCGATTACAGCAACCGTGCCAACCCGCAGCTGCAGCCGGAATCGGCCAAGTCGTATGGCTTCGGCGTGGTCTGGTCGCCGCTGGCTGGCCTGGATTTCAGTGCCGATTACTACGACATCCGCATCGACAACGAGGTGACCAGCCTCGATACCAGCCGCATCCTGCGCGACGAAGCCGATTGCCGGTTGGGCAAGACGCTGGGCGGCGAAGCGCGTGACATCGGCTCACCGCTGTGCCGGGACGCGCTGTCGCGTGTGATCCGCAACCCGTCCAATGCAACCGTGCAGCCGGACCAGGTGACCCGTGTGCTGATCAACCCGATCAACGCCGCCTCTGAATCGGTTCGCGGCCTGGACCTGAAGGGCAACTGGCGTTTCGATGCCGGTCGCTATGGCCGCTTCACCACGCGCCTGGCCTACACCGTGGTGCTGGAGCACAAATACCGGCAGTTCTCCGATGATCCGGAGCGTGACATCCGCAATTCGCTGGATGACTACCAGTGGCGCAGCAAGGCCAACGGCAGCATCACCTGGAACCAGGGTGACTGGACCACTACGCTGTACGGCAACCGCTTCGGCTCGCTGCCGAAGACCGATGGCAGTGGCCGCATCGCGCCGTACATGACCTACAACGCCAGCGTGTTCCGCCAGTTCGGCGAGAACCTGTCGGTGGGCGTGATCGTCAACAACCTGCGTGACAGCCGCCCGCCGGCGGACAAGAACGGTGGCGGCTGGCCGTTCTACCCGGTCGGCAACTACGACCCGTATGGCCGCCAGTACTGGGTGCAGCTGGACTACCGGTTCCGCTGATCCCGGGGGCGAACGAAAGGCCCGGCATTGCCGGGCTTTTCTTTGTGCAGTGCATCCGTGCTGCAGTCGCGCACGTGGCATGCTGTGGCGATACACGGAGGATGATGCGCATGGATGTCAGGAGGTGGGGTGTGATTGCCGTGCTGGCCATTGCAGGTTGCAGTGGCAGGCAGGCGGCCAGCGTGGAGGATGCCGCGGAGGTGGCCAATGCCGCGCCTGCGCCGTCCCTTTCCAACCCCGCGACCGATGCTGTATCAGCGCGCGTGCCAACGGCATCGAGTACCACGACGGCTGCCCCTGGGCTCGCGCAACCGGAGGGTCACTTCCTCGAGGGCGAGCGCATGCTGCTGAACGAGGGTGCGGTGTCCGCACAGAAGAGCGAGGCGGTGCTGGGTTCCGACAAGGCCTTCGCGCAGGTGATCAGCCAGTTCGAGCGCGATGCAGCCGGTCACCCGGAAGTGCAGGACCTGACCCGGCTCTACAGGACGGCCGCGACCCGGCTCATCGGCAACGACGGCACGCTGGCGTCTTTCGCCTGTGGCTACAGCCTGTGTGTTGGCGAGATCCGAAGCCGGACCGATGAGGATTTCAGTGCCTGGTCCGAGGCGATCGGCATGGACAAGGCGGCCCCGGTCTACAGCCTTACCACCGCGCCGATGACATGGGGCAGGGACCAGCGCGGTGGGCGTTTCGTGTTCTCGGTGGACCCGGCCGCCAACGGCATCGCGGGCCCGTAGCACCGGCGGATGACCGGCGCCACGGCGCGTTACGGAAGCGCCTGCAGCAGGTATGACTCGATGACGTAGCTGAAAGGCTGCTGCTGGCGGTCGCGCAGCAGGGCGCGCACTTCAAGGATCACGCCGCGGTCGCCTTCGCCCCGCGGCGGCCAGAACGTCTGGTCGGCCAAGGTCTGGCGCTGGAAACCGAGCGGGCCGACCACGCGACCGAACGGTTCATCGGTGCTGTCCAGCACCTGGTTCATGGCCGGGCTGAGGTGGCCAGGCAGGTACCAGTTGTCGGCCTCGGACAGTACGCGGCTACCGCAGACCAGCTGCACGCGCCGATAGCGCAGGTCGGTACCCGGCTTCACGCCCAGCGCCTGCAGTACGTCGGCCGGGGCCGGCTTGTCGTGACCGTGTACGCGCACTGCACGCACCCGCGCCTGTTCGGCCAGGCCGTGCTCGGCGCACCAGTGTTCCAGCGTGGCAGTGGCGCTCTGCCCGGACAGCACGCGCTGGTGCAGGCGCTCGACCAGTGCAGCCGGGGCAATGCGCTGCTGGCCCGGCGGTGACTGCAGCGGCGCGGCAGCCGCTGCATCGGTGGCGGACAGGCTGGCGATCGGGGCGGCGGCAAGCAGGGACGCGGCCTGCCAGCGGCGGAGACGATCGTGGCGGTCGGACGGGCCCATGCGGCATCACAGCGGAAACAGGCGCCCATGTTACCCGTTCAGGGGTGTGCACGGCGTGGCTGCGACCGGTTGTCGCAGGGCAGTCATCGTTCTGGTGAATGCGTGCCATCCAGATATTTCGTTGGCCGATGGCTGCGGCGAGGCGCACGATGGCGCCATTCTTGGCATTCCGGGAGTTCCCGATGACCCTCCAGTTCGTCCATGGCGGTGTCGACCGCGACGGTGCGCCACTGCATTTCCATATCCGTGATGGCCGCATCAGCGGGCTCAATGGCGAGGCCACGCCCGTCGAAGGGGCGGAATGCGTCGACCTGCAGGGCTTCGCGGTGCTGCCCGGGCTGATCGACGGCCACATTCACCTCGACAAGAGCTTCGTCGGCGACCGTTGGCACCCGCACCAGCCGGTGAACAGCCTGCGTGAGCGGCTGGCGGTGGAGAAGGCGGCGGTGGCGGGTGCGGCACCGATGGTGGACCGTGCCGAGGCGCTGATCCGCCAATGCAGTGCTTTCGGTACGGTGGCGATGCGCTGTCATGTCGATATCGACGGCAGCACCGGTCTCGGCCATCTCGAAGCGGTGCGCGAGGCGGCACTGCGCTGCGCCGACATCATGCGGATCCAGCTGGTGGCGTTTCCGCAGGCCGGGGTGATGTCCTGTCCCGGCACCGCCGCCGTACTGGAGCAGGCGCTTGCCGCGGGCGTGGAGGTGCTCGGCGGCATCGACCCGACCACGCTCGATGGTGATGCCGAAGGCCAGCTGGCGCTGCTGTTCGGCCTGGCCGAGCGTTACGGCGTGCAGCTGGACATCCATCTGCACGAGCCCGGCCAAACCGGCCTGGCCCAGCTGCTGCGCATCGCCGCGCGGACGCGGGCCGCCGGCCTGCAGGGGCGGGTTGCGGTCAGCCATGCCTATTCGCTGGGCGAAGTGCCGCTGGCGCGCGCGCTGCAGGTGGGCGAAGCACTGGCCACGGCGGGTGTGGCGATCATGAGCAACGCGCCGGGCGATCATCCGTTCCCGCCGCTGCGCGCGCTGCATGATGCCGGTGTGCGCGTGTTCGCAGGCAATGACAACATCCGCGACTGCTGGTGGCCGTATGGCAATGGGGACCTGCTGCAGCGCGCGATGTTGCTGGGCTACCGTTCCGGGTTCTACACCGACGCCGACCTGATGCTGGCGCTGGACATGGTCACCACCCACGCCGCGCAGGTGATCGGCCTGCCGCAGCATGGCATTGCCGAAGGCCGGCCGGCGACGTTCGTGGCCGTGCGTGCCGAGCACGGCCCGGCCGCCGTGGCCGGAGTGCCGGTGGAGCGCCGCGTGATGGTCGACGGCCGCTGGCTGTAGATCCACGTCATGGCGTGGATGGCACCATCGCGTGGTCTCATTCATCCACGCATGGCGTGGATCTACCCCGATGTGCCGTCAGGCGTAATCGTCGGCGCGGGTGGCGACGAATTCCTCAAGCCACGCAAGCAGGTGGGCGATGTCGATGATCTCGCCCTGCTCGGCGCGCTTGAGCAGCAGCGTGCTGGCGCCGATCTGCAGGCTGCTGTTGGCATAACGCAGCACCGCGTCGATGCCCCAGGCATCGGTGACCTGCATCCAGGCCAGGCCCGGCACGCGCTGGGCCAGGGTGTCACCGAATGCCACGCCCAGCGCTTCCCAGCCATCGCAGTCGGCACGATCGATCAGCTCGGCATCGACCACGCGCTGCAGTGTGCTGGCCGCCAGCGGCCACTGCACCGGCAACGTCGGGAAGCCGGCCGCCACGCGCGTGGCGATCAGCGAACGCTGGTGCTGCAGATGCGTCTGCAGGGCAGCGGGCAGGGGATCGAAGCGGGTGGGGATTTCGTCGGACATGGCAGGGCGCCGTGGGGCACGGAAACAACCGGCACTCTACGGGGCGATTGTCGCCCGCTATACGGCCGGAGTGACCATGTTTCGATGCGTGATGCGCGAAAGGCATCCACGCATGGCGTGGATCTACCGTGGTCAGTCCGGTTCGCGTTGCACCTGCCGCCACAGCTCGCTGGCCAGTGCGCGCACGGCATCATCGGCGTCCGCGCGATGCAGCAGGCCGATCTCGTAGTTGTCGATAACCGGCAGCTCGCGCTCTCCATCGATGATGCGGTGCTCGCGGCTGACCGCGCGGCGCGGCAGCAGGCTGATGCCGATGCCATCGGCCACCGCGCCCTGGATGCCGCTCAGCGACGAGCTGGTGAAGGCGATGCGCCAGCGCAGGCCCAGCGCTTCCACGGCATGGATCATCTCGTCGCGGTACAGCCCGCGCGGGGGGAAGGTGACCAGCGGCAGCGGGTCCTGCTGCAGGCAGCTGCTGCGCAGGCTGTCGATCCAGTGCATCGGCTCGCGCCGGCAATGCACCGCCTGGCGGCTGTTGCGGCGTTGCTTGACCAGCACCAGGTCCAGCTCGCCGTGGTCGAAGCCCTGCGCCAGATCGCGGCTGAGGCCGCTGCTGATCTCCAGCTTCACCTGCGGGTGGCGACGGCTGAAGGCGGCCAGCATACGCGTGGTCTGTGCGTTGACGAAGTCCTCGGGAACACCGATGCGGACCGCGGTCTCCACCGTTGCACCGGCCAGCGCCTGCGCCATTTCCTCGTTCAGGTCGAGCATGCGCCGCGCGTAGCCGAGCAGGGTGTGGCCGGCATCAGTGGGGTGCACGTCGCGATGGCCGCGTTCAAGCAGGCGATGCCCGGCCAGTTCCTCCAGCCGGCGCACCTTCTGGCTGACCGTGGACTGGGTCGAATGCAGGCGCGTGGCCGCCGTGGTGAAGCTGCCGCAGTCGGCCACCATCACCAGCGCCCGCAGCAGGTCCAGTTCGAACAGGGTTCTATTCGATTTGGCACTGTCTTGCATTTGAACATTTCACTTCTGGATACCCGGGCCGACTTCTACCATGCAGGGCAGGGGCCGGCAACGCCCGGCTGTTGCTACCGTCGCACGGCGTTCCGTGGCGACGGACATGAGGAGACACTGTCATGCGCGTCCATCATTCCGCTGGCTGGCCTGCGCCGTTCACGCGCGTGCTGCTGTTGTGCCTGCTGGCCATGGTCACCCCCGCCTGCACCGCCACGTCCAGGGCCGACGCAGACGCGCGCCTGCAGGATGCTGCCAGCCGCGGCGACGCCGATGCGGTGCGACAGGCGATCGAGGATGGCGCCACGCTGGAGGCGCGCGATGGCCAGGGCCGCACCGCGCTGCTGCTGGCCACGCATGGCAACAACGTGGATGCCGCGCGTGAGCTGATCGAGGCCGGGGCAGACGTCAACGCCAAGGACGCTTTGCAGGACAGCGCCTACCTGTACGCCGGTGCGCGCGGCCTGGACGAGATCCTGGCGATGACCCTGGCGCATGGCGCCGATCTGCGCAGCACCAACCGCTATGGCGGCACCGCGCTGATTCCGGCCGCCGAGCGCGGTCACGTCGCCACTGTGCGCACGCTGCTGCGGGCCGGTGTGGCGGTGGACCATGTCAACCGGCTGCACTGGACCGCGCTGCTGGAAGCGATCCTGCTTGGCGATGGCGGTGCGCGCCAGGTGCAGATCGTGCAGCTGCTGCTGGAGGCCGGTGCCGACCCGGAGCTTGCCGACGGCGACGGCGTGACGCCGCTGGCGCACGCGCGCCAGCGCGGCTATACCGGAATTGAGACCCTGCTGCGCCAGCACGGCGCGGTGCGTTGAATGCAAACCCCTTCCACCCGCACGCTGGGCGTGCCCATCAGGATGCTGTCCATGTTCCGTTCCCGTCCGTTGTCCCTTGCCATCCTCCTTGCGGTAGCACCGCTGTCGGCGTCTGCCGCCGAGCGCGCCGACCTGCTGATCCGCAATGCCACCGTGGTCGATGTCGAGCACGCCAGCACGCTGGCCGGGCAGAGCGTGGTGATCCGTGGCGAGGACATCGTCGCCGTCGGCCCGGACGCGCAGCTGCGAAGCCAATGGAGTGCGGCCCGCCAGATCGATGCCAAGGGCAAGTACCTGATTCCGGGCCTGTGGGACATGCACGTGCACTTCGGTGGTGGTCCGGCGCTGATCGAAGAGAACAAGGCGCTGCTGCCGTTGTACATCGCGCACGGCATCACCACCGTGCGTGACTGCTCCGGCGACCTGCCCGAGCAGGTGCTGCAGTGGCGCGGCGAGATCGCCAAGGGCACGCTGTTCGGCCCGCGCCTGCTCAGCTCCGGTGCGAAGATCGAAGGCATCAAGCCGGTCTGGAAGGGCACGATCGAAGTGGGCAGCGAGGCCGACGCCGACAAGGCGATCGCCCGCCTGCAGCATGACAAGGTCGATTTCGTGAAGATCACCGACAGCACGCTGAAGCCGGAACTGTTCCTGTACTCGGCCAGCGCTGCGCGAAAGGCCGGCTTCAAAGCCTCGGGGCATATTCCGATGGCACTGACCGTGGAGCAGGCGGTCGATGCCGGCCTGGCTTCGATCGAGCATCTGGACTACGCATTCAAGGCCGGCAGCAAGGATGAAGCGCAGATCGCCGCCGACTTCGGCGCAGGCCGCATCGACCGTGCCGAAGCCAACCGGCGCCTCGACGCCAGCTTCGACCGTGACACTGCGATGCATGCCTACCGTGATTTCGCAAAGCGCGGCGTATTCGTGACCCCGACCCTCAACGGTGGCCGCATCCTCGACTTCCTTGACCAGGATGACCACGCCAACGATCCGTACCTGGCCTACATCGGCCCTGGCCTGCGCGCGACCTACCAGTGGCGCGTGGACCGCGCAGCCAAGGCCACGCCGGCGCAGATTGAAGCGCGCCACGCGCAGTACCACCAGGTGGCCGCGGTGCTGCCGCTGCTGCAGGAGGCGGGCGTGACGATCATCGCCGGTACTGATGCGGGCTTCCTCAATTCGTTCAACTTCCCGGGCATCGCGCTGCACCAGGAACTGCAGCTGTTCGTGAAGGAAGGCCTGACCGCGCCGCAGGCGCTGTCCGCCGCAACCCGTTCCGGTCCGGCCTGGTTCGGCCAGATGGACCGCTACGGTGGTGTCGCACAGGGCAAGGCCGCCGATCTGGTGCTGCTGACCGCCAACCCGCTGCAGGACATCGCCGCCACCGGGAAGATCGACAGCGTGATCCTGCGTGGCAGCGTGTATGACCGCGCTGCGCTGGACAAGATGTTGGCTGATACCAAGGCCAAGGTGGCGGCGTGGAATGCCGAGGCGGCGAAGACGCAGTGACCGACAGGGTCAGAGCCCTTCCCGGTGGGAAGGGATCCGACCCTATGGGGTTGGACGGCATCCACGCCATGCGTGGATGACGCGGCCGCTGGCCTAACGCGGTGCCGGCCGCATTCCATGAAGTTGCGGCAGTGCGGCCTTCATCGCATCGATGAAGGCGCGCAGCCGCGGCGGCTGCTGGCGCGCAGCAGGAAACACGACATGCACCGGCAGTGCCGGCGCCTGCCAGTCCGGCAGCAGCTGTACCAGCCGCCCCTGTGCGAGATCGTCGGCTACCAGCCAGGCCGAGACCACCGCTGCGCCCAGCCCAGCGCGTGCGGCCTGCTGCACCACGAACAGGTTGTCGCTGAGCAGGCGTGGGCTGATCGACAGCGTATGCGCGCGGCCCTGTGCGTCATGCAGCAGCAGGCGTTCGCGGTAGTAGGTGACCAGTGAGATCCATGGCAGTGCCTGTGCCTGTTCCGGTGTGCTGATCGCGGTGGACTGCACCAGCGACGGCGCTGCCACGACGATGCGCGGCACTTCGGCCAGCGGCAGTGCGACCATGCGCGGTTCGTCGACCGGTCCCACCCGCACCGCGCAGTCGATGCCTTCTGCGATGAAGTCCGGGCGCCTATCTTCCAGGATCCACTCCAGGCTCAGCTGCGGGTGCTGGGCCAGGAATGCCAGCATGGTCGGCAGCAGCTGCGCCTGGCCGAACGCGTGCGGCACCATCACCCGCAGGCGTCCGCGCAGCGTTTCCGGTTCGCCGTGCAGTTCGGCCTGCAGCGACTCCCATTCGTCGACCACGCGTTGCGCATGGCGCTGGCAGCGCAGCCCATCTTCGGTCAGCTGCAGGCCGTGGGTGGAGCGCTGCAGCAGGCGCAGGCCGAGCTGTCGCTCCAGGGCCTGCAGGCGTCGGCTGACTGTCGGCTGGGTGGTGCCCAGCTGCACGGCCGCGGCAGACAGACTGCCGGCATCGACGATGCGCAGGAAGGTGCGCAGCAGATCCAGGCGATCCGCACCGGTTGCGAGGTCATGCATGCGTATGGCGTATGAAGAATATGTAATGAAGCCTACTACAGACGTTTGGCGAATACCGGCAGGATACGCCCACTTTCTCCACCGGACTCCCCCATGTCTACCCCTTCGCTATCCGTCGCCGCCGCACCCGCGACCGCACCCTCCACCCCGCTGGTGCTGGCAATGGCGGCCGGCGCCGGCTTCTCGGTCGCCTCGCTGTACTACAGCCAGCCGATGCTGGGCCTGATCGCCCAGGACCTCGGCGCAGGCGAGCGCGCCGCCGGCCTGGTACCGACCCTGACCCAGCTCGGCTATGCACTGGGCATCCTGCTGCTGGCACCGCTGGGCGACCGCTTCGACCGCCGCACCTTGATCCTGTTGAAGTCCGCGCTGCTGGCACTGGCACTGGGCGCCGCAGCGATGGCCGGGCACCTGCCGGGGCTGCTGATGGCCAGCCTGCTGGTCGGGCTGATGGCCACGCTGGCGCAGGACATCGTGCCCGCCGCTGCGGTGCTGGCGCCGGATGCACAGCGTGGCCAGATCGTCGGCCGGGTGATGACCGGCCTGCTGCTCGGCATCCTGCTGTCGCGCGTGGTCAGTGGCGTGGTGGCTGAAGCATGGGGTTGGCGCACGCAGTTCGTGCTGGCCGCGGTATCGGTGGCGGCGATGGGCGCGCTGATGGCGCGTGCGCTGCCGCGTTTCGCACCGACCAGCACGCTGCGCTATCTGGCGTTGCTGGGCTCATTGCTGGCGTTGTGGCGCGAGCAGCCGCAGCTGCGCCGTGCGGTGGCCAGCCAGGCGCTGCTGGCGGTGGGTTTCAGTGCATTCTGGTCGACGCTGGCGCTGATGCTGCATGCTCGTCTGGGCCTGGGCAGTGCGGCGGCGGGTGCGTTCGGTATCGCCGGTGCGGCCGGCGCACTGGCTGCGCCGTTTGCAGGACGTTTCGCCGATCGCCTGGGTTGCCACGCGGTGGCGCGGCTGGCGATCGCAGTGGCGCTGCTGGGTTTCGGGCTGCTGCTGGCCGAAGCCTGGTTGCCGGCCGCTGCGCTGCTGCCGCTGCTGGTGGTGAGTGCGCTGCTGTTCGACTTCGGTTTCCAGTCGGCGCTGGTGGCGCACCAGACGCTGGTCTATGGCCTGGTGCCGCCGGCCCGCAGCCGCCTCAATGCGCTGCTGTTCACGGGTATGTTCATTGGCATGGCCGCCGGTGGCGCGTTGGGCAGCCTGGCGCTGGCACAGTGGGGGTGGCACGGCGTGGCCTGGCTGGCGGTGGTGTGTGCGGGCGGCAGCCTGCTTCTACGTTTGAAGTAAGGGGTGGTGTTCGGCAGGGCTTGCAGCTCTGCACCTGCTGGAGGCAACAGCAACGGCGGGGTTTCTGTAGGTGGGCGGGGTGGGTCCGGTTGCGGGGGACGCCGTAAACCCCGCTTCGCGGTCCGGCCCAGCCGCTGGCGGCTGTGCGTTCGGGCGCTTGCGAAGCAGTGCTTCGCAAGCAAAGCGCCCTCACCCATCGGGGCTTGGCCGCGGCATCCATGCCTCGGACACCCCCGCAACCGGACCCACCCCGCCTTCGACAGTTTCCTGCGGTCTGTTGGAACGGCTCTTGGGGTCAGATCCGTTTTCCGGAGGAAAACGGATCTGACCCCTGATTGATTTCGATATCTGACCGCTTTCAGCCACGCGTGGCGTGGATCTAGCGTGTCGACCAAGGTCGACACCTACCAACAGCCATCGGAATCTGTCAGAGGTGGGGCGGTGTCGGAGTGCGGGGTGTCCGCGGCATGGATGCCGCGGCCAAGCCCCCAAGGATGGGTTCACGGCGTCCCCGCACTCCGACACCGCCCCGCCATCTCACGGAAAGCCCGCTTTTGCTGTTGAGGTTGCCGGCCCGCGGCCGGCACTACCGTGGGTGCAGGGCCGCAGGCCCTGCCGAACACTCCCTAATCGTGGCCGCTGTCGTCCAGGCTGATGATGCCGCGCCGCAGCGCCTGGGTCACCGCGTGCGTGCGATCGCCCACGCCCAGCTTGTCCATCAGGCTCTTCATGTGCGCCTTCACCGTCTGCTCGGAAATCTGCATGCGCTCGCCGATGCGCTTGTTCGACAGGCCACCGGCCACGTGCCGCAGTACTTCGGTCTCGCGCGGCGACAACCGGTCTTCCACCACATGCGCGGCGATGCTCGCCGCCACCGCTGGTGGAATCGGCGCGCGCCGGCCGCCCGCAACCATGCGGATCGTGTCGACCAGCTCGTGGCGCAGCATGTCCTTCAGCAGGTAGGCGCTGGCGCCGGCCTGCAACGCCCGCACCGCACGTACGTCACCGCGGTAGGTGGTCAGCACGATGATGCGCGCGCGCGGGTCCATCGCGCGGATCCGCACGATGGCTTCCACACCATCCAGGCGGGGCATCTGCAGGTCCATCAGCACCACGTCCGGCTGCAGCTGCTGGTAGCGTGCGATGGCTTCCTCGCCGTCGGCGGCTTCACCGAGCAGGCGCAGATCGGGTTGTGCGCCCAGCAGGGCGGCCAGGCCGTCACGCAGCAGCGGGTGGTCGTCGACCACCAGTACGCCGATCGGGGCAGGGGTTTCAGTCATGGCTCGTTCTACTCCAGGGCCAGCGCCAACGCGATGGGCGGCGGTGATACAGGCGACGGGCGGGAACCGCCAGCGCGACCTCGGTGCCCAGCCCGGGGCGGGTCCACAGCTGCAGTTCCGCGCCGAGGCGCTGGGCGCGCTCACGCATGCCCTGCAGGCCCCAATGGCCATGGCCGGCGTTCTCGTCGGCGATGCCCACGCCATCATCGCGCACGTGTAGAAGGAAGCACCGCGTGCCGTAGGACAGCTCCACTTCGATGGCGCTGGCATTGGCATGGCGCAGCGCATTGCGGATCGCCTCGCGTCCGATCAGGAACACTTCCTCGGCGGCATCGGCCTGCAGTGGTGGGGGGCTGCCTTCCACGGTCAGGCGCAGCGGATTGGTGCCGTGCCCGGCATACTCGGCGTGCACATCGGCCAGTGCCGAAGCGAGGTCGCGACCCGCGAACGGCCCCTCGCGCAGCGCATTGACCCGCTCGCGGCCCTCGGCCAGGTTGCGCTCGGCCAGCTGCATTGCCGACTCCAGCTGGCTGCGCACCGGCTCGGGGGTCTGGGGTGACTGGCTGATCGCATGCAGGCGCAGGATCAGGCCTTGGCTGCCCTGCAGCAGGGTGTCGTGCAGGTCGCGCGCGATGCGTTCGCGTTCGCCATTGCGTTCCTGCAGGCGCGCACGAAACAGCGCGGCCAGCTGCCCGCTGCGGATGCGTACCGCCAGCACCAGTAGTGCGAGCACGGCGGCGGTGCACAGCAGTTTGAACCACACGGTCTGGATGAAGGTAGGCGCGATGCGGAAGCTGCGGCTGGCCGGTGCAGTGCTCCAGATGCCGTCCTCGTTGGCCGCTTCCACCTCGAACCGGTAGTTGCCTGGCGCGAGGTTGGTGTAATACGCGCGGGTGCTGCTGCCCGCGTCCTGCCAGCCATCGTCAACGCCGGACAGGCGATAGCGATAGCGGTTGCGTTCCGGGCGTGCCAGCGACAGCGCCACGTAGTCGATCTGCAGCTGGCTGGTGCCGGCCGGCAGGCGCAGGCCGTCCCGCAGTGGTTGCTGTTCGCTGCCATGCAGCACGTCGCCGATGCGCACGCTGGGAGCCATCGCATTGACGTGCGACCGGGTGGTGTCCAGCCAGGCCAGGCCCTGGTTGGTGGCCAGCCATAGCAGGCCGTCGTCGGCCAGCACGGCGGTGGGGATCGGTCCGCTCTGCAGGGCGATGCCCGGCATGCCATCCACCGCATCGAACAGGCGTGGCGTCACCGGCTGCCCGGTACGCAGCGCCCGCCGCAACTGATCGCTCCCCAACCGGACCAGGCCACGACTGCCATTGAGCCACAGGTGACCGTGCGCATCGGCAACCATGCCGGTGATGCCCTCCAGCACGCCGGCCATGTCGGTGTTGACCGGCATGAAGCGGCCATTGCCGAGGCGGGCGGCCAGCCCGGCCTCACCGGCCACCAGCAACAGGTCCTGGTGGTGCAGCAGCGCGGTGACCGGGCCGACCAACAGCCCGTGGTTGGCATCGAAGGTTTCGATGCGGGTCGCGCCCATGCTGCGCAGCCGGCCGTCGGCATAGCCGAGCAGCAGCTGGCCATTGGCATCCAGCGCCAGTGATGAGCAGGCCTGTTCGGGCAGGCGCGTTTCGCGCTGCCACTGGCCGTGCAGATAGTGCAGCACGCCACGTTCACCGGTGCAGACCCAGGCCTGGTCGTCATCGGCGAACAGCAGGGCATGCAGCGGTTGCCCGGTGAAGGGCTCGGGCAGCGGAATCAGCGTGGTGTGGCCGGCCACCGTGCGTGCCAGGTTGACCCAGTCGAACTGCCAGATCGGCGTGGGCGCCCGGCGCGCGGCCGCCTGCAGTTGTGCGGCGCTGCCTTCCAGCAGTGGCCGGCGCAGGTCGTACGGCTTGAGGTCCTCGCCGTAGCCGTACACACGCCCATCGCTGGCCCGCACCAGCGAGCGATAGGGATCACTGGGGCCGACCGCCAGCGTGTGCACGCTGCGCACGCGGAAGCGGTTGAGGCCCAGATTGGTGCCGACCCAGAGATTGCCTTCGCGGTCGGCGATGATCGGCACGGCCGAGGTGGCGGTCAGCCCGTGCGGCGAATCGAAACGCTCCATGCGCACGGCGCGGCTGCCGTCGAACGTGACCCGGGCCACACCGCCATGCGGGCTCATCGTGGCCCATAACGCGCCGTCGGCAGTGAACTGCAGGCGTGCGGCGACCAGGTCCGGCAGGCGTCGCGCTTCGCGTTCGCTGTCTGGCAGCAGGCCCTGCGCATTGGCCAGCGGCGAGGTGCCGCGCACACGGTCGGCCAGCCAGACTTCGCCCTGGGGGCTCTCGGTCAGCGTCGCCATCTGGGATACAGCAATGCCGGTGTCCTCGAAACGCGGTTGGCCTGCAGGACGCATCCAGATCCTGAGGTTGGCCAGTACCCAGAAGGTGCCACGGCTGTCGTGCAGCACCCATTGAACGCGGTGTTCCGGAACGCCCGTGTCTGCGGGCAGCGGCTGCCAGCGCTGGCCATCGAACTCGCGCAGCCCTCCATTGATGGCTGCCCACATGCGGCCGTCGCGGTCCTGGCTGAAGTGCGGTACCACGCCAACCGGCACGCCCTGGCCGCGGCCGTAGTTGTACAGCTGGCCGCGCGCGAACTGGCTGATGCCTGCCTGGAAGTAGCCGATCCACAGTGCGCCATCGGCGCTGTGTTCCAACGTGACCATGTTGGTGGACGGGTAGCGGGTGCCAGCCGGTGGCGCCTGCCGTTCGAAGCGACGTCCGTCGAATCGGTACAGGCCCGAACCGGTAGCCAACCACAACAGGCCGTCACGGTCCTGGCTGATGTCCCAGATGTCACCGGGTGCACCCTGGCCGACCCGCCAGGCGGTGTGCTCGTAGCCGGGCAACCCGCTGCTCACGGCCGGCCGCTGCACGGCGAGGGCGGGCAGGGCGGTCCACAGCAGCAGGCACGCCAGCAGCGCCGGCAGGCGACGCAGGAACGGGAAGGGGCGGCGGTGCATGGCGCGCATTCTGGCAGGTGCGGGGCAGCCGCGGGTGACCCGAACGGGGTAGGCGCCTGGTGCCGTGGTCGGCTATCACGCCGGCATGTCCTGTGGAGTCCGGCCATGCAGCGCCTGTTCGTGATGTTCCCCGACCGCGGGCCGGGCATCGGCCTGCTGTGGCTGCGGCTGTGCGTGGCCGCTGCATTGTGCACGCCGGGCACGCACGCGGGCTGGCTGTCGGCGCTATGCCTGCTGGCGGTGGTGATGCTTGCACTGGGCGTCTTGACGCCGCTGGCGGTAGTGCCGGCAACACTGGGCCTGTATGCACAGGCACTGCCGTGGCCACTGGTGGTGTTGCCGCTGGCCTTGCTGGCGCTGGGCCCTGGCGCCTATTCACTCGATGCGCGGTTGTTCGGGCGCCGCCTGCTCGGCCGTCGGCCTCCCCCATTCGGGTAGGTGCTGGCCTCGACCGACGGGGGTAGGGCATCACGCAGGGGTCACGCACCATGGGGCATCTCTTCGCGGCGTCCCGCATGGCCACCATCCTTCCGCCTGATCCGCCCGCCGCTTCACTGGCGCCGCAGCAGGTCGCCGCATTGCAGCGTGCATTGCGCTATGTCGATGAACACCTGTCACAGCCGCTGCGGGTCACCGAACTGGCGGCCGTCGCCTGCGTCAGTCGCTTCCATCTGGTCCGCCTGTTCCGCAGCGGTACCGGCGCCAGCCCGCTGCGCTATGTACGCCGTCGCCGTATCGAACGTGCGCGCCAGTTGTTGTCGGCCCAGCACTTGCCGATGTCCTGCCTGGCGCAGCAGCTCGGCTTCTTCGACCAGAGCCATTTCGTCCGCAGCTTCCGCGCCGAGACCGGCTGCAGCCCCGGCCAGTACCTGGCCGGCGATGCGGCCCTGTTGCTTCCCCCTGATCGTGTTTCCAACGGAGTCCACCCATGAGCCTTGCCACCGCCACGCCCGCCCCGGCCCTGTTGTCGCCCACCGACCATGCCCTGGTGCTGATCGACTTCCAGTCACAGATGGCATTCGCTACCCACACCATCGACATCTCCGCGCTGCGCAACAACGTGTCGTTGATCAGCAAGGGTGCCAAGGGCTTCAATGTGCCGGTGGTGCTGACCACGGTTGCAGAAGCGTCGTTCTCCGGCCCGATGTTCCCGGAACTGCCGCAGATCTTCCCAGGCCAGCCGGTGTTCGACCGCACCTCGATGAATACCTGGGAAGACCGGGCGGTGATCGACGAGATCAACCGCATCGGCAAGCGCCGCCTGGTGCTTGCCGGCCTCTGGACCAGCGTCTGCATCGTCGGGCCGGCGCTGTCGGCGCTGGCGCAGGGTTTCGAGGTCTACGTGATCACCGATGCCTGCGGCGATGTCAGCGAAGAAGCGCACGAGCGTGCGATCACCCGCATGGTGCAGGCCGGCGCGGTGCCGATGACCAGCGTGCAGTACCTGCTCGAACTGCAGCGCGACTGGGCACGCGGTGAAACCTACGACCTGACCACCGGCATTGCCCGCGACCATGCCGGCGGCTACGGCATCGGCATCCAGTACGCCAAGCGCATGTTCGGCGCGCAGGAAGGCGGGCACTGAGCATGCTGGCTGGCCATGGCCTCGACCTGGCCCTGCTGATGCTGCGCGTGGCGGCAGGAGGCTTCCTGCTGCCGCACGCACTGGGCAAGCTGTTCGGCTGGTTCGGTGGACCGGGGCTGTCCGGCTTCGCTACCGAGCTGCGCGGCTTCGGGCTGCCAGCGGTGGCACCGTTGCCGCTGTTTCTGGCCCTGCTGCAGGTGCTGTCCGGGCTGGCCGTGCTGCTGGGATGGCAGACCCGCATCGCCGCGCTTGCAGCGGCCGCCTTCATCGGCTTCACCGTCCTGTTGGCCCTGCCCAGGGGCTGGTTCTGGATGCGCGGTGGCAGTGAGTACCCGTTGATGTGGACCACGGTACTGCTGGCCATCGCGCTGGCCGGGCCCGGCACCTGGGCACTGGACGTCCACCGTCTTCCGGGAGACCTCGCATGAGTCACGATCCCCTCGATCACGGCCGCCGCAACGTGCTGCTGGCCAGCGGCGCCGCTGTTGCGCTCGGTCTGGCCGGCCGTGCCGGTGCCGCACTCGATTCCACTTCCAAGGAGCGTCGCATGAGCACGCTGGTCATCCGCAATGCCCGCATCACCACCCTCGACCCGCAGCAGCCGCATGCGCAGGCGCTGGCCGTGCAGGAAGGCCGCATCGTCGCCGTCGGCAGCGACGAGGAGATCATGCGTGGCTGGGGCAACGAAGCGACCTTGATCGACGCCCAGGGCCGGCGCCTGTTGCCCGGCCTCAACGACAGCCACACCCACCTGATCCGCGGCGGCCTGAACTACAACCTGGAACTGCGCTGGGATGGCCTGCGCTCGCTGGGCGACGCCCTGGACATGCTGAAGGCCCAGGTCGACCGCACGCCCGCGCCGCAGTGGGTACGCGTGGTCGGTGGCTTCACTGCCGCGCAGTTCAACGAGAAGCGCCTGCCGACCCTGCAGGAGCTCAACGACATCGCGCCGGATACACCGGTGTTCCTGCTGCACCTGTATGACCGCGCACTCCTCAACCGTGCCGCGCTGCGCGCCTGCGGCTACACCAAGGACACGCCGGATCCGCCGGGCGGGCAGATCGTGCGCGATTCGCTGGGCAACCCGACCGGGCTGCTGCTGGCCAAGCCGAATGCGTTGATCCTGTACGCGACGCTGGCCAAGGGACCGCGCCTGCCGATCGAGTACCAGGCGAACTCGACGCGCCACTTCATGCGCGAACTGAACCGGCTTGGCATCACCTCGGTGATCGACGCCGGCGGTGGCTTCCAGAACTATCCCGAGGATTACCAGGTCATCGAGCAGCTGCACCGCGATGACCAGCTGACGGTGCGCATTGCCTACAACCTGTTCACCCAGAACAAGGGCAGGGAAGTGGACGACTTCCGTGGCTGGAGCGAGATCCTGCAGCCGCGCCAGGGCGATGACCTGCTGCGCCACAACGGTGCCGGCGAGATGCTGGTGTTCTCAGCGGCCGACTTTGAACTGTTCAACGAGCCCCGCCCGGAACTGCCGCCGGAGCTTGAGCCCGAACTGCACGACGTGGTGAAGCTGCTGGTCGAGAAGCGCTGGCCGTTCCGCATCCACGCCACCTACGACGAGAGCATCACCCGCATCCTGGATGTGTACGAACAGGTCAACCGCGAGGTGCCGTTCGATGGCCTGCACTGGTTCATCGACCACGCCGAGACCATCACCCCACGCAACATCGAGCGCATCCGTGCGCTGGGCGGCGGCATCGCCGTGCAGCACCGCATGGCCTACCAGGGCGAAGCCTTCGTCGAGCGCTATGGCGTGCAGGCCGCGCGGCACACGCCGCCGGTCAAGCGCATGCTGGCCGAAGGCGTGCCGGTCGGTGCCGGTACCGACGCCACCCGCGTGGCCAGTTACAACCCGTGGGTGGCGTTGTCCTGGCTGGTGACCGGGCGCACCGTGGGTGGGCTGGCCCTGTATGGCGAGGAAAACCTGCTTGAACGCGAGCGGGCCCTGCGCCTGTGGACCCAGGGCAGCGCCTGGTTCTCCGGCGACGAGGCGGTGAAGGGCACGCTGAAAGCTGGCCAATTGGCCGACTTCATCCTGCTCTCGGCCGATTTCTTCCGCGTCGACGACGCGCAAATTGCCGACATCACCAGCCTGCTGACCGTCGTCGGCGGCCGCATCGTGCATGCAGATGCCGACTATGCAGGGCTGGCGCCGCAGCTGCCGCCGGCGATGCCGGACTGGTCGCCGGTCAACCGGTTCGGTGGCTACCACGTCGGCGATGCGGCCACCGGGTTGGCCACCACCCATCGCCGCCATCACGGCGTGGCCTGCAGTACCCACGGTGCGCACGGGCATGCCGCGCAGCACGCGGCGCCGACCAATGACCTGACCGCGTTCTGGGGCGCGATGGGATGCTCGTGCTTCGCGTTCTGAGCCTGGCGCTGCTGGCCGTGCCATCGCTGGCGCTGGCCTGCGAGGGTGGCCACTGCACTGATGCCGGTGACGGCCAATTGCAGTGGGATGCCTCACTGCGCGTGCGTGGCCTGTACTACGACCCGACCCGGTTCGGTATTGGTGGCAGCGAAGATGGCCATGGCCTGCTGCGTGCGCTGGCCTCGGCCACCTATGTGGAGGACCGCTGGCAGGCAAAGCTGCAGCTGGGCGTGCATGCTGAGAATGGCAGGGCCGGCGGACCCGGCCGCACCGACCGCAGCGCGTTGGACGTGCAGCAGGCGTATTGGCGCTGGCAGCGCGGCGGCTTCCACCTGCAACTCGGTCGGCAGGAAGCCGGCTACGGAAGCTCACGACTGTTGTCGGTGCGCGATGGGCCGAACATCCGCCTGGCCTTCGATGGTGCGCGCCTGGGCTGGAAGGGCCGCCTCGGCACGCTTGATCTGATGGCACTGCGACCGGTGCAGAACCGGCCGGGTGCCTTTGATGATCGAGGGGAACACGGTGCCCACCTGTGGGGTGCCTACGCCACCACGGCACGCGGGCAGGGCGCGGGGCAGTGGGATCTGTATCTGCTGGACTACCGCCGCGAAGGCGCACGCTTCGCGGCGGGTTCCGGCATCGAGCGGCGGCAGACCTTGGGTGCGCGCTGGTTCGGCCAGGCCGGTGCACTGGACTGGAACAGCGAGCTGGTGGCGCAGGGCGGTGAACTGCGAACGGCCGTCGGCACGCTCGATATCCGCGCCTGGACGCTGGCCACGGATACGGGTTGGCGCTGGACGGACCTGCCGCTGCAGCCGCGTCTGGGGCTGAAGGCCGACATCGCCAGTGGCGATGGCAATCCGCGTGACGGCCGCCTGGGGACCTTCAATGCGCTGTTCCCGAAATCGGCCTACTTCAGCGACGCCAGCCTGCTGGCCCCGGCCAATCTGATGGACGTGCAGCCGACCCTGACCCTGCGCCTGCACGACGCGGTGACGACGGAGCTGGGCGTACAGATGGCCTGGAAGCATCGTCGCGCCGACGCGGTCTACACCACGCCGGCGCCGCTGGTGGCGTTGCCAGGCAGTGCCGGTGGCGCGCGCCGCATCGGTAATCAATACAAATCCGAAACCCGCTGGCAGGCCAGCGAACACTGGCAATGGCAGCTGCAGCTGGCCTGGGTCGATGCCGGTCCTGCACTGAAGCAGGCCGGCGGCCAGGACACGCTGTTCGCCTCGATCGTTGGAGCATGGCAATGGTGAACGCAAACGCGTCGCAACCCTCCGCACAGGCCGCAGGTGCCTGGTCCCCGCTGAAGATCCAGATGTTCCGTTCGATCTGGCTGGCAATCCTGGCCAGCAACATCGGCACCTGGGTCAACGACGTGGCCGCCGCCTGGGTGATGGCCGAACGCACCGGTTCGCCGCTGATGGTGGCGCTGGTGCAGTCGGCCACAACGGTACCGATCGTGCTGTTGGCACTGGCGGCCGGAACGCTGGCCGACATCGTCGATCGCCGCAGGTACCTGTTGGCGACCCAGGGCTGGATGCTGCTGGTGGCCGCAGTGATGGCGGCGCTGACTGCGATGGACATGCTGACTCCGCAGCTGCTGGTACTGCTGACCTTCTGCATGGGTTGCGGTGCAGCGATGGCAATGCCGGCGCAGGCCGCGATCGTCTCCGAGCTGGTGCCGCAGCCGATGCTGGCCTCGGCGGTGGCGCTGAACTCGATCGGCATCAACATCGCCCGCTCGATCGGCCCGGCCATTGGTGGCGTGATCGTGGCGCAGCTGGGTGCGGTGTGGGCGTTCGGCTTCAATGCCATCACCTTTGCCGCGATGCTGTTCGTGGTGTGGGGCTGGAAGCGTGATCCCAAGCAATCCAGCCTTCCGCCGGAAGGTTTCGGTGCCGGCTTGAAGGCGGGCCTGCGCTATGCCAGCCGCGCTGGACGCCTTCAGGCCGTGCTGATCAAGTCGGTGGGCTTCTTCTTCTTTGCTGCGGCGATGAATGCACTGCTGCCGGTGGTGGTGCGCGGCCAGATGCAGGGTGGGGCGGGGCAGTACGGCATGCTGCTGGGTTGCATCGGTATCGGTGCAGTGGGCGGGGCCTTGCTGCTGCCGAAGCTGCGCGCGCAGCTGGATCGCGACCTGCTGGTGCTGCTGGCCACGCTGTCGCTGGCGCTCAGCCTGGTCGGGCTGGCGCTGACCCGCAGCTGGTACGTGCTTCCGGTTGTGATGCTGGTCAATGGCTTCGCCTGGATCACCGTGCTATCGTCGCTGCAGATCGCCGCGCAGACGGCGGTGCCGGCATGGGTACGCGCGCGTGCGCTGGCGCTGTACATCATGGTGTTCTCGGCCGGCATGGCGACCGGTGGCCTGAGCTGGGGCGCGTTGGCGCAGCGCACCTCGCCGGAGCTGGCGTTGCTGGTGGCTGCCGCAGGTGCGGTGATCGGCGGACTGCTGGTGTGGCGCGTGCGGATTGCTGGCACCGAGGATCTGAACCTGCGTCCGGCCGGGCACTGGCCCGCACCCGAGCTGTCGGTGCCGGTGTCGAACGATCGCGGCCCGGTGCTGGTCACCATCGAGTACCGCATCGACGGTGCTGATCGTGCCGCGTTCCAGTCGCAGATGCGCGCGCTGGGCACGATCCGCCGCCGCGATGGCGCGGTGGTCTGGGGCGTGGTCGAGGACGTGGCCAGTCCAGGCATCCACCTGGAGTATTTCGTGACCCCGTCGTGGCTCGAGCACCTGCGCCAGCACGAACGCATCACCGCTGATGACAAGGCCATCCAGGAAGTGTTGCGGGAGCTGCATCGCGGTGATCGTGCACCCGTGGTGCGTCACTTCGTGGGCGGGCATGACCCGCTGCCTGCCGCCGTGCCGCATCACCACACCGACATCTGACCCGCCGGTGGTAGAGCCGGCCGCTGGCCGGCTGCGCGTGATCACGATGGGTGATGGGGTTGCCGGCCAGCGGCCGGCACTACCGAAGCAAAGGCGGTTGACCCGCCGGTGGTAGAGCCGGCCGCTGGCCGGCTGTGCGTGATCACGATGGATGATGGGGTTGCCGGCCAGCGGCCGGCACTACCGAAGCAGAGGCGTTTGACCCGCCGGTGGTAGAGCCGGCCGCTGGCCGGCTGCGCGTGATCACGATGGATGATCGGGTTGCCGGCCAGCGGCCGGCTCTACCGAAGGGGCGGCGGCACCGGTGCGGCGCCGCCGCGGTACATCAGCTGCGCGCGAACGCGAGCAGGTCGGCGTTGAACTGGTCGGCGTGGGTGACGGTCAGGCCATGCGGTGCACCGGCGTACACCTTCAGCTCGGCATCCTTGATGATCTGCGAGGACAGCTTCGCCGAGGCATCGAACGGGACGATCTGGTCGTCATCGCCGTGTACCACCAGCGCCGGCACGTCGATCTTCTTCAGGTCCTCGGTGTAGTCCACTTCCGAGAATTCGTGCACGCAGTCGTACTGGCCCTTGACGCCGCCGAGCATGCCCTGCAGCCAGAACGAATCACGCATGCCCTGGGTAACGGTATTGCCATCGCGGTTGGCACCGAAGAACGGTGTGGTCAGGTCCTTGAAGAACTGCGAGCGGTCACCGCCCGTGCCCTTGCGGATGCCGTCGAAGACGTCCAGCGGGGTACCGGCCGGATTGGCGTCGGTTTTCAGCATCAGCGGCGGCACGGCGCCGACCAGCACCACTTTTGACACGCGCTTGCTGCCGTGGCGGCCGATGTAGTGGGCCACTTCGCCGCCGCCGGTGGAATGACCGACCAGGATCGCGTCCTTCAGGTCCAGCGCCTCGATCACCGCGGCCAGGTCATCGGCGTAGGTGTCCATGTTGTTGCCATCCCAGGTCTGGCTCGAACGGCCGTGGCTGCGACGGTCGTGGGCGATCACGCGGAAGCCGTTCTGGCCCATGAACAGCATCTGCGGGTCCCAGGCATCGGACGACAGCGGCCAGCCGTGGGCGAACACGACCGGCTGGCCGGTACCCCAATCCTTGTAGAAAATGCGGGCGCCATCGGCGACGGTGACGTAATTGCTCATTGCGGGTTCCTTGGCGGAAGGGAGGGAAGGCACTGGCAGCGGTGCCGGTGCCTTCGGCAGTACATCGCAGTGCACATCGGACGGCTTGCACGGCTGTGCTGGATTGCCCGGACTGTGACGCGTATCGCTCTGGCATGAAGCGGCCACCGCACAGACGATGGCGGCAGCCTGGTCGAGGAGCTCGCGATGCCGAGAATGCGATGTAGCCCACTGTTGTGCCTGATGCTGGTCACGGCGGTTCATGCGCAGACCAACGTCTACAAATGCGTGGACGGGCCACATCCGGTCTATCAGCAGACACCCTGCCAGGGGCATGCGGAATGGCGCTGGGAGGTGCCCGAGGAGCAGTCGCTGTCACGCGGACCGGTGCCAAAGCCGGCCGGCGCGGGCAGCGCGGTGCCGGCGCGACCGCGCACCGTGCGCTCGGGGCGGCCGCAGGCCGCGCTGATACCCATCAGCACGGACCCCAGGGCCTGTGAGCGCGCACGACAGCGCCGCGGGGAGGTGCTGGCCAAGGCCAAGCGCCTGGACTTCGTACAGCGTCGGCAGCTCGACGACGCGGTGTACGACGCGTGCCGCTGAATCCGGTAATGATGGAAACGACAACGGCGCCCAAGGGCGCCGTCGTGCGGGACTACTGTGCGCTGGCCTTCAGCGCCCGTCGCTGGCGGCAGCCGGTGCCGGCGAGGGCACGCCTTCCGGCTTGGGCAGGCTCAGCTCCGGGTTGCCCTGTTCGGCCTGCAGGATCTGGATGCGGCGCTGCAGGGCATCCAGCTGGCTGTTGGTGCTCTGCACGTCGGTGCTGAGGCTGACTGCCTGCTGCTGCGCCTGCTGCAGGGCGGCGCTGACCTGGGCCGACTGCGCCTGCTGCTGTTCCATTTCCTGCTGCAGGGCGCGCAGGCGCTCCTCGTTGTAGGCCACCAGGCGCTCGGTGTAGCGCTTGCCGGCTTCCAGGCGGGTCGTATCGATGTAGACCTGCGCCAGCTGTTCCGATTGCTGGGCAAAGGTACGGTAGACGCGCTCGGCGTTGTCGACCGCATCTGTCTTGATCACCCGCCAGAAGTTCTTCTCCTGGAACAGGGCGACGTAGTAGGTCAGGGTGTTGGCGTTGAACAGCAGGCTGGCGCCATAGTTGCCGTTGTAGGTCGTGCGCAGCTCGGTCAGCTGGCGCGAATCCATCAGCTGCTTGAGCTCGTCAACGGTGTTGCGCACCACCGGCGCGCTGCGTGCGGCCGGCTCTGCTGCTTCGCGGTCGCCACGGGCAGCCATGGCCGCCGGTGCCACCAGCATCATGGCCACGGCCAGCAGTGCCGCGCCGCGCGCGTGCCGGGCGAAGACCGCGCCCCCTGAAGTTTCTCGCATGTCTAGACCATCCACGGATGAGTGTGGGTTGAGATGAAGGTGGTTCCCCGCCGGGAGTCTAGCATGGGCGCAGGCGCCGCCAAGGGCGCCGGTCACGGGTCAGTAGACCAGTTGCGCCGCGCTGCACTGGATGGACTGCACGTTGACGTCGGTGCGGCCCAGTTCCAGGCCCAGCACGCTGGCCAGCAGGTTGGTCAGCAGGGTGCCGACGCTGTTGAGCACCGGCCGCAGGGCGGCCAGGATCGGCTTGAGCAGCGTGCACAGCAGCCCGCTGCAGCTGATGCTGCCATCGGGATTGGTGACACCTGTCCCCCCTGCACCATCGAGGAAGCCGGCCGGCGCGGTCTGGATGTACGAGGCCAGGTTGTTGCGCACGCAGCCGTTGTAGTCGATCAGGTTGCCGAGCAGGCTGTCGCAGCGGTTGATCAGCAGGCCACCGACCAGCGAGCCGAGCAGGCCATCGAGCAGGCCCAGGCCCTGGCCGGTGACCGTGGTCCTGTAGCCGGTCCACACCGAACCGTCTTCCCAGCAGGTGGTCAAGCCCAGCAGGCAGGGCTTGGGGACGCCATTCTTCACCGTCCAGTTGCCCAGCGGGGCAAGGTTGCGTGCCGGGTCGCCATCGCGCAGCAACGGAATGACCTGATCGACGTTGTAGCGCCCGCCAGTGGGAAAGGCCGCCTGCAGGTAGCGGTCGGCCAGTGCCTTGGCAGTGTCGTTGGTGCTCATGCCCTGCTTGGGTGAGTTGAGCATGCCTGACAGCACGCGCAGCAGTTCATTGACCAGGTCCGACACCGCGTTGCCTACTGCCAGCGGGTTGATCCGGGTCGAGGCGGTCTCGCCGGCGGCCAGGGTCAGGTTCTGGGACCCGGTCAGGGCGGGCAGGGTGATCCTGTCATTGATCAGGGGTTGTCCGAGTAGTCTCAGCAACTGCTCGTTCTTCAGGGTGGCGTCGCAGACATTGCTCCTGGAAAAGCGTTGCGCCGGGTCGACATTACCGACGCAGGCGCGCAGCACCGACGAATCGACCTGGATGGTGGCCTTGGGTGGACTGGCGCCGCACTGGATACCGGTCAGCGTGCCCATCGCGTTGGCGACATCGACATGCAGTGGCAGGTGCAGGCGCGTGCCGAGCAGGTTCAGCAACGGGCCCACCGCGAACAGGTTGTTGCTGTCCACGTCCACCATCAGCCGCACCTGCGCGTTGTACGCGCGTGTGCCGACGCCACCGATGGCGATCGAGGGCGGTTCCACCACGCCGGCCTGGATGTTGATGCCCAGCAGGTCCAGTCCCTTCACCGCAACGCCATTGCCGTCGTTGGCGATGGAGATGGCGGTACTGATCAGGCTGAGCACGTTGACCTTCGCTTCCAGCGCGCTGCCGATCGTGCCATCGGGCGAGACCACTTCGGCGAACAGACCGCCGCCACCGGACTGGCTGCCCAGCACGATGTTGAGCTTGTTGATGTCCAGCTGGGTGGCGACCAGATCGGACAGTGCACGCAGCTGTACGCCCACGGTGCTGTCGCGGCCGACCACGGTGGCGGTGGCATCGACCAGCTGTGCCAGCGAGACCTTGTTGACCGACAGCAGCCGGTTGAAGTCAGCCACGCTGAGGTTGGCGCTGACCGGGATGTTCAACGCCTTGAGCAGGCCCGACGGCGTGATGTTGGCCTGGGCGAGGCCGTCATAGGAGAGCACGGTGGCGTTGGTCACATCCAGGCCGACCAGGCGCAGGGTCGACAACAGTACCGAGTCGCCATTGGTGCGCAGCAGCTGCGAACCGACCGCGAATACTGCAGTGGGCTCCGAACGGCGGGCTACGGCCTCCACGCTGACGGTGGGCAGGCCGGTGTTCTGGCCGAAGAACGGCAGCACGCTGCGCTGCGCGACTACCTGCACGGCATTGCGCGGGTTGCTGGCATCGATGGTGGTGACGAAGCGGTTCGACGTGCTGCGTGTGGCGCTCCAGTTGCCGCAGCGGATCTGCACGGTGCCTGCAAACCTGTTCTGGGTGACCGCGCTCTGCCGCGCTGCACTGTTGTCGCTGTTGTCAGACGTGCACAGCTCCAGCCGTTGTGCACCGGCCAGTGCAGCGAGGTCCGCGACTTTCTGTGCGTCACGCTTGGCCCAGAACAGATAGCCGATCTCTACCAGGCCCAGCATGGCGAGCAGCGCCAGCATGACCAGCATCATGGTGACCGACATGCCGCCGCGTGGGCGGCCGAAACTGAACTGGCGTGGGCGTTTCATGGCCTACCTCAGCGTCCGGATGAGGATGATCCCTTGGACTTGGCGACATCGGTTTCGAAAAAGTCCGGGATCTCGTGTTCGAAGCTCTTCATGTAGCGGGCGTAGCTCAACGTGGCCTGGTCGCCGAGGATCGGCAGGCGTTGCCCGGCCTGCTGCCCTGATGCCTGCAGGCGGAACAGGTCGCGCGTGGTGTCGCCGATCCGGCTGCGGCCGGGTCGCGCGGCTGCAGCGTTGCCGTCGGTGGTGGCGACCGCTGCAGGCGCCGCCTGCGGCACCGGTGCCGGCGGGGTCGCCAGATCCACGGTGGCCAGTGACTCGGACTGCAGCGGCTGCGAAGGCGGCGCAGCGGGCGTGCTGCCGCCAAGCATCTGCCCGGTCAGGGGTTGCTGCTGCGCCTGCGCGCCGCCGGTCAACAGCAGGCAGGCCAGTGCAGGCAACAGGTGTCGGGTCAGGGGCATGGCGCTCATGGAGTGTTTCCGTTCGGCTGATCGGAGGTGCTGAAGCGTTCCAGCATCGAGGGCGGCAGGCGCTGCGGATCGCGCTCATCGCGGCTGTCGCGGCGTGGTTCCGCCGCCAGTCGCGTAGCGCCGGGCCGGTTGCTGCCGGCATCGCTGGCGGTAGCACGCGCAGGGGCCGGCACGACTGCGGCAGCTGCCGCGGCGGCCTGGCGCTGCTGCAGGCGGGCACGGATCTGCGCGGCCTGTTGCTGGATGCTGCGGCGGGTGTCCTCGTTGAGATTGGCCTGTCCGGCGAGGCGCTCTGCAGTGGTGGTGTCGCCACGCAGCACCGCCCACAGGGCGAGGTTGGCGGTGGCCTTGGGATTGCCTGGAGACAGCTCCAGCGCCTTGGCTAACGGTTCACGCGCCTGTTCGAACTGACCTGCACGCAGACGTGCATAGCCGAGATCGCCCAGGTAATCGGTGTTCAATGGCTGCAGCAGCGTGGCTCGGGCCAGTGCCTCCTCGCTGCCGCCATCATCGTCTCGGCGCGCGGCGATCAGGCCCAGGCCGTGTGCGGCTGCAGCGGCCTGCGGGCCACTGGAGAGCTCGCGGTACAGGGCGATGGCAGCGTCGGCCTGGCCGGTCTCGCGCAGGGCGTCGGCCTGCAGCAGGCGCAACGCCGGCGGGTCGCCATAGCGCTGGCGGAAGGCATCGACGTGGGCCAGCGAGGCATACCAGGCACCCTGCTGCTGCATGCGCCCGATCAGTTCCAGGTAGGCATTGCGGCTGTCCTGCGGCGCCGGTTCGGGCGCGGCCAGGCTGGGCGCGCGCAGGTACTTCGGCGTGTTCGACGCACAACCACTGGCGACGGCGGCAAGGGCGAGCAACAGGCAGGAGGTGCGCAGGGCAGGCATCAGGGCGATCCCATCTTGGACATGGTGGTGGCCAGCGCGACCAGCGCCGGTCCGGCAAGAACCAGCATCAGCGCTGGCAGCAGGGTCAGCATCATCACCACGGTCATTTTCACCGAGAGCTTGCCAACCTTTTCCTTCAGGGTGTTGCGGCGCTGTTCGCGCAACCGGATGCTGAACTGCCGCAGTGGTTCCTGCACTGCGCCGCCATGCGCGTGCACCTGCAGGATCAACTGCATCAGGCTGGTCAGGTCATCATCGGCGTAGACCTCGCTCAGCCGGCGCAGGGACTGCGCGCGCGTGCGGCCATGGGTGTACGCGACGTTGGCCTCCTGCAACTCGCCGCCAAGCACCGGCAACGCGTCGCGCAGCTTGTCGCCCAGCGTCTGCAGGCTCTGGTCCATGCTGAAGCCCACGCCCTGCAGCAGGCGCAGCAGGTCGATCAGCAGGGGCAGCTCGTTGTCGACGGCGCGCCGGCGCCGCTTCACCCACGAAGAGAGGATGAACTTCGGCAGCAGCAGGCCTGCCGCGAGCGCACCGATCACGACCATCATCCTGGCCAGCCCTTGGGCGCTGCTGAACGCCAGGGCCAGCATCAGCACCAGCACGCCCAGCAGCAGGCGCAGGCCAAGATAGATGGCGGTGCCACGACGTGTGTTCCAGCCCGCCAGGTCCAGCAGCAGCCGGTCTTCATTGGCCAGCAATGCAGATTCCAGGCGGCCGCCACTGAGCGCGCGCCCGAAGCGTTCCAGCCAACCCAGCGAATCACGGCGCGCGGCCTCCGTGTCGCGCGCCTCATCCCGCGGTTGCAGTGCGGTCTTCAAAGTGGCCGAAGTGCGCTGTTCGCGATGGCTGCGTACCCATCCGGCGATGCCCAGCAGGGCAACACCGGCGGCCAGAACCAGCAGCGACAGGGCAAACCAGGTGCTGGCACTCATCGGGCACCTCCGTGGCGGATCCGGGTGGTCATAGCGACTTGGCCAGGCGGTAGAGCAGGAAAGCGCCAAACAGCTCCAGCCCCAGCGCGATCAACAGGATCTTGTGACCCAGCGGATCGTGCAGCACCGGCTGGAAGAATTCGGGGCTCGATATGGCCATCAGCACCGCGCTGGCCGGTGGCAGCAGGCCGAGCACCCAGGCTGACATGCGCGTTTCCGACGTGGTCGCGGCCAGCTCCTGCTGGGCCTGCTCCAGGTCGCGCATGAAATCGCCCATGCGCTGTAGGATCTGATCGGAGCGTCCGCCGATGCGTACGCTGACACCGATCACGACGGACAGCACCTTGAGCACATCCATCCGGTAGGGCTGTGCCGCCAGGCTCAGGGCACGGTCCAGGTCCATGCCGCTGCGCGCGTAGCGCACGGTGGTGTCCAGCAGTCCGCGCAGCGGCGCGCTGGTCTGCATCGATGCCACCTGGAAGGCAGCCTGCAGGCTGTTGCCGAGCGCGGTCAGCCGCACCAGGTTGTCGAGGAAGTCGGGCAGCTGGTGCAGCAGCTGTGCGCGCAGTTTCGTGGTGCGGCGCATGACCCACAGCCAGCAGGCCAGCAGGTACAGCAGCAGGGTCAGGGGGAACATCCACGCCGTACCGAGCCTGAGCATGGCCACGACCGAAAGCACCAGTCCCGGCACCAGCATCATGATGGGCAGCTTCCAACCCGTCTGCAGGCCCGCACGTTGCAGCAGGCCGTCCAGCGGCAACACCCGGCGCCCGGCACTTGCCGGTCGCGCCGGGTCGTTGGCGGCGGCTACGGATGCCCCGGCCGGGGCTCCGCCACTGGCGCCTCCGCGAGCCAGCTGCTGCTCGGCGTGCTGTAGCGAAGCCTGGCGTTGCTCCCGGTTGCTGGCGGTGCCCCACAGCCATACCGCAAGCGCCAGCAGCACCGAGATGATGCTCAGTACACCCAGCAGCAGGCCCGTGCCCATGCTCAGAAGTCTCCGTACAACGATTCGCGCAACTGCTGCCGGAACGGCTCCAGCTTGTGCGAATGCGGGTGGAAGCCCAGTCCGATCCAGCGATCGATTTCCTTGCCGTTGCCATCGATCTGCAGTTCGTGACGGAACATTTCCTGGGTCGTGATCAGGTTGTCACTGACACCGGTGATTTCCGTGATCGAGACCAGCACGCGCCGGCCGCTGCCCAGCCGCGAGATCTGCACGATGAAGTCGATGGCGCTGGCGATCTGCCGGCGCAGGCTGTCCTCGCTGCCCTGGAATCCGGCGAACCCGGCCAGCATCTCGATGCGGTACAGGCAGTCGCGCGGAGAGTTGGCATGGATGGTCGCCATCGATCCGTCATGGCCGGTGTTCATCGCCTGCAGCATTTCCAGTACCTCGGCGCCGCGCACCTCGCCGACCACGATACGGTCCGGGCGCATGCGCAGGCTGTTACGGACCAGGTCGCGGATGCTCACCGCGCCATGGCCTTCGGCGCCACCGATGCGGCTTTCCAGGCGGACCACGTGCGGGTGGTTGAGTGACAGTTCGGCGGTGTCCTCGACGGTGATCACGCGTTCGTTCGGCGGCACGTAGCTGGCCAGTGCGTTCAGCAGTGAAGTCTTGCCGGAACTGGTGCCGCCAGACACCAGGATGTTGCAGCGGCCCAGCACCATGGCCTTCAGCAGCGCTTGCATCGGCGCATCGAAGGTGCCCTTGGCCAGCAGCTCGTCGGGGGTGAACGGATCCTTGCGGAACTTGCGGATGGACACCATCGGGCCATCCACCGCCAGCGGCGAGATGATCGCGTTGAGGCGGCCGCCGTTGGGCAGGCGCGCATCGACCATCGGGTTGGAGTCGTCCAGTCGGCGGCCCAGCGGCGCGAGGATGCGGCGAAGGATGCGCAGCAGGTGGGTGTCGTCGGTGAAACGCTGGGTGGCGCGCTTGAGCTGTCCTCCCTGCGAGACATGCACATCCTTGAACCCATTGATCAGGATGTCCTCGATCGTCGGGTCGTGCAGGAGGTCGTCGAGCGGGCCGAAGCCGGTCAGCTCCTTGACCAGGCCTTCGGCCACCACCTGCATCTCCTCCTCGTTGATCGGGATGCGCCATTCCTGGATGAAGCCCACCGTCTGCACCTGCACCCAGCGGGCGATGGTGTCAGGGGCCCAGGAATCGATATCGATGCGCTCGTCCTCGATGCTGTTGAGCAGGTGCTCATGGGCGGCCGACAGCACCTTCTGGTACTGCTCGGTCTGCGCGAACGGCAGGTGGGCCGGGGCGCTGTCGGGCAGCACCGGGCGGGTGGCGGCATGCGGGAACGGGGTTACCTTGTCTTCCATTGCGATCCACCCAGGGCAAGGGAGAGTCTTTCCCGCAGGCCATGGGCCTGGACCGGGCAGGCAGCCGGATCCAGGCGCGATACAAGCGGGGCGAGGGCACGCAGGTAGGGGTCGCGCGGTGCGTCCTGCAGCAGCAGATGTCCCTGGCTGGCCGCCAGGCGCACGCGCGGGCGTTCGGGCAGCGTGGCCAGCAGTGGCACTTCGAATCGGCGTGCGATCTGGTCGGGACTCATGCCGCTGCTGTCGTCGTGGCGGTTGATCACCAGCTGCAGGCGCTTCTCCCGTTCGCGCTGGCCGGCCAGGTGCTTCAAGGCCTGGTCGAGCGATACCAGCGTGGCGATCGAAGCGTCCGTGACCAGCCAGATCTCGTCGGCCTGGTCCAGCAACAGCGGCGGTAGCTGCCGCAGCGGGCAGCCACCGGCATCGCACAGCACGCTGGCGAATACGTGGCGCAGGCGCTGCAGCAGCGCAGCCGGATCGGATGGCGGCACCGCATCGCTGCCGCTGGCGCGGTCCAGCAGCACCAGGCCGGTGTCATGGCGAGCCATCGCAGTGCGGGCGAGGGTGGCGTCGATGCGACTGGCGTTGCGCAGCGCATCTTCGTAATGGAAGCGGCTGTCCAGGTTGAGGTACAGCGCGAGGTCACCCGAAGGCTGGGCCAGCTCCATCAGCAGGCCGTCCTGCTGCAGCGCCTCGCCTTGCGCCAGCGCACGGGTCTGCTGTGCCAGCACCGAAAGATGCGCGGCCAGCGTACTGGTGCCCACTCCGGCGCGCACGCCCAGCAGTACGATCAGGCGCGCCTTGTGCGCGTGCTGCGCGGCGGCAGCCGGTCGTGGCGACAGGGCGCGGCGCAGCGCGGCCTCGATGCCGACGTTGTCGCTGTCCAGGTCCAGCACGTCGCGCAGGCCCGCCCGCAATGCAATGACGATGCCTTCCACCTGGCCGGTACTGGTGGCACCGACGGCAACCAATGCAAGATCCGGTTCGGTCTGTTGCAGTTGCTGCGCCAGCACGCTGGAGGCGGCGGCATGTTCAGGGCGGAAATCCAGCAGCACAAGGCTCTGCGGCCCGCGTTGCAGGTCCAGAGCGGAGGTCGGCGCGCTGCTGTCCTGCCAGTGCAGGGTAGTGGTCGGCGGCAGTTTGGCCGCCAGCCGGGGCAGCAGTTCGCGATCCATTCCGTACAGGACCAGATTCATCGGCGGTCCTTGCGGATGCAGCGGCTGGGCAGTGGCGTAGGGCATGGGCGTGGTATCGCAGGCATCATGGAATCAGCGTGAGAAGCCGGGTACCGGGTCCTGGCTGATGGGACCCAGCAGCCAGGCGCCCCATTCGGGCATGTGCGGCTTGGCCTCGCGTTCGCCAGGCAGCGGCAGCTCGGTGTTGCGCGCCAGCGGCTGCACCAGCCGCGGCGTGACGATGATCACCAGCTCCTTGTCCTGGCGCTTGTAGTCGAAGTTGCGGAAGAACGAGCCGATGATCGGCAGGTCGCCCAACAGCGGGATCTTGCCGACGTTGGAGACGACATTGGAGCTGACCAGGCCGCCGATCACGAAGCTCTCGCCATCGCCCAGTTCGACCGTGGTGTCGGCACGGCGCGTGGTGATCGAGGGAATCTGCACGCCATTGAGGGCAATGGCGTTGCTGTAGTCCAGATCACTTGCTTCCGGTGCGACCTTCAGCGCGATGCGGTTGGGGGCCAGCACCGTCGGCGTCACGGTCAGGCCGATGCCGAACGGTTTATAGGTGATGGTGGTGGTGCCCAGGCCCTGCGGCTCCAGGATCGGCAGTTCGCCGCCAGCCAGGAAGCTGGCGCTCTGGCCGGATAGTGCGACCAGGGTAGGTTCGGCCAGCACGCGCGCCATGCCGTTGCTCTGCAACAGGTCGACATCGGCGTTCCACAGGCCCTTGGTCGAGCCGAACACCAGCCGGAACGCCGAAGAAATGGGCGACTCGGCCTCGTTGCCGGAGTTGCCTTCCTTCATGCCCGGCAGGATGCCGGTGTTGCCCGGCAACTGGCCGCCCGGGCGGGCGAAGCCGTAGGCGAAGCTGCCATTGCGGTTCTGGAAGCTGATGCCGATCTGCTTCAACGCGGTCTTGTTGAATTCGACCACCTTGACCTCGACCTGCACCACGCCGCCGCTGCTGACCGTCGACGCGTCGGCAAGCAGCCCGTCCTTGCCCAGCGCCATGGCCGCGGTCTTCTGTTCCTGCATGTGCGAGAGCACGCTATCGGTGCTTCCCTGCAGCAGGCCCTGGTTGTCCTGCTGGGTGAACACCAGCCCGTTGGAGCCCGCGTCTGCCGCGCCCTGCACGGCACTCTGCACCCGCACCTGCAGACGTTGCGGCTCGGCCTGCTTGCGGTGCCACAGCAGGAGGGTCGTCGTACCCGGCGCTTTTCCGACCAGCAGGGCCTGGCGCTGCCCACGCAGCATCACGATGTCGGCGACGCCTGGGTCGGCGATGGCGACCCGTTCCAGATCGGTCGGAAGCGTCCACGGGCGCTGCTCACGCGCCTGCAACACGAGATCGTCTGCGGCCACGCTTGTTGCCGGAGCCAGCAGCACCAGCAGCAGGGCCAGCCAGCGCTGGCGGGGGGAGGGGCGTGGGTGGCGGCGTTCGGTCATGGATGCGCTCGATGCAGGTCAAAGGGAACCGCGTGGGGCGGAGCTGTCGCCACGGATGATCTCGATGCCCGACGCACGCGGTGCGCTGCGTCGAGCCGCCGGCGCATGCACCGGCGGCTGCGGGTTGCTGCGGGCTGCGCTGTTGCCGCGGCCGGCCAGGGCATCACCATCGATGCCGGCGAAGGCGTGGTTCTCCGGCCGCTGCAGTGCGAGCTGCTGTTCGGCATCGAGGCCACGCACGGGATCGATCACGCCACGCGCCTGTGGGAACAGTGCAAGGTCGGGTTGCCCCGTATCGGCCGGGTTGCGCAGGGCAAGGAACAGCTTTCCCTGCTGCGCACCCAGCAGCAGCCGGTTGGCATCGGCCACCGGCACTGCCAGCACCGCACTGCGTGCCGGCTGGGTGGCCTCGTTGCCCGAGCCATGATTGCTGCCATTGCCGGTGATGTCGGCGGCGCGGGGATCGTTGCGGGTATCGCCTTCGTTGCCGGCGACGGCATCGCCGGTGACCGGAGCGATGTCCTGTTGACCGTAGCTGAGCACGCGTAGCCGCGACAGCAGCAGGCGGGTCTGCGCGGCCTCTGCCGGACCGCTGGCGTTGGGCTGGGCATTGCGCAGGTTGAGGAAGACATCGACGAAATCACCCGGCAGGATGCGGTTTCCGGCGCCGACCAGTTCGTCCACCGGGACGGCCAGCGCGCGTTCCCCCGGACGCAGTTGCAGCGAGAATCCCTGTGCCAGGGCGCCGCTGCTGATGGCGGTGCCCTCGGCGATGTCCTGCACCGGTACCTTGCCGACCACGGCCGAGATGCTGGTGGCAGCACCGGCTACCGCCGTGGTCCGCTGCGCAAGGCGCACTCCATTGGCAGAGATCGGTTCGCCGGCCGGCAGTCGGGCCACCGCCTCTACCACGGTGATCGCCGAGGCTTCGCTCTGCGCGACCGGGGCAACCGTGGCCGGCGCGGCCTGCTTGCGCCCGATCATCAAGGCGATCACCGCCAGCAGCACGGCCAGCCCGATCAGGGCGACGGCAGCGATGCGGGTCAACTTGAGCATGGAACCGTCTCCTGTGCCGATGGTCAGTTGCCGCTGCCGAGGTCGAGCTGGGCGACCGCGACACTACGGATGGGGGCCTGCATCACCCACTTGTAAAGCGTGGCGGTGCCCGGCAGGAAGGGATGGCTGGCGTAGTCGTAGCTGACGGTCACCGTCATGCACTGGGCAGTGGCCAGGCCGGCGCAGGGTGCCTGCGCGGAGACAACGATTGCGTTGCTGCCGCCATTGCTGCAGTCGACACCCTGTCCAGAGAATTTCAACAGCCACTGCATCGAACTGCGGGCTGCTACGCAGGCTGCGGTACGCCGTTCATTGGCGCTGCCATAGCGCAACGAAGCGCGAGCGCCCTCGGCCGAGGCCGTCGCCAATGTCTGTTGCGCGGCCATGATCATCACGCCGGAGAACGTGAACAGCAGCAGTGGCAGCAGGCCCAGCATGAGCATCAGGGCAAATTCGATGCTGGCTGCACCACGTTGACGCCGTGGATCGCGGATGTTCATGCCACACCTCCATAGACGCTTGCCAGGACCCAGCCGATGCCGGTGATGGCCAGGTACGCTGCGTAGGGAATGCCATGTCGTCCCTGGCGCGCGGCCTGCATGTCGCGCAGGGCGGGGTGCGATTGCCATTGGCTGCTGGCGCGGTTGACCTGCATCTGAAGGCCCGTGGGCAGCATCACGCCCAGGCGGCGGCCGACAATGATCACTGCCGCGTGCAGGCCGGCCGCGAGACTGGCCACCATCCAGATCGGCAGCAGGGCTTTCCAGCCCAGCATCAGCCCCAGTACCGCGAAGAACTTGACGTCACCGGCGCCCATCCAGCGGATGGCATAGAACGGCAGCAGGGCCACCAGGCCGAGCGCCGCGCCCGCTGCGTGGGCAAGCCACGGCTGGCGCGGCGTGCTGAACTGCCCCGCGATGATCAATGCGACGGCAATGATGGACGCAGACAACAGCCAGGCATTGGGCACCCGGCGGGCATACAGATCGCTGATCGCGATCCGCAGGCATACGCCGATGGCCAATAGTCCCAGCAACGTCATCGCACACTCCGTCGTCCGTCATTGGACAGCCTGCAGTTGCCACCGGCACATCCCAGCACTGCTGCAGGGATGTGCGATGCGCGCAGGCTCAGCCGCCACCGCCGGTCGCAGGTGCCGACCCGGAGGCCTTGGTGGCAAGGTCGGAGAGGTTCTTGAACAGCGTCTCGAAGAACCCCTTCATCTCCTTGTTGCCGACCGCGATCAGGATGCCGGCGATGACGGCGGCCAGCAGCCCGTACTCGAGCGCGGTGACGCCATCTTCTTCCTTCAGGAACTTGCGGATGGATGCGTTCATGGCCTTGTCTCCCTCTACTTGTTGTCTGCAGATGCAGGACACCTGTTGGGCGGTGGCCCGGCTCCGCCGGGATCGTCCGTGGGCCCCGCACGTCCTGGCGGGGTGGCATGACGGGAATGACCCGCCGTGCTCATTCTGGGTAATCGGCCCCGGGAGAAATACCGGCCGCAACGTTGCAACCACGCGGCGCTGCGCCGGTGGCCGAACTGTTCTGCGATACGGTCGTGGTCATGCGCTCCCCCGGGTGTGGTCGTTTTGAAACGACCGGATCACCGTGTTATCGACTTTGCCTGAATGGCGGTTGGCTGCAACTGGAACCTATATGCAAATTCGGCAGAAACGCGGTAGCCCTTAAACTTTCAGGTTGTTTCTGTGACGCGTATCCGTTCGCTGGCAAAACGATTCATCGACGTGTAGATATTGTGATGGCGCAAATGGTGCATGCGAATATCGTGCCACTGGCGACGACATTTTCTTCATCTCTGTATCTATTTTCTTCAATGCGGAGTTCGGGTTTACCTTCGATGATTATCGGGCATACTCGCTCTCACGTTGCTGCTTTCAACCGGGTTGGTCGCGCGGCACCGGCCGCGGCCATCCCGGCAATGGCGAAGGTTCCTGGAGGAATGGTGTGGCCCTGTCAGGCAGTGGGGGCCGCAGCGAGTTGCGGATAAACGGGGGGACGACACTGTCATGGTCGATGGTGGGGTAGAAGACAGCGACGACAGCGGCCTGCGATCGATCGATCTGGCGACGCTGGGCGGCGTACTTCGCGTGTGCGATGTCGAACTGCTGCTGCTCGATGGCAACGGGCCGCGGGCGGCCTTCGCTTCGCGCGTGCATGAGGAAGCCCTGTTCTGCAGCATCAGTTGCGGTTTCCACTGCCGTGGCCGCTTCATGCTGCCACCCGACTGGGCGATGCTGGGGTATCTGCACGCCACCGATGAAACACTGAGCTGGTGCCACGGGGTGCCGCTTGCACCGGGGATGGCGCTGACGGTGATGCCCGAAGGCATCAGCGAGTTTACGCTCAGCCCCGGTACGCACATGACCCTGATGCTGGTGCCGGTCGCACGGGTGCAACGCAAGTTGACCGAACTCAGCCTGCGCAGCACACCGCCCGCGGGCCAGGCACTTTCACTGTTCAATCTGGCGAACGATTCGGCGCCACTCGCCCATCATTATCAGCAGCTGCATCTTCAGCTCGGCCAGGGCGCTGGCCTGCAGCCGCAGGAAACCGAACGATTGCTGCACGAGCACGTGCAGGCCCTGCTCGGTGCAGGCGCCGCCGATCGCCCCGGCTGCAGCCGCGCCCGGCGCACGCATTATCTGATCGCGCAGCGGGCGGAGAACTTCATGCGGCTCAACCTGCGCCGCAATATCTACATGAACGAGATATGTGACGCGGCGGGTGTCAGCGAACGCGGCCTGCGCTATGCCTTCGAGGATCTGTTCGGAACTTCGCCCAACCGTTATCTGTCGATGCTGCGCTTGTGCGCTGCCTGCCGCAGCCTTTCCATGGCCGATTCCAGCCGCCGTTCGGTGAAGGCGATCGCCCTCAGCTGTGGCCTATGGGACCTCTCCCGCTTTGCCGACAACTACCGCAAGGTTTTCGGCGAGCTGCCGCGCGATACGCTGATGCGCGCTCCCGCGCAGATCGGCCAGCCGGCCTGAATCAAGCGCCGCAAGGGTTTCGGGGTGGTTTCTGCCGGAATTGCCCATGCGCTTGCCGATATCGTTGCCGCTTCTGCATAGCCCGCTGCCGATTCCGGCCGTGGATTTGCCGGAATGCGCGATTGCCGTGCCGGAATGAAGTGCGCAGCCACCGTTGCAAACGCTGAAATGTCAGTCACCTGCCTAACGGCAAGTCCACTGACATTCAAGTTGTTCGCCTACGGGGGAAGTGCTCATGAATCGCATCTACCGGCGTGTATGGAACCGCCAGCTCAATGCTCTGGTTGTGGCCTCGGAACTGGCCACCGGCGACAGCGGCGGCAGCGCCGCGCGGGATCCGCGCGCCTTCCTGCTGATGCCCACCACGCTCGCCCTGGCACTGCTGTGTGTGCTGGCCAGTGGCCACGCGGGAGCATCCGAATCCAATCAGTCGCTGCGTGATCTGCAGGCTCTTGCAGCCAAGTATACCCAGCCGATGCCAGTCAAGGTCGATGCCGAGGTAGCCCTCGCGGCTGCCGCAAGCCAGGCCCAGAGCAGCCCGGCGATCAGCGCGGATGCGCGCGTCGGCCTGCAGTTGAGCACCGCGTCGCTGCCGGTGGTGCGTGACGTGCTGCCGGCCTCCGTGCAGGTCAAGCTGGCCGCGAACACGGCGCCGAAGCAGGTCGCCGTACCAAGGCTTGCCGCTGATGTCCGAGCGAATGCCAACATCGGTCTTGGCGGCGCGCAGGTGGCATCAATCGATGCCGGTGCAAAGGCGGCCGCCGGCATCAGCGGCGCGCCGGCGGGCGCACTGCGGGGTCTGAAGGCTTCTGTGGATGGGGCGCTGGATTCGAAGCTGAAGGTGGCAGGCCACCAGATCGACGCCCAGGGCCAGGTAAAGGCAACGGCGGCGATCACGCTGCCCGCCAAGGAGGAACTGCCGGGAGAAACCCACGATCGCGCGATCACCGCAGCATTCGATGCTGGTGCTGCCGGCAAGGTGCGCGTGCAGGCGCCGAATGGCCAGGAAGTGGTTGCCGATCGCAATCTGAAACTGGCCGGCCAGGCAACGGTTGCGGCGCAGAACAGCGCACTGGGTGTCGGTGGGCTGGTGGGTAGTGCGGTCGGCGCCGCAGGCAATGCAGTCGGTGGCGCGCTCAACGGCACCGTCGGTACGGTCGGCAGCGCGGTCGGTGGTGCCCTCAATGGCACGGTCGGCAGCGTCGGCGGCGCCGTAGGCGGCACGCTCAACAACACTGTAGGCGCCGTGGGTGGCGCACTGAATGGCACCGTAGGCAGCGTCGGTGGTGCGGTCGGCGGAGCCCTCAATGGCACGGTCGGCAGCGTCGGCAGTGCCGTGGGCGGCGCACTCAACAACACCGTGGGCGCCGTTGGCGGCGCACTGAACGGCACCGTAGGCACCGTCAGTGGTGCGGTCGGCGGCGCCCTCAATGGCACGGTCGGCAGCGTGGGCGGCGCCGTAGGCGGCGCGCTCAACAACACCGTGGGCGCCGTTGGCGGCGCACTGAACGGCACCGTAGGCACCGTCGGTGGTGCGGTCGGCGGCGCCGTAGGCGGCACACTCAACAACACTGTAGGCGCCCTAGGCGGCGCACTGAACGGCGCCGTAGGCACCGTCGGTGGTGCAGTCGGTGGTGCCCTCAATGGCACGGTCGGCAGCGTGGGCGGTGCCGTAGGCGGCACGCTCAACAACACTGTAGGCGCCGTGGGTGGCGCACTGAATGGCACCGTAGGCAGCGTCGGTGGTGCGGTCGGTGGTGCCCTGAATGGCACGGTTGGCAGCGTGGGCGGCGCCGTAGGCGGCACGCTCAACAACACTGTAGGCGCCGTGGGCGGCGCACTGAACGGCGCCGTAGGCAGCGTCGGTGGTGCGGTCGGTGGTGCCCTGAATGGCACGGTTGGCAGCGTGGGCGGCGCCGTAGGCGGCACGCTCAACAACACCGTGGGCGCCGTAGGCGGCGCACTGAACGGAGCCGTAGGCACCGTCGGTGGTGCGGTCGGCGGAGCCCTCAATGGCACCGTCGGCAGCGTGGGTGGCACAGTCGGCGGCACGGTTGGCAGCGTTGGCACTGCGGTCGGCGGCACGCTCAACAACACCGTCGGTTCCGTCGGCGGTCTGCTCAATGGCGCCACCGGCTCCGGCACTGGCCTGGGTGGCCTGCTGGGCAACACGCTCGGCAATGTCGGCAGTGCCGTGGGCAACCTGCTCAACGGCAACCTCAATGGCACCCTCGGCAATCTGGGCAGCGCGGTCGGCGGCCTGGTCGGCGGCACGCTCGGCGGCCTCGGCCTGACCAAGCCCTCGGCGATCCCGCCCACCAGCCCGAAGGCGCCGGCTCCGGCCGATCCGAACGCGGGCCTGATCATCGGCACCGGCGGCCTGGTCGGCAATGTCGGGCAGCTGATCGGCCCGACCACCACCAGCCTGTTCGGTGGCGACGGCTACCTGAGCAACGGCAACCTCAAGCTCAGCAATGCCAACGTGATGCAGACCTACTCGACGGTCAATGTGCTGGGCCTGCCGGTGGTCAACCTGTCGCCGGTCGGCAGCACCCTCAACGGGCTGGGCGGTGCCGCTACCGGTGGCAGCTCGCACCTGACCCTGATCGGTGGCGTCACCTCCGACAGCTACATCTACAACATCAACAACGGCAATCCGGGCGGCCTGCTGGGCCTGCTGCTGCCGAAGGACTCGCCAGCGTGGGCCGCCAAGTGCCTGGACGTCGCCCTGGCTGACATCTCGTGCTGGGCCGTGAACGCCGCGCAGGACTACCAGGTGCTGATGGGCGATGGCGCCTTCGCCAACGGTTCGAAGGAAGTGGTGATCGGTGCCAATGCACGGCACGAACTGCCGAAGGTCGATGCCAACGTCGCCTTCCCGGGTGATGGGGTCAACGACCCGAGCAATCCGACCGGTGTGCCGACCGCCGACTACGCTGCGCGCATGGGCCATTCGGTGATCGTCGGCGACAGTGCCGTCGGTACCGCAAACGGGCAGACCCTGCTCGGTGCTGAAGCCACCTCCAACCAGGCCAACTCGGTCGCACTGGGTTACCGCTCGGCCGCACTGCGCGGCGCGCAGGCCAGCTACAGTGCTTACGGCCTGACTGCTCCGCAGGTTTCGGCGGGCGAAGTGTCGGTGGGCACCGCCGGTGGTGGCGAGCGCCAGATCACCAACGTGGCTGCCGGTAGCGTCAACACCGATGCGGTCAACGTAGCCCAGCTGAAGGGCGCGATCAGCCTGATCAACGGCGTGGCCGATGCCGCCGTGACCTACGACCTGGATGCCGGCGGCAACCCGAACTATCGCCGTGTCACGCTCGGGGCGGGCACCGGCACCACCACCATCGGCAACCTGGCCGGCGGTGCGGTCACGGCCGGCAGTCTGGAAGCGGTCAATGGCGGCCAGCTGGCGGCGACCAATGCTGCCATCGCCAGCTTCTTCGGCGGCCGCGCGGCCTTCGATCCGGCCAGCGGCGCGTTCACTGCACCGCTGTTCGAGATCAGCACCATCTCCACCGGCGGCGCCATCGCCAAGGGCCTGTATGAGAACGCCACCGATGCTTTCGCCGCGGTCGACGGCTCGCTGGTCAATCTCAACACGCAGATCACCGATATCCGCAACGGTGGCACCAAGTACCTGCGGGTGAACTCGACCGGTACCGAGGCGCTGGCCACCGGTGCCGACTCGATCGCGGTCGGTACCAACGCCCGCGCCACCGCCGCCAACAGTATCGCGGTGGGTGCCGGCAGCCTGGCCGACCGTGCCAACAGCGTGTCCATCGGTGCGGCCGGTGCCGAACGCCAGGTCACCAACATGGCCGCCGGTACCGCCGCGACCGATGCGGTCAACCTGGGCCAGCTGCAGGCGTCGGAGCAGGGCGCCCTGCGCTATGACCTCAACGGCGACGGCAGCGTCAACTACGCCAGTGCCACGCTGGGCCAGAGCGGCACCGCCACCACGCTGCGCAACCTGGGCCCGGGCCAGGTCAGTGCCACCAGCAGCGAGGCCATCAACGGTGCCCAGCTGTTTGCGGCCAACCAGGCCGTTGCCACCCACCTCGGTGGTGGCGCGGCGGTCAACGCCAGCGGCGTGCTGACCGCACCGACCTACTCGATCAACAACGTGGCCGCCAACGGCACGATTACCAAGGGCAACTACAACGACGTCGGTACCGCCTTCGACGCGGTCAGCAATTCGCTGGCCAACGTTGCCGACCAGACCGGCGAGATTGACAAGCTGGCCGTGAAGTACGACGTCGACGCCAGCGGTAACGTGCTCAACAGCGTGACGCTGACCGGCACCGGCACCGGCGCAGTGAAGATCACCAACGTCGCCGCCGGCAGCATCCTGGCTGGCAGCAGCGATGCCATCACCGGCGACCAGCTGTTCAGCACCCACAGCACCATCGCCAACTACTTCGGTGGCACCACCGCGTACAACGGCACCACCAACGTGTGGACCGCGCCGAAGTTCAGCATCTCCAGCATCGCCACCGATGGCACTTTCACCAGCGGCGACTACAACAATGTCACCGCCGCCTTCACTGCGGTGGACGGCTCGCTGAAGGTCCTCAACCAGCGCATCACCAACGGCGGCGGTGGCAGTGCCTACCTGGCGGTGAACTCGACGGCAGCGGCCGCAACGGCGGCCGGGGCGGAGGCGGTGGCGGTCGGCCCGCAGGCCAGTGCGGCCGGTGCCAACAGCGTGGCGGTCGGCAACGGCGCCAGCGCCAGTGCCGGCAACAGCGTGGCACTGGGTGCAGGTTCGGTGGCCAGCGTCGGTGCGCAGAGCGGCTACACCGGTGCCTACGGCCAGACCGGTGCCAGCAACTCGGCCGGTGAGGTCTCGGTCGGCAGTACTGGCAGCGAGCGCAAGATCACGCATGTCGCCGACGGTTCCGATACGTACGACGCAACCAATGTCGGCCAGCTGAAGAACGGCGTGAACTACGCCATCGACGAGTCGAAGAAGTACACCGACCAGAAGATCCAGAACATCACCAACGTGGCCGGCAGCTTCCGTGCCAACAACACCAACAACCTGGCCGACCCGTCCGCCAGCGGTGCCAACTCGGCCGCCGGTGGTGCAGGCTCAACCGCAGCCGGCGCCAACTCGACCGCGCTGGGCAATGGTTCGCAGGCGCAGGCCGACAACTCGGTGGCGCTGGGTGCGGGTTCGGTGGCGAACCGGGCCAACACCGTCTCGGTGGGTGCCGCTGGTGCCGAACGCCAGGTGGTCAACGTGGCCGACGGTTCGCAGGCCACCGATGCGGTCAACGTACGCCAGCTGCAGGCCTCGCAGCAGGGCACGATCCGCTACGACACCACGGTGAACGGTGCGACCAACTACAACAGCGTCACCCTGGGCAGCACCAGCAGCGGCCCGACCACGGTGCGCAACGTCGCCGCCGGCACCGCCGGTACCGACGCGGTCAACGTGGACCAGCTGAAGTCGGGCATGGCGCAGACCCTGGATTGGTCGAAGGCGTACACCGACGAGCGCATGGGCGGCTTCGAGCGCGACCTGCGCAAGACCGACAATCGCGCCTCGGCCGGTATCGCGTCGGCAATGGCCACCGCAGCGCTGCCGCAGCCCAGCGAAGCGGGCCGCAGCATGGCCTCGGTCGCCGCTGGCAGCTACAACGGCGAGTCGGGCGTGGCGATCGGTATCTCCGGTGTCTCTGAAGGTGGTCGCTGGATCTACAAGTTCAGCGGCTCCACCAACAGCCGTGGCGAGGCCGGTGTGGCCGTCGGTGCCGGCATCCAGTGGTGATCCCCGCGGCCGGGCCGCACGCGCCGCCCGGCATCGCGGAAACGTCCAAAGGGGGGAATGACATGAAACAGCATCGCATCGCCCGCACCGGCCAGATGGCCGCAGTGCTGGGCCTGGTCCTGGGGATGGGCCTGCTGGCCGCCTGCCGCAGCCATGCGCCGGCCGCTGACCGTCCTGCCGATACCACCGCCGTGCAGTTCCCGGAGGCGTCCAAGGCTTCGTTGAAGGAGGGCATCTATCCCGACGTCGCCGACCTGCGCAGATTCGCGCCGGGCATGAGCAAGCGGCAGCTGTATACCTTGCTGGGCACGCCGCACTTCAACGAAGGCATGTGGGGCGTGCGCGAGTGGAACTACCTGTTCAACTTCCGCACCGCGCAGGGCGCGGAGTATTTCACCTGCCAGTTCCAGGTGCGCTTCGACAGCAAGGGCATCGCCCAGGGGGGCTACTGGAAGCCGGAATCGTGCGCGGCGGTGATCGAACCGCCACGGCCACCGGCGCCCCCTGCACCGGCACCGCTGCCGGAGCAACCCCTGCGGCTGTCGGCCGACGCGCTGTTCGAATTCGACAGCGCGGTACTCAGCGCCGAAGGCCAGCAGGCGGTGCAGGGCATCCTGGCGCAGGTGCGCGAGGCCGCACAGGTGCAGTCGATCCGGGTGACCGGGTACACCGACCGTATCGGCAGTGCCAGCTACAACCAGACCCTGTCGCAGCGACGTGCCGAGGCCGTGCGCAGCGCGCTGGTGCAGGGCGGCGTGCCTGCGGCCAGCATCAGCGCCGAAGGACGCGGCGCGGCTGAGCCGATCGTGCAGTGCGAGCAGCGCAATCGGCTCGAGCTGATCGCCTGCCTGGCGCCGAACCGTCGCGTGCAGATCGCTGGGATCGCCCAACCGCGCTGAGAGTCCCGCACCGGGGCCATGCCCCGGTATCCCGAGTCCCCCCTGACCGTCGGCAGGACGTGGTTACGTCTCCCCCGTTGACCACGCCTGCCGGCGGCTCAGGTTTCCCATGGTGCACGCGATGAACGCTCAATTCCTGCCTCTTTCCATGAAGACGGAAACCACACTCAGCGTGTACGGCCAGCTCGGCAACCATGCCGTGGTACGCATTCCCGGGCGGCGCCTGCCGGGGCTGATCCTGCAGGCAGACACCGTGGCCGGGTTCCTGGCCCAGCTGCAGGAAGCCCAGGCCTGCCTGCGCAGTGGCCGCGCACAGCGTACCGACGCCGAGCTGGACATGCTGATCGACGTGCTGCAGCAGTGGTATGCGCTGATCGAATCGCGCCTGGCCGACGCCGGCGAGGCGCTGTAGGGAAAAAGGGGACGGAGGGGATTAAGTCGTTTCCGGCACACTCGGGGCAAGAGCGACTTAATCCCCTCCGTCCCCTTTTCCTAGGCGCGGGCGCGGACCAGCCAGCAGGCGGCATCCACGCGTACGCGGTCGCCCTCGATGAACGGGGTGAATGCCGCTACCGCCTTGTTCCGGAGCGAGGTGGCCCGGTCTTCGGGCAGATTGCGCAGCGCCAGGCCCAACGGGCCCAGCTGGCCGACATAGGTCGGCAGGTCTTCGCGGGCGAGCGAGCAGGGCAGGTCTACCGCAACAACCTCCACGTCATTCCAGCCGGAAGCCTGCAGCAGGTGCTGCACGCGCTCGCCATCGGCAAAGGCGAACTGGCCCGGTGCGCCGGGCGCGCGGGGCGGAAGATCCAGTGCATCGCCGATGGCGCGTTCGGCCGTTGTCATGAACGGGTTCTCCGCTGCGCTGCGCCAGGCGATGAAACGCAGGCCGGCATCTGGCCGCGCGGCACGGTGCAGGTTGGCGAAGGCGGCCTCGGTATCTTCGAAGAACATCACGCCCAACCGAGATTGGATCCAGTCGAAGTGCGCGGTGGGCAACGGATGCTGCTGTGCGTCGGCGACGATGAAGTCTGCGTCCAGTCCTGCCGCCTCGGCGCGTTGACGGGCCAGCGCCAGCATCGGCGCGGAGATGTCCAGGCCGGTGCAGTGCGCCGACGGGCGTGCGGCGGCTGAGGCCAGCAGGCTGGCACCGGTCCCGCAGCCTACATCCAGCAGTTGCGTGACGGTGTCGGGCAGTTCGTCGACCAGCAGGTCGGCCAGGGGTTGGAACAGGCCATCGAGGATGGCCTGCTGCGCAACCCAGATCTGACCGCCGGGGCCGTTCCACAGCGCGCTCTGATCAACGGGGGATGTACTGGTCATGGTCTTGCCTTGCGGGGAAGTCGCCCATAGGTTGGCGCTTGAAGGTCACTTGAGGTCAAGCCCGTGCGTGAACTGGATATCGGCGAGGTGGTCAAGCGCAGTGGCGTGCCGGCCTCGACCCTGCGCTACTACGAACAGCTTGGGCTGCTGCAGGCACTGGGCCGTCGCGGCCTGCGCCGGCAGTACGACGAGCGCGTGCTGGAACGGCTGGCGCTGATCGGTCTTGGCCAGGCGGCCGGGTTGTCGCTGCAGCAGATCGGGTTGTCGCTGCCGCCGCAGCATGGATGTATCTCGCTGGACCGTGAGGCGCTGCTGGCACAGGCCGATGTGCTCCAGCGGCAGATCACCCAGTTGCAGCGGGTGCGCCGGCACCTGCAGCGCGCGGCGGCCTGCCCGGAAGCGCAGGACGCGCGGCAGTGCGGTTCATTCCGCAAGCTGCTGCGCGCACAGCAGCGCATGGCGGGCGGGTGAGAGAGCATCCACGCATGGCGTGGATCTACTTCACCACGACCTCGGTAGATCCACGCCATGCGTGGATGAATCAATCGCGGGTGCTGACTTCCCAGGTGGCGTGCAGCACGCCCGGCACGTGTTCCATCCGCGCCAGCACCACATCCAGCTCATCGGCACTCACGGCGGTACTGACCAGCACCGCGATCACATCGGTGGGTGCATCGGCATGCTCGACCACCTGCACGTCGCCGACCGGATACTGCGCAGCCTCCAGCGCATCGACGAGGCGCTCGCGCACCCGCGGCACGGCTTCGGCATCCACGCTCAGGCGCACTTCGTAGGTCGCTTCGGTGGCGGCCTCGTTGATCGGGATACGGTTGATCGCATTGACCAGCGGCCGCAGCAGGGTGTTGCCGGCGATGATCAGCACGGTCAGCAGCACGCCTTCGGCCAGCATGTCCGCGCCGGTGCAGCTGCCCACCGCCGCCGAGCACCACAGGGTGGCGGCGGTGTTGAGGCCGCGAACGTTCATGCCTTCCTTCATGATCACGCCGGCACCTAGGAAGCCGACGCCGGAGACCACGTAGGAGATCACCCGTACCGCCTCGGCGCTGCCGGCGATGCGCATGCCCAGGTCGACGAAGGCCGCGGCGCCGACGGCGACCAGCACGTTGGTGCGCAGGCCGGCGGTGCGTTGCCGGTACTGGCGCTCGGCGCCGATCAGCGTGCCCAGCACGAAGGCGGCCAGCAGGCTCACCACGGTGTCGGCGAAGGGACCGGCCTGGAAGGTCTCAATGAAGCGCATGGCCGGAGTCTACCCGGTCATGGTGACAGTAGATCCACGCCACGCGTGGATTTCCAGCGGTTCACGCCACGCGTGGTTAGTCAGGTGCCAGAAACGACTTAATTCCCTCCGTCCCCTTTTTGCGGGATCAGTCGGTGTCCTCGACGCGCTCGCCCATCAGTTCGCGCTGGCGCTTGTCCAGTTCCTCGGCGTAGCGCTTGCGTACGAAGGCTTCAGAGACCACGCCCAGCACCTGGCCGTCGGCGGCGACCACGGCCAGTTCGTCGGCCTGGGTCTGGTCGAAGCGCTGCATCACGCTGACCACGTCCGCGGCTGGCGACAGCGACACATCACGGTTCTCGGCCAGCTCGCCAATCGTGGTTTCCGGCTTCACGCCGTCGCCGTAGACGCGCGGAATCTGCACGATGCCGGCGTAGTGGCCTTCGCTGTCGATCAGGATCACCCGGCTGCCCGAACCCAGCGGGAAGCGCTGGCGGAACGCGGCGGCATCGAGATCGGCCGGCGCGGTGGCCACGCCCTTGCGCATCAGCCGGCCGGCGTTGAGGTTCTGCACCCAGCCGACGTCGCGGGCGCTCTTGATGGTCTCGCCGCGCAGGTGCATGCGCCAGGTCGAGAACGAGTAGCCGAACCACTGCCGTACCAGCGTGCTGGACACCAGCACCGCGCTCATCACCACGCTGGTCAGCAGGAAGTCGTGGGTGCCTTCCAGCACCAGCATGGCCATGGTCATGGGCGCGCCGACCACCGCCGCAGCCAACGCTGCCATGCCGGCCAGCGCAGCGGACGTGGCGTCGACCACCGGCACGCCGGTGGCCATCGCCAGCAGGCCGGCGAACAGGGCGCCGACCAGGGTGCCCATGAACAGCGAGGCGAAGAACAGGCCGCCACGGAAACCAAACCCGAGAGAGATGCCGGAGGCCAGGCACTTCAGGGTCAGCAGGCCGCCGATCCAGATCAACGGCAGGTGGGTAGTCAGGTCCAGGTGCAGCGCGCCATGGCCGGACGAGAGCACCTGCGGGCTGGCCAGGGCCAGCGGGATCAGCAGCAGGCCGCCCACCACCGGGCGACCCCACAGCGGCAATGGACTGCGCTTGACCGTGCCTTCGATCGAAGCGATCAGGCGCATGATGACAATGCCGACCATCGCGCAGCAGCAGCCGAGCAGGCCGTAGATGGCGTAGTCGGCGGCACGCACGTCGATGGTAGAGGCAGCGGGCAGCAGGTAGGCCTCGATGCCAGCCTGGTCGGCCACGAACGCACCGGCCAGCGCGGCGACGGCCACCGGTGCCAGTGCGGCCGGGGTGTAGGCGCCAATGACGATTTCGAAGGCATAGAACGCACCAGCCAATGGCGCACCGAAGGCGGCGGCGATGGCACCGGCGGCACCGGCACCGACCAGGATGCGCACGTCGTTGCGACGCAGGCGCATCACCCGGCCCAGCTGCGAGCCGCTGCCGGCACCCATCTGCGTATACGAAGCCTCCAACCCGACCGAGGCGCCGCAGCCATTGGACAGCAGGGTCTGGGTCAGCACGATCAGATTGTCGCGCATCGACATGCGGCCGCCATGCAGGGCATTGGCTTCCACCGCATCGAGCAGGGGGCGCTTGAGCCGCGTCGCGGCCAGGCTGACCAGGCCGACCAGCAGGCCGCCCAGTGGCAGCACCAGCAGCGCGGTCCAGGTCAGCGAGGGCAGGGAGCTCAGGCGCATGCCTTCGTCCAGCCCATACAGCGTGCCCTGCAACCAGCGCGCGATGCCCGACTGCAGCAGGGTCAGGTAGCCGGCGATCAGGCCGACCAGCAGCGCGAGTGCGATGAACCACAGATCACTGCCACGCAGCCGCAGGCGCAGGCCCTGGAAGGCCAGATGCAGGCGCGATGGCAAAGCAGACGGTGACATGGTGGCGGCATGATACGCCGCCACCGTGATCGCCACCGTCACTGCATCGGGCGATTACCGCTTCAGAAGCGGTAGTGGCCCTGCACGTAGAAGGTACGCGGCGCGGCCACCATGCGGCCGGCGTTGCCATCGACATTGCGGGTGTACCAGCGCTTGTCGGCCAGGTTGTTCACGCCCAGTGCGATCTCGCTGTCACCCAGTCCCGGCACCTGCCAGGCCACCTGCGCGTTCCACAGGCGAACACCCGGCACGCGGCCCACGCGCGCATCGGCGCTCTCGGCCCAGGTGTTGGCGGCGTCGGCGTACTGGCCGCTCTGGTGGGTGCTGGAGACATTGAAGGTCCAGCCGGCCAGTGCGTAGCGGGCGCCGACGCTGTCGGTGTCGCGCGCGTAGAAGGGCACGTCCAGGCCACGGTTGTCGCCGGACTGCTGGATCGCCTTGGTCCAGGTGTAGTTGGCGTACAGCTCCAGCCCGGCCAGCGCGCTGTCCTCGGCGAAGCGGTATTCCAGTGCGCTCTCCACATCCTTGTGATCGGTGGCGCCGATGTTCTGGAAAGTCGGCGGAGTGATCCCCGGCACCTGCAGGATCTGGTTGTCGAAGCGCATCTTGAACACGGTTACTTCCGCGCGCAGTGCACCGTCCTGCCAGCGCGCACCGAGTTCGGTGGTCTTGGCGATTTCCGGGTTCAGCGGATTGCTGGCGGTCTGCGAATTCAGCTGGATGTTCTGCACCGGCCCGAACGAGGTGGTGTAGTTGCCGAACACGGTCAGCTGCGGGGTCAGCAGGTAGGCGATGTTGAGCGAGGGCAGGGCCTTGTCGTTGCGGCTGCTGAAGGTCGCCGTGCCACCGGCCTGGCGGCGGTCCATGTCGATCCATTCCATGCGCACGCCCGGGGTGATCCGCCACTGGCCGATCGCAATGCGGTCGTCGATGTAGAACGCGTGGGCGTCGGTGGCGTTGTCGAAGCGGTTGGTGGCGCTGGCCACGCCGGTGCGGCGGGTGACGGTGTAGCTGCGGTCGTTGCCACGTTCGCGCAGGAAGCGGTAGCCGGCGGTGATGTCGTGCACGCTGGCGCCCCAGTGCAGGCGCTGGGTGTAGCGGGGCTCGATGCCGAGCACGCGGTAGTCACGCGGCTGCACGGTCAGCTGGGTGTTGGCGGCGTTGATCAGCGAGCTGGCGCGGCTGCTTTCGTTGTAATAGGCCAGCACCTCGAACTCGCTGTTGGCCGACAGCGTATTGGTGTAGCCCAGGTCGATGCCGGTGCGGTGGCCCTTCCAGAAATCGGTGGGGCGGGTGTTCTGGAACGGATCGGCCTCGTACTGGGCGCGGGTCAGGCCGCCCGGGGTCAGCGAACGCACATCGTAGTAGGACAGTTTGGCGCGCAGTTCCTGCTGTTCGTCGATGGCATAGGCGAACTTCAGCGCGAGGTCGTTGAAGCGGTCATCGCTGCCCTGGCGCCAGCCACGCCCGTCCTGGCCGGAGTAGAGCAGCGCCGCGCCGAGGCCGTTGCCGCCGGTGCCGCCGAGGAAGGCGTTGTACTGGGTGCTGTCACCGCCGCCATGGTCGTAGGCGCTGTAGCGCACACCCGCTTCGCCGTGCAGGCCCGCGCCGGTCGGAATGGCGCGGGTGCTGAAGTTGATGATGCCGCCCACGTTCTGTGGGCCGTAGCGCACCGCGCCGCCGCCGCGCACCACGTCGATCGATTCGATGTTGGACAGGCTGGTCGGTGCGAACGACAGCTGTGGCTGGCCATACGGCGCCACCGCCAGCGGCACGCCGTCCAGCAGTACGGTCGAGCGTGGCGAGTAGCGCCCGGTCAGGCCGCGCACGCCGATGTTCAGCGAGACCGAGCTGCCGGCCGTGCCGGAGTTGTCGGTGACCTGCACGCCGGGGATGCGGCGCATGGCATCGCCGATGCTGGCTGCGCCACTGGCCTCGATGCGCTGGCGGTCGACCACCGTGCGCGCGCCGGCGAAGCTCTTGACGCTGTCATGCAGGCCGGTGCCCAGCCAGCTGCCGGAAACCTGGATGCTGTCCAGCGTGGTGGCGCCGTCCTGGGCGAAGGCACGGGTGGCCGGGAGCAGGCACAGGGCGAGGGCGGCAGCCAGGGGCAGGCGGGCCGGTTGCAGGGCGTGGATGGGCATCGGTGCGGGTTGTGGAAGGTCGTAAATGAGAATTATTGCTGATTCCATTCGCTATTGGAATGCGCCTCCGGTTCATGCCGATGCCCCGGTGGTAGAGTGGGCGATTGCTTCCTGACCCGCTGAGATCCGCCATGTCCCAAGCTGCTTTCTACCCCGTCGGAACCCCTGGCCAGCCGTGGGGAGCGGCGGAGCGGGAGGCGTGGCGTGGCCGCCAGCAGCGCCTGCGTCGCTATGACGAAGAGGTGCTGCCGCGCATCGAGGCGTTGGCTTCGCGCTTTGACAAGGTGGCCTACGGCCAGCTCGACTACGCGGGCGAGACCTACACCTTGTTGGCCCTGCGCAGCCGCGACTGGAACCCGGCGCTGCCGGCTGCCCTGGTCACCGGTGGCGTGCACGGCTATGAGACCAGCGGCGTGATGGGCGCGCTGGAGTTCCTCGAAAAGCACGCCGCCGACTATGCCGGCAAGGCCAACCTGCTGGTGGCGCCGTGCGTGAATCCGTGGGGCTTCGAGCGCATCAACCGCTGGAACTTCGATGCGATCGACCCGAACCGCAACTTCCGGGCCGACGGCCCGGCCCGCGAATCGACCGCCGTCATCGAACTGATCGCGCCGTACAGGGGCCAGTTCGTGCTGCACATCGACCTGCACGAAACCACAGACAGCGACGAGAGCGAGTTCCGCCCGGCGCTGGCCGCGCGTGACGGCAAGCCGTTCGAGCCGGGCCTGATTCCCGATGGGTTCTACCTGGTGGACGACAGCGGGAACCCACAACCGGCCTTCCAGCAGGCGGTCATCGCCGCGGTGGAGAAGGTCACCCATATCGCGCCGGCCGACGACAAGGGCGAGATCATCGGTTCGCCGGTGGTGGCCCATGGCGTGATCGAGTACCCGCTGGTGAAGCTGGGCCTGTGCGCCGGCATTACCGGCGCCAAGTACACCACCACCACCGAGGTCTACCCGGACAGCCCGCGGGCGACGCCACAGCAGTGCAACGACGCACAGGTGGCGGCGGTGTGCTCGGCGCTGGATTACGCGCTCGCCCATCGTTGATCGGTAGTGCCGGCCGCTGGCCGGCAACCACGGGACACTGGGATTGCCGGCCAGCGGCCGGCACTACCTCATCCAAGCGCGTCGGCCCACCACAGTGCGGCCGGTCCGGGCGGCGTGTCGCGACGCCACAGCAGTGCAACGACGCGCAGGTGGCGGCGGTGTGCTCGGCGCTGGATTACGCGCTCGCCCATCGTTGATCGGCAGTGCCGGCCGCTGGCCGGCAACCACGGGACACTGGGATTGCCG
>NZ_JCAFRY010000016.1:0-103257 GCF_059368675.1 Stenotrophomonas sp. YJH_SMC_120
CAGCGCAATTCCGTGCTGACCCAATGGCTGCACCACTACAACTGGCACCGCCCTCACATGGGGATCGGTGGCCAGCCACCTATTTCCAGAGTCCTGCTGAACAACGTGGTGGGTTTACACAACTAACAGTCGACTCTACCCCGCCGCTCCGCCGCTCCGCCGCTCCGCCGGTTGGTCCGGTGGCTATGCCGGCACCAGCTCGATGCAGTCCACCGGGCACGGCGGGATGCACAGCTCGCAGCCGGTGCACAGATCGGCGATCACCGTGTGCATGTACTTGGCGCCGCCGACGATGGCGTCCACCGGGCAGGCCTGGATGCACTTGGTGCAGCCGATGCAGTCGGCTTCCACGATCAACGCCACCTGCGGCGTCTTGTGCTCGCCGCGCGAACGATCAAAAGGAATCGCCGGTACGCGCAGAACCTGGGCCAGCGCGCGTGCACCGGCATCGCCACCGGGTGGGCAGCGGTCGATGCCTGCCTCGCCGCGCGCCATCGCCTGCGCGTACGGTCGGCAACCGTCGTAGCCGCATTGCCCGCATTGGGTCTGCGGCAGCAGGCGGTCGAGGCGTTCGGTCAGGGGCGGGATCAGGCTCATGCGTGGCGAAGGCTGCGCGTCGGGTTACTTCAGGGGTTTGCCGCGGAACCAGCGCTCGTGGGCCAGCGCCAGCATCGGCTTGTCTTCGGAACTGTCACCGTAGGCATGGATGCGCACGTAACGCGACAGATCGAACTGGCGACGGATGTGCTCGACCTTGCGCGGGCCACAGTCGCCACCGGCGTAACGGCCGGTCAGGCGTCCGTCCTGACATTCCAGCCGGTTGCAGATCAACTGCAGGCCCAGCTGCTCGCACCACGGCCGCAGGTACAGGTCCAGCGAGCCGGACACGATCACCACGGTGTGCTGCTGTTCCTTGTGCCAGCGGATCTGCTCCAGCATTTCCGGGCGCACCACATCGGGCAGGAACTCACGCGAGAAGCCGGCGGCCAGGGTGGCGATGTCGTCACTGTGGCGGTCGCTGAAGGTCAGGCGGGTGACGCGCGCGCGGATGCGTCCGGCCGAGATCAGCTTCAGCTTGTACGCGAGCAGCCACGGGCCGACCTTCCACCACGCCTGCGCCAGCTGTTCGGCGGTGGCCACGCGGCGCAGGAAACGGCCATAGGTATCGCAGGTGGTCACGGTGTGGTCGAAGTCGAACAGCGCCAGTTCCATTCCGTTGCCTCCCATCGCGTTGCCTCCGGTGGCCGGTGCTGCCGGCGGGCGCGGCCGAGGCCACGCCCGCTGCGGGCATCAGCGGACCGGCATGCCCGGCTGCGCGCCGCTGTCGGCGTCCAGCAACGCCAGCGCACCGCCGTCGAAACCGGCCGACAGGATCATGCCTTCGCTCAGGCCGAAGCGCATCTTGCGCGGGGCCAGGTTGGCGATGAACACCACGCTGCGGCCGACCAGCTTCTCCGGGTCGCCGTAGCTGGCGCGGATACCGGAGAAGATCTGGCGCTTGCCCAGTTCACCTGCATCCAGTTCGAAGCGCAGCAGCTTGTCCGAGCCTTCCACGAACTCACAGACCAGCACCTTGCCGATGCGCAGGTCGAGCTTGGCGAAATCGTCGATGCCGATGTAGGTCGGAGCATCGGCGCTCTTTGCGTCGTCCTTGGCCGGTGCCGGTGCAGCCGGCTTGGCCGCTTCGGTCCTGGCGGCGGGGGCGGCAGCGGCGGCCGCGGCCGGCTGCAGGGTGTCCTTGGAGGCGTCGATCATGGCGTCAATCTTCTTCGGGTCGATACGGGTGAACAGCGGGGTGTAGTCGGTGATGCGGTGGCCCAGCAGCGGCTGTGCCAGTTCGGTCCAGTCGTTCACCGGCGCGGCCAGGAAGGCTTCGGCCTGCGCGGCGGTGGCCGGCAGCACCGGCTTCAGGGCGGTGACCAGTACGCGGAACAGGTTCAGGCCCTGGCTGCACACGGCCTGCAGCTGCGCGTCGGCGCCTTCCTGCTTGGCGATGACCCACGGCTTGACGTCGTCGATGTAGCGGTTGGCTTCGTCGGCCAGGGCCATGGTCAGGCGGATCGCCGCGGCCGGGTCGTTGCGCTCGTAGGCTTCACGGATCGGCGCCAAGCCGTCGACGAAGCGCTGGTACTGCGCCGCATCGGGCAGCTGCGCGGCCAGCTGGCCGTCGAAACGCTTGCTGATGAAGCCGGCGCAGCGGCTGGCCAGGTTGACGAACTTGCCGACCAGGTCGGCGTTGACGCGGGCGATGAAGTCACCCAGGTTCAGGTCGAGATCGTCGACGCCACCGCCGGACTTGGCGGCGTAGTAGTAGCGCAGCGCTTCCGGCTCCAGGCCGGCATCGAGGAAGGTACGCGCCATCACGAAGGTGCCGCGCGACTTGCTCATCTTGGCACCGTCCACGGTCAGGTAGCCGTTGACGTGCAGGCGGGTCGGCGCGCGGTGGCCGGTACCGTGCAGCACCGCCGGCCAGAACAGGCCGTGGAAGTTGACGATGTCCTTGCCGATGAAGTGGTGCAGCTCGGTGCTGGTACCGGCGCGCAGGTGCGCTTCGAAGTCTTCGCCGATCCTGCCGCACAGGGTCTGGAAGCTGGACAGGTAGCCGATCGGTGCATCCAGCCAGACGTAGAAGTACTTGCCCGGTTGGCCGGGAATCTGGAAGCCGAAGTACGGCGCATCGCGCGAGATGTCCCACGCGCGCAGGCCACCTTCGGCATTGAGCCACTCACCCAGCTTGGCCTTCACCCCCGGCAGGGCGACGTCGCCGGCCAGCCATTCGCGCAGGAACGCGTCGAAGTGGCCCACCTCGAAGAAGAAGTGCTCCGAATCGCGCATTTCCGGCGTGGCACCGGAGATGACCGAACGCGGTTCCTTCAGGTCGGTCGGCGCATAGGTAGCGCCGCACACTTCGCAGTTGTCGCCGTACTGGTCGGGGCTGCCGCAGTTCGGGCAGATGCCCTTGACGTAGCGGTCGGGCAGGAACATGCCCTTGGCCGGGTCGTAGAACTGCGCCACCGAACGGCGGCTGATGTGGCCGGCCGCTTCCAGCTTCAGGTAGAACTGCTCGGTCAGCGCCTTGTTGGCCGCCGAATTGGTCGAGTCGTAGTGGTCGAAGGCCACGCCGAAGGCGGCGAAGTCACGTTCGTGGCTGGCCTGGATGTTGGCGATGAAGGTTTCCGGGGTGACCCCGGCCTTTTCCGCGGCCAGCATGATCGGCGTGCCATGGGTATCGTCGGCGCAGACAAACCAGGCCTTGCCGCCACTCATTCGCCGCGCACGCACCCAGATGTCGGCCTGGATGTAGCCGACCAGGTGGCCCAGGTGCAGCGGGCCGTTGGCGTAGGGCAGGGCGGTGGTGACGAGCGCGGTACGGGTCATGGTCGCGGGGTGAAGCCGAGGGGAACCGCAGAGTATCGCATGCCCGCAACGAGGTGACCCGGCCGAGGCCGGGTCACGGGGATGAAGCGGGGAGCGGGGCGCTTATTCGCGCTGCCAGGTCTGCGCGCGGCAGATGAAGGCGATGCAGCCGGACACGTCCAGCCGGGTGCCGCCGGGCTGCAGTTCCATCTTCGACTTGTAGGTCTTGCCATTGGCCGGATCGAGGATGGTGCCACCGGACCACTTGTTGGCGCCGTCGGCCTTCAGGTTCCAGAGGATGGTCATGCCCTTCACCGGCTTGTTCCTGTTGGCGCCTTCACAGCCGTCACAGACCGGGTTGGGGCCCTTGTCCGAGTGCAGGATGTCGACCACCTTGCCGGTCAGGGTGCCGTTGGCGGCCTGGGTGATCTCGACGATCGACTTCACCTTGCCGGTCTTGTCGTCGATGGTCTTCCAGCGGCCGGCGGCGCCATCGGCGGCCTGCGCCGAGAGCGCGGCCAGGCACAGCGGCAGTGCCAGCAGCAGGGTCTTGAAGGTCTTGCGCATGGTCCCCTCCCAGGGTTCATTCCGGCACGATGCCGGTACGGGTCGACTGTATACCCATTCGGCGGGGTATGGGGAAGGGGGGCTTTGCAGGGCTGCGCCCTGCACCCGCGGGGGCAACAGGAACTGCAACAGCAACAGCAACAGCAACAGCGGGCTATCCGTGGGATGGCGGGGTCGGTCCGGTTGCGGGGGGCGCTGCGAGTCCCCCTCCGGGGCCCGGCCCAGCCGCTGGCGGCTGTGCGTTCGGGCGCTTGCGAAGCAGTGCTTCGCAAGCAAAGCGCCCTCACCCATGTAAGCTCGGTCGCCGCTTGCTCGTGGGCGCAGTCCTGCGCACACGGCAAGACCGGGGTTGGGCGTCCTGCCCAACCCGCCCGAGGCATGCCTCGGGCCCATGCGGCTCACGCCCCCGCAACCGGACCCACCCCGCCTTCGACAGTTTCCGGAGATCTGTCGGTATCGGGTTGTGGGTAGGTGTCGACCTTGGTCGACACAGTAGATCCATGCCATGCATGGATGAATCACGATTGAAAAACGCTCAACCGACTTCGTACAGCTCCAGCGGCAGGTCGTCGGGGTCGGCGAAGAAGGTGAAGCGTCGGCCGGTGTATTCGTCCACGCGGATCGGTTCGCAGGCGACACCATGCGCGGCCAGGCGCTGGATGAAGGGTTCCAGTGCAGCGACCCGGAACGCGAGGTGGCGCAGACCCTGGGCCTCTGGGCGGCTGGGACGGGGCGGCGGCGAGGGGAAGGAGAACAGTTCCAGCTGGCCGCCGTCGGGCAGGGCCAGATCGAGCTTCCAGGAATCGCGTGCGGCGCGGTGGTTCTCGGCCAGCACGCGCAGGCCGAGGATGCGCACGTAGAAGTCCTTCGAGCGTGCGTAGTCGCTGCAGATCAGTGCGGCGTGGTGGATGCCCAGCAGGGCGTCGGAACCGGGGGTCATTGCAGGGTGTCCAGCCAGCGCTGGGCGATCTTCTGCGCCAGCGGATAGGGTTCGGGGTCGTTGCGGTTGGTCAGCACGATCACGGTCAGGTGCTTCTCCGGGTGGCGCACGATCACGTTGCGGAAGCCGATGCTCTCGCCGCTGTGCCATTGCACCGGACCATTCAGCCGCCAGCCGAAGCCGTAGTGCGGCACATCCGGTTCGGGCGTCGATGTCGCGGGGCTGAACATCGCCCGGCGCGAGGCCTTCGACAGCAGGCGGTCGTCGTACAGCGCCGCATCCCAGCGGGCGAGATCGTCCAGCGAGGAGTAGATCCCGCCGTCTCCCAGTACGGCGCTGGTAGTGCTCTGGTCGGTGCGCTGCCAGCGGCCATCGATCCGGCTGTAGCCATAGGCGCGTGCGGCGACCGTGTCCACGCCGTCCTGGTGGGCCACGGTATGCGTCATGCCCAGCGGGCGGAAGATGCGTTGTTGCAGGAAGGCGGCGAAATCCTGGCCGGATGCGCGGCCCACGATCAGTGCCAGCAGTGCATAGCCGCTGTTGCTGTAGCGGTATTGCGTGCCCGGCGCGAAGTTCAGCCGGTCCTGGCGCGACAGCAGGGCCAGCACATCGGCATCGTGTACCTGCAGCGTGTCTGCCGGGTCCATCAGGTCTTCGTAGTCGAGCAGGCCGCTGGTATGCGAGAGCAGGTGGCGGAGGGTGATGCCCGCTGCAGCCGGTGGCAGCTCGGGCAGCCACTGCCGGGCCGGCTGGTCCAGCCCGAGCCGGCCGTCTTCCACCAGCAGCAGCACCGCCGCAGCGGTGAACTGCTTGCTGACCGAGGCCAGCCGGAAATTGCTGGCGGCTGTGACCGGGGTGCCGTCTTCGACCACCGCAAGGCCGTAGCCACGGCGGAACACCGGCTGCCCGTCATGCAGCACCAGCACTGCGGCGCCGGGCACCTGGCCATCGTAGGCCTGCATCAGGCCGTCGATACCGGCATCCGGTGGGGTCAGCACCGGTGCGGCGGCGCCCGCCAGAGGCAGCAGGCCCAGCACGGCGGCGAACAGGGCGACGGCAGGGCGCATGGTGGCTCCGGAAGCGTCAGGGGGAAGGCGTGGGCGCAGCGCTGGCCGGCTGTGCCATCCAGCGCTCCATCTTGCGGTCCAGCACGTCCAGAGGCATCGAGCCGTCTTTCAGCAGTTCTGCATGGAAGCGGCGCAGATCGAAGGCTGCGCCCTGGCGTGCCTTGGCCTTGTCGCGCAGGGCAACGATGGTGGTCAGGCCGGCGACGTTCGACAGTGCCTGGCCGGGCTGGGCCATGATCCGCTCGACTTCGGCGTTGGCATCATCGCTGCTCATGTCCACCGTCTTCTGCAGGTAGGCCACGGCCTGCTGCTTGCTCCAGCCCTGTGCATTGACGCCGGTGTCGGCGACGACGCGCGCGGCGCGCAGCAGGCGTGAATACAGGTAGCCGATACGGTCGTAGGGATCGGTGTAGGCGCCGAGGTCTTCACCCAGCGTTTCGGCGTACAGGCCCCAGCCTTCGACGAACGCAAGATCGCCACCGAGGCGACGGAAGCGCGGCAGCTTGGCCAGCTCCTGCTGCAGGCCCAGTTGCACGTGATGGCCGGGAATCGCTTCATGCAGGTACTGCACCGGCACGCTCCAGCGCTTGCGGCTGGGCAGGTCGCGGGTGTTGATGTACAGCACGCCGGGCTGCCCGGGCTGCCCGGGCGGCGACGGCTGATAGGCGGCAGCGGCGGCGGTCAGCGCCCGTTCCGGCTCCACCGCGCGTACTTCCAGTGCGGACTGCGGCAGCGTATCGAGCACCTGCGGCAGGCGCGCGTTGACCTGCTGCTGCACCTGGCGGTAGCGGCTGATCAGTGCATTGGCATCGCTGTACTGGAACTGGCGATCGTTGCGCATGCTGCGCAGCAGCTTTGCCGGCGTGCCACGCAGCTTGGCGTCCTTCATCACCGTGGCGATCTGTGTCTGCAGTTCCTGCACGCGTTGCTCGCCCAGCGCGTGCAGCTGCGCGGCGGTCTGGTCGCTGGCGGTGGTCTGCACGATCAGGTTGGCGTACCAGGCCTGGCCGTCGGGCAGCGCGCCCATGCCGCTGCTGGCGCGCGTGGCCGGCAGGTACTCGGTGGCGATAAAGCCGCGCAGGGCGCGGTAGGCGGGCATGATGCGCAGTTCGATCATGCGCTTGTACTCGGCACTGATGCGCGCCTTGTCTTCGGCCGCAATCGTGTTCGGCATGGTGCGGATCGGCGACCAGAAGATGCTCTCTTCAGCGGTCGGCTTGATCACCGCATCCAGCTGCGGCAGCACCTTCTCCATCAGGTCGCGCGGCTGCACCACGCCGGCCTTCATGCCCTGGCGCATGTTGTCGATGGCCTGGTCGAACAGTTCGGGAATGCCGAGCGAGCGGCGCGACCAGATGTCATAGTCCTGCACGGTGTTGAACGGCTGCGCGCCCGCGCCGGAGCCGAGGATCGCCATGATGCTGCCGATGTTGTAGTACTGGCTGATCGGCATCATCCAGCTCGGGTAGCGCTCGGCAGCCAGCGAGGCGCGCGCGTCACGTACGAAGATCTCGTAACTGAGCAGGTCCTGGCCCTGCAGGCCATCGCTGCCGAGTTTTTCGACCTTGCCCAGCCACTGCGTGGTGAAGTCGTGCGACTGCTGGCGCCAGGCGGCGGACAGAATGTTTGGTAGCTGGTCGTTGTAGCGCGGTTCGCCCTGGAACGTGGCCTGCAGCGGGTTCAACCGCATCGAGGCATCCCAGTACTCGTCGTACAGCCGTTCCAGCTGCACCTGCTTGGGAACGGCACGGGCCGGTGCGACCGGACGCGGCGCAGCGCGGCGCGCCGAACTGCCACGGGCCGGTGCGGTGGCACGGGCGGGCCTGGCCTTGGGCTTGGCGGCCTGGCGGGTCTGGGCAGCGGCAGGGCGGCTGGCCTTCTTCTTCGCTGCTTCGGCCGACGGCACGGCACTGAACAGGAACAACGCGGCAATGGCAGCGGCCAGGACGCGGGGGGAATACGGCATCAAGAAGCTTCCGTGGAACACAGATCGTGGAGCTTGCACGATCCGCGCGCGTACGGCCAGCGTGAAGGCGCAGTCAGCTTGGCGGCGCTGGGGCTTCAGTCAGCCGCAGCGGCGGCGCGCAGTGCCGCCGCGCGATCGGCGCCCAGATAGCGGGTGATGGCACGCCGCATCAGGTACAGCAACGGAATCAGGGCGACCGCAAAGCCCATCTTGTACACGTAGTTGACGCTGGCGACCGCAAGGAACAGCGAGGTCGGCCAGTGTTGCGGGCCCAGCACGAAGGCGATCCAGATCACCACGAAGCTGTCCACCACCTGCGAGATCGCGGTCGATCCGGTCGCACGCAGCCACACGTGGCGTTCGCCGGTGGCCTGGCGGATGCGGTGGAACACCGCCACGTCGATCAGCTGGCCGAGCAGGAAGGCCACCAGCGAACCGGCGATGGTCCACATGCCCTGGCCGAACACGGCTGCGAACGCGGCCTGGTAGTCGGGCACACCGTGGCCATCCATCGACGTGACCCACCAGCTGGCCGGCGCCAGCGAAATGGCCGCGAAGGCGAACAGGAAACCGTAGCCGATCAGCACCACCGCCAGCCACGAGATGAAGCGCACGCCGCGCTTGCCGAAAAACTCGTTGATGGTGTCGGTCATGATGAACACCACCGGCCACAGCAGGGTACCGGCGGTGAAGCTGAGCGAGCCGGTCTGGCCGAACAGGTTCCAGTTCAGCGGGGCGATGCCCAGGGTGTCTTCCAGCGCGAAGATCTTCACCCCGATCAGCTCGGCCAGCACCGCATTGCCGCAGAAGAACGCGGCCAGCACGATGAACAGCAGGACCGCGCGGTCCTGCAGCGGGCGCTCGATCGGCGCCGGGGTCATTCGGTGCGTTCGCCGGTGCGTTCGCCAGCGCGGGTGAACGGCACGCTGGACGGTGCGACGGCGCCGCCGGAAATGATGAAGCTCATGGCCTGGTCGACGGTCCAGTCAGTCGGGGTCAGCAGTTCCACCGGCACGATTTCCAGGTAGCCCGAGGTCGGGTTCGGCGTGGTCGGTACATACACCGCGGCCAGCTCACGGTCGGTGCCGTGTTCCTTGATCACGCGGGTGACCAGTCCGACCGATTTCATGTCGCGGTGCGGGAAGTCGATCAGCACCACGCGCTGGGTGCTGCCCGGTTCGGTCTGCAGCATGTCCAGCAGCTTCTTTGCGCTGTCGTAGATGATGCTGGCCAGCGGAATGCGCTTGATGACCGCGCCCACCCAGCGCAGCAGGCGCTGGCCGAGCACGCGGCGGCTGGCCACGCCCACCGCCAGGATCACCAGCAGGGTGGCCAGCAGGGCGATGGTGTCCTGGATCCATTCGGCGCGGACCCAGCCGAGGTAGTGCGGAAAGCTTGTCGCGATCTGCTCGGACAGCGGTACCACCAGCGGGCTGGAAATGCCCGACAGCAACACGAACACGAACTTGACCACGACCCAGGTCAGCCAGATCGGCAGCAGGGTCAGCAGGCCGGTCAGGAACAGGCGCTGCAGGGAGGGGCGGGGGACCAGGGCGGGGGCTTCGAGCGACATGTGCGCATTGTAGCGGTCACTGCCGGTCGATTACGCTGGTGGATCGACTGCGGCAACGAGCCATGGAAGGGAAGCTGTGTTGAAGATTCTGCGCGGACTGGGCTGGACCCTGGCGGGCCTGCTGCTGTTGACCATCGTGGTGTGGTGCGCCTCACGCATGTGGCCGGTGCCGGAATCGCGGTTGCAGGCGCAGCAACTGCTGGAAGCGCGGCTGCCTGCGAGCGGGCGCAACGGTTATGCCCTGTTGTGGACGCTGCCGTTCGACGATCTGGATGCCCGCCAGCGCGAGCAGGCGTTGGCCGAGGACGTGCGCCGTTGGGAGGCCGACCTGCGGGGCAACAGCGGCGGCCAGACACACCTGGTGGCCAACCATGCCGAGCTGCGCTCGCGGCCCGGTGCCAGTTGCGGGCCGGCCGCCCGCGGCTGCCTCGCCCAGGTCCGCGCGGACCCGCAACGCTTCGTGGAGGCCCATGCCGGGCACCAGCAGTTGCACGCGCGGCTGGATCAGCTCGCCGAAGCAGACTACTTCGTATCGCCGTTCCAGCCGAAGGGCGAGGGCATCCTGGTGCCGATGCCGACCTACGGACTGGTGGTCGATGCCACCAGCGCACGCGCGCTGGCGTTCGTACAGGGTGACATCGACGGTGCCCTGCGCGGCAGCTGCCGGGGAGTGCTGCTGGGCCGGCGGCTGGTGCCCGGTGGCAGCTATCTGGTCGAAAGCATCATCGGCGCCAGCCTGGTACGGGCCAACGCGCAGCTGCTGGCCGACATGCTGGTCGAACTACCTGCCGATCACCCGCTGCCGGCCGAATGCGAACAGGCCATGCAGCCGATGCGGGCCGACGAGCAGAGCCTGTGCCGTGCGATGCAGGGCGAGTATGCGATGAACCAGGTGGCGATCGAGACCTCGGCGCGGGAATTCGGCGGCGCGCTGGTACTGGACCGCAGCAGCACCCTGGCCCGTGCGGCCGGCAATCTCGGTTGGGCCTGTGGCGCGACGGCGACCGCTGCGCTGGAGGCGGACCGTCCGTTGCCGGTGCCGGCGCCGCCGCAGCGTGACTTTGGTTGCCTGTCGAACGTCATGGGTTGCCTGTTGACCGACATTGCGGGTCCGGTCTATCCGGCCTATTCGTCGCGCACCCAGGACGCCGCGGCGATGCTGCGCCTGCTGGGTGCACAGCGCTGGCTGCGGCAGCAGCCGGGGGATCCGGTGGATGCCCTGCAGCGGTTGCCGGCACAGTTCGCCTCGCCGGTGCGGGCGCCGCAGGTGTCGGCGGATGGCCGCCATCTGCAGGTGCCGCGCCGCTCGCCGTCCCGCAGCAACGACGAAAGCCCGTGGCTGTCGGTGCCGTTGGAGGCGGAGCCAGCTTCGACTGCGTTGGCGCGCGATTGAGGCGCGCTCAGCGTGCGTGTGGCTTCAACCGCAGGTAGACCTGCTTGCGGACTTGGGCGACCACTTCGCCGCTTTCATCGATCACGTCGTTGCTGAACCAGCGCAGCACCTTCTCGCCACTGGCCGCTTCGGCGCGCAGTTCATCCAGCAGCGCGTCGTCGATGCGGAACGACGTCCGCACGATGCCACGGCCCGGCTTGAGGAAGTCGATGGTGCCGGCGCGGTCCCACACGTAGTAGTCGCGGCCGAGGGTGTGCAGCAGGCCGAGCATCCAGAATGGATCGGTCATCGCGAACAGGCTGCCGCCGAAGTGGGTGCCGACGTAGTTGCGGTTCCATGGCCGCAGGCGCAGCTCGACATCGATCTGCCGGTAGTCGGGGGTGATGCGGGTGACGTGGATGCCGGTGAACAGGAAGGGCGGCCAGAGGTTGATGCCGAAGCGGAACAGACAGGCGTTCATGCGGATCCGGGGGCGCTGGGCGAGGTGTCCAGTCTAACCATTCGCATGCGTATGTTGCACCCTGGTGGTGCCGGTCACGCGCCGCCGTCGATCACATACCCGTCGCGCCCGTTGGCTTTGGCCTGGTACAGCGCGGTGTCGGCCCCTTCGACGAAATGATGCGGATGCAGCCCGCCTTCCGGTACCCGGGTGAACACGCCGATGGTAAGCGTCACCCGGTCGTCGCTGCCGTCACCGTGTACCGGCAACGCACGTACGCAGTCGATCAGGTCCTGGATGACAAGCCGCGCGCCTTCGGCCGGGGTATCGGGCAGTACCAGTGCGAATTCATCGCCACCGTAACGCGCGGCCATGTCGCGCGGCCGCCGCGCATGCGCGCCGATCAACCGGGCGACGTCCCGCAGCACGCGGTCGCCGACCTGGTGGCCATGGCGGTCGTTGTGGCGCTTGAAGTGGTCGACGTCGATCAGCGCCAGGCTCAGTGGCTTGCCGTTGCGTCGTGCGGCGTCGCATTCCTGCTGCAACGCCTGTTCGAAACGCAGGCGATTGCCAAGGCCGGTCAGTGCGTCGCGGTTGGCCTGCCGGTGCCAGGCCGAAATCCGCCAGATCGCCCAGGCCAGCAGGACCAGCAGGACGCCCAGCAGGGCGGTGGCTGGCGCCCACCAGAGGTTGATGGTGCGCAACAGCAACCAGCTCAGCAGAGGGGCAAGCGGCAGCGAACTCAGCGCCGCCAGCCACGGCAGGCGCAGGCCGAGCAGGATCACGCACAGCGCCACCAGCACCGCGCTGATGGTGTGCTGCCAGAAGCGGGGCAGCACCTCGATCTGCTTGTGCTGCAGCAGCATCGAGGCGATGTTGGCCTGGTACTCGCTGCCGCTCATCCAGAACTCGCGGGTGGTCGGGGTCAGCAGGCGCGGTGCGATGCCGCTGGCGGTCATGCCGACGATGATGCGGCGGCCATGCAGCATCGCCATGTCCACGTGGCCATCGAGTACGTCTGCGTAGGAAACCTGCGGCAACTGCTCGGGAGGTCCGGCATAGCGCACCCGCACGTAGTCGTTGCGCCGCCATTGATAAGGCGAGCCCACCTCGGGATCAGGGTCGGGCAGTCCGCGCACCGCGCCCGCGGGCAGGCCGGTCAGGGCCAGCCCGAGCGCCGGCCAATGCGCCTTGCCGATGCCCGCATGCAGGTAGATGCCGCGGGCGACGCCGTCGCTGTCCACCTCAACGTCGGTGTGGCCGATGGCGGCGGCACTGGCCGCGATCTGCGGAACCGGCAGCATTTCCTCGGCCATGCGATCACCGGCTGCCGGTGCGGCCAGCACCGGCAGCACCACCCGGCCATTGCGACGGATGGCCGCGGCCAGCGCCTCGTCCTGGCGGCTGTCGCGGCGGTCCGGCTCGGACAGCATCAGATCCAGCGCGACCCGTTCGGCACCGGCATCGGTCAGGCGATCCAGCAACCGGGCGTGGACCGAGCGCGGCCACGGCCATTGGCCGATGCGTTGCAGGCTGCCTTCGTCGATGGCCACGATCAGCACGCTAGGGTCGGGTCGATAGTCCCAGTTGCCGACCATCGCGTCGTAGGTGGCCTCGTCCTGCCGCCACAGCCATTGGCCCTGGCTGGCGACGAGGGTCAGTATCCCGGCCAGCATGGCCAGCAGGATCCGCTTCGACCACGGCAGCGGCGAGCGCCTCACAACAGCAGCCACAGCAGCAGAGCACCGCCGCCGGTGCCATAGCAGAGGCGGCACGGCAGGGCGATCTGCTGGGCAGGCGAGAACTCGCCGGCATGGCCGTCATCGTCGATGTACTGCACGCGCACGTGCAGGGTGCCGCGCCACGGGCGCTTGAAGCTGACCTGCGGTTCGGCCACGGTTTCGTCGACCAGGGGTGCCTTGAAGTCGCCGCGGCGGTCGACCTGCACGCGATAGCGCTGGCCTTCGCTGCCGGCCTGCCAACGCAGGGTCAGTTCACCGTGCGCGGCCTCGGGCGGTTGCAGCGCAGGATCGACCGGCTCGTTGCTCAGCTGCAGTGGCAGGGCCTGGCCATAGCGCCCCTGGTGCCCATCGGCACTGCGGGAGGCGATCCGCCAGAAGTAGTGACCCGGCGGCAATGGCTGCGCCAGGCGCAGGTCGGTGCCGGTGCTGGTCTGTTCCTGCAGTGGCTGTACGAAGGTGGAATCAGCCGCGATCTGCAGCACGCTGCTGCGCGCACCGGGGGCTTGGCTCCAGCGGAAACGCGGGCGGTCGCTGTTGATTGTCTGTCCATGCAGCGGGGTCAGGGTCAGCGGCGGTGGGGGCTGGTCGCTGAGTTCGAAGTCGGCACTGGCGTCGATGCCTTCCACACCCTGCGCATCGACCGCGCGCAGCAGGATGCGCAGCTGGCCCGGCGGCAGATCGCCGATGGCCAGGCGGGTATCGGGGGTGGTGGCAGCGAACAGCAGGATCTCCGGCGTGGCTGCCTCTACCACTTCAACGCGGTAGTGCGCGGCGCCGGTGACCGGAGTCCATGCCAGCAGCGTCGGCAACGGGGCCAGGCGCAGTTCATCGTTGCGCAGCTGCGGTGCCGGCAGCAGTGCGGAGACTGCGTCCGGTGCGGCGTCTGCGCTGGCGCTGCGGGTGGCCTGTCCGGGCTGGACCATGCGCTGGCCATGGGTGTTGCCGACCTGCACCTTGCCCTGCAGGACCTCGGTGGCCGCGACATCACGACCGTCGCCGGCACTGACCCGGAAGACGGTGCCGCGCACGCTGCTGGTGGCGGTGGGCGCATCGATGATGTAACGCGATGCCGGGCCGCGCGCGGGCGTCACCCGATTGCTGGCGCGGCCCTGCTGCAGGCGCAGGCGGGTGTCGACCATGCCGGTGTGGCCGTAGCGGCTGAGCTGGTCCAGGCGCAGGCGCGAGTACTCACGCAGCTGCAGGCGCGACGCATCGGCAAATTCCAGCGTGACGCTGGATTCGCCCTCGGTCTGTACGGTGTCTCCGATATGCAGCTGCTCGCCGGCCTGGATGGCGCGGCTGGCGCTGCCGTCTCCACTGGACAGTTCGACCTTGCCGCGGACCGAGAGCACCCGCGCCGGTGCCGGTTCGATGCGCAGCCAGCTGATGGGGAAACGCAGCAGCTGGCCGGGCGGCAGCCGGTAGGGGTTGTCGATTCGGTTGTGCTGCTGGAGCTGTTGCCAGCGCACCGAGGGTTTCAGATACACGCCACCCAGATCCCACAGGGTGTCGCCGGGGCGGACCCGGTAGTTCCAGTCCTGCGCGGCGGCGATGGCCGGCAGCAGAAGCAGGGCACAGAGCAGGGCACAGAGCAGGGCACAGAGCAGGGCACAGAGCAGGGCGCCCTGGAAGCGCATGGCAAATAACAGCGAGCGGACGAAGGTCACAGTTTTGCAATCCCGGCAATGCGGGGGTGCAGCTGCAAGACCCCATGGCCCCGACCTCATCCCCCCGAACGGATCGTGGCGGCCCTACGGCCGCCATCGTGCGCATTATTGCCCGCGTCCAGTGCAGGGATTCTGAACGAACCCGGCTTCCGTTCAGAACAGCAGGGAGGCCATCCTGCGGCGGTACTGGCCGACCAGGTCCTCGTCGGAGATCACATTGAAGGCATCGATCAGCGCCTTGCGCGGCAGGCCTTCCTCGAAACTCCGGTCGATCCGCAGCATTTCCAGGAACTGCGCCAGCGCGGCTTCGTCATGGCCGCCGAGCAGCAGCTGCACGCCGCGCAGGTGGCGGGCCTTGAGGTCATTGCCGTTGGCGGCGATGCGCGCGTCCAGCACCTCGGCGGCCGGGGCGTCCTTCAGGGCAGCGGCAAAGGACAACCGGGCGCGGGCGCGCACGGCGCGGTCGTCGGTGGCCAGGTTGGCGGGCAGGCCGTCGATCAGCGTACCGGCTTCGTCCACGCCGCCGATCTGCAGCAGGGCCAGGGCCAGGTCGAGCTTCAGCTCGTCCTTGTCCGGCTCGGCGGCGATCTGCGCACGCAGTACGTCCACCTGTGCCTGCGGATCCAACGGCGCTTCGTCCTCGGCGGCAGTGTCGCCGACGTCGGCCGGCACGATGCCGTGCTGGGCGAGGAACTCACGCAGCTGGCCTTCCGGGATGGCGCCGGGGAAGCCGTCCACCAGCTGGCCGCCCTTGACCAGGAACACGGTCGGCACCGAGCGGATCTGGAAGGCGGCGGCGATCTGCTGTTCCTTGTCGACATCGACCTTGGCCAGCTCGAAGGCGCCGTTGTATTCGGCGGCCAGCTTTTCCAGCATCGGCCCCAGGGTCTTGCAGGGGCCGCACCACGTGGCCCAGAAGTCGACCAGCACCGGCGTCTGCAGCGACTTCTGCAGGACTTTGGCCTCGAAGGTCGCAGTGGTGGCGTCGAATACGTAGGTCGTCTCGGTCATGGGGGAGGCATCGATTGGCATCTGGAGACCGATTCTATGGTGACGATCGATGCCAGTCTCAACCCGGACTGCGGCAAATGCCCGACAATGCGTCGTTCCCGCCGCCGTTGCTCCTGGAGCCCGCATGACCTCCCCGTCTTCCCTGTTGCGTCTGTCCGGCCCCGCCGCCGCACTGCTGTTCGTGCTGGCGGTGCTGGGCTTCGGCGCCGGCCTGGACGGCTATGCACAGGCCATTCACCCGGTGGCCCTGCTGGGCGCACACGGCGTGCCGCACGCGTTGGCCTTCAATCTGCTGGGCTTCGTACTGCCGGGCCTGTTGGCGGTGGTCGTGGCCGAGTGCCTGCGCCGACAGCTGCCGGCCAGTGCTGGCTGGGCGCCGCGGGTGGGCAGCCAGATGCTGTTGCTGGGCGGACTGGCCTTCACCGCGATGGGCTTGATGCCGCTGGATGTGGACGATCTGCACGGGCCGGCCAGCCAGCTGCACGCCAGTGCCTGGATGATCTGGGTGCTGGGCTTCGTCGCCGGCACCCTGTTGCTGGGCATCTCGCAGCTGCGCCAGACGCACGGCCGCGCCCTGGGCGGGGTGGCGATCGCCTGTGGCGTGCTGGCGGCGCTGGCTGCCTTTGCGCTGCAGGGCGTGCTGCCGGCGCCGCTGGCACAACGGCTTGCATTCGCCTGCTGGGCGGTCTGGCTGGCGCTGGCCCTGCCGCTGTCGCGACCGCGCTGAGACCGGCTCCGGGCGCTGGCGGGGCCGGCGGTCGGCGGGCAGGATTGGAGACGTTTGCCGCACTGCGGTACGCTGTACCGCTTTGCCGCCGCATCCGCGTGTTCCATGACCAGCGCTGAAACCAACGCCTACGACCCGCAGCAGGTTGAATCCGCCGCCCAGAAGTACTGGGACGCCACCCGTGCCTTCGAAGTCGACGAGACTTCGGACAAGCCGAAGTACTACTGCCTGTCGATGCTTCCGTACCCGTCCGGTGCGCTGCACATGGGCCACGTGCGCAATTACACCATCGGCGACGTGATCAGCCGCTACAAGCGCATGACCGGCCACAACGTGCTGCAGCCGATGGGTTGGGACGCGTTCGGCCTGCCTGCGGAGAACGCGGCAATCAAGAACAAGACCGCACCGGCGGCCTGGACCTACAAGAACATCGAGCACATGCGTGGCCAGTTCAAGGCCATGGGCTATGCGGTGGACTGGTCGCGCGAATTCGCCACCTGCCGCCCGGACTACTACGTCCACGAGCAGCGCATGTTCACCCGCCTGATGCGCAAGGGCCTGGCCTACCGCCGCAATGCGGTGGTGAACTGGGATCCGGTCGACCAGACCGTGCTGGCCAACGAGCAGGTCATCGATGGCCGTGGTTGGCGTTCCGGCGCGCTGGTCGAGAAGCGCGAGATCCCGCAGTGGTTCCTGCGCATCACCGATTACGCCCAGGAACTGCTGGACGGCCTGGATGAACTGGACGGCTGGCCGGATTCGGTCAAGACCATGCAGCGCAACTGGATCGGCCGCTCCGAGGGCCTGGAAATCCAGTTCGACGTGCGTGATGTCGACGGCACTGCGCTGGATCCGCTGCGCGTGTTCACCACCCGTCCGGATACCGTGATGGGCGTGACCTTCGTGTCGATCGCCGCCGAACATCCGCTGGCCCTGCATGCGGCGAAGAACAACCCGGAACTGGCTGCGCTGCTGTCGGAAATGAAGCAGGGTGGCGTGTCCGAGGCCGAGCTGGAAACCCAGGAAAAGCGCGGCATGGACACCGGCTTGCGTGCCATCCATCCGGTCACCGGCGAAAAGGTGCCGGTGTGGGTCGCCAACTTCGTGCTGATGGGCTACGGCACCGGTGCGGTGATGGCTGTTCCGGGCCACGACCAGCGCGACAATGAAGTGGCAAACAAGTACGGCCTGCCGATCAAGCAGGTGATCGCGCTGAAGGATCCGCGCAACGACGACGAGCGCACCTGGGATGGTGCCCGCTGGCAGGACTGGTACAGCGACAAGAACCGTGCCTTCGAGCTGGTCAACTCGGCCGAATTCGATGGGCTGGATTTCCAGGGCGCCTTCGAAGCCCTGGCCGAACGCTTCGAGCGCAAGGCCCAGGGCCAGCGCCGCGTCAACTATCGCCTGCGCGACTGGGGCGTGAGCCGCCAGCGCTACTGGGGTTGCCCGATTCCGGTGATCTACTGCGACAAGTGCGGTGCGGTGCCGGTGCCGGAAGAGCAGCTGCCGGTGGTGCTGCCGGAGGACGTGGCGTTCTCGGGGACTGGTTCGCCGATCAAGACCGATCCGGAATGGCGCAAGACCACCTGCCCGGAATGCGGCGGCGCGGCCGAGCGCGAGACCGACACCTTCGACACCTTCATGGAGTCGAGCTGGTACTACGCCCGCTACACCTCGCCGGGTGCCCGTGATGCGGTCGACAAGCGCGGCAATTACTGGTTGCCGGTCGACCAGTACATCGGCGGCATCGAGCACGCGATCCTGCACCTGATGTATTTCCGCTTCTACCACAAGCTGCTGCGCGACGCGCGGATGGTGGACAGCAACGAACCGGCACGCAACCTGCTGTGCCAGGGCATGGTGATCGCCGAGACCTACTACCGCCCGAACCCGGACGGCTCGAAGGACTGGATCAATCCGGCCGATGTGGAAGTGCAGCGCGACGAGCGCGGCCGCATCACTGGCGCCACGCTGATCGCCGACGGCCAGCCGGTGGTGGTCGGTGGCACTGAAAAGATGTCCAAGTCGAAGAACAACGGCGTGGACCCGCAGGCGATGGTCGACAAGTACGGTGCCGACACCGTGCGCCTGTTCTCGATGTTCGCCGCCCCGCCGGAACAGTCGCTGGAGTGGAACGAAGCCGGCGTGGACGGCATGGCGCGCTTCCTGCGCCGCCTGTGGGCCCAGGTGCAGAAGCACGCCGCCGACGGTGCCGCCCCGGCGCTGGACGTGGCCGCGCTGGACGCCAACCAGAAGGCACTGCGTCGCAAGACCCACGAGACCATCGGCAAGGTCGGTGACGACTATGGCCGTCGCCACAGCTTCAACACCGCCATCGCGGCGGTGATGGAACTGATGAACGCGCTGGCCAAGTTCGAGGACGGCAGCGAGCAGGGCCGTGCGGTGCGCCAGGAAGCGCTGCAGGCCATCGTGCTGCTGCTGAACCCGATCACCCCGCATGCCAGCCACGCCCTGTGGCAGGTGCTGGGCCATGGCGAGACGCTGCTGGAAGACCAGCCGTTCCCGCAGGCCGACACCGGTGCGCTGGTGCGCGACGCGCTGACCCTGGCCGTGCAGGTCAACGGCAAGCTGCGTGGCACCATCGAGGTGGCCGCCGACGCTGCACGCGAGCAGGTCGAAGCACTGGCTCTGGCCGAGCCGAATGCGGCCAAGTTCATGGAAGGCCTGACCGTGCGCAAGATCATCATCGTGCCGGGCAAGATCGTGAACATCGTCGCTGCCTGATGCATCCTAGGCCGGTCACCCACGCGGTGGCCGGTACCTTCCCGGTGCGGGGCCATGCACTTGATGGCCCTGCATTCACGCGGCTTCGGGCAGGCTGTGTGTTGCCGTGATCGCCCGGCTCCGCCAGACTGTCTCCATGACCCGAATCCTGCTTGCCCTCGTTCTTGTCCTCGGCCTTGCCGGCTGCGGTTTCCATCTGCGCAGCAAGCTGATGCTGCCGACCGACACGGCGCCGGTGAAGGTGGTCTCCACCGCGCCTTACAGCGAACTGGTCAAGCTGCTCAATCGCAGCCTGCTGGCATCCGGTGCCAAGCTGGCCGACGAGGACAGCAAGGGGCCCAGTACCCAGCTCCAGGTGCTGTCCGAACGCTGGGGCGACCTGCCGATCGCCATCGACTCGCAGGGCCGTGCGCAGGAGTACAGCCTGCGCTATGCGGTGATCTTCATCTTCCGTCGCGAGGATGGCAGCGAGCTGGTGCCGCAGCAGGTGATCGAACTTTCGCGCGACTACGTTTCGCCGCCGACCGACGCCACCGGTACCACCACCGAACGCGAAATCCTGGCCGATGAGCTGCGACGGGAAATGTCCGCGTCGATCATCCGCCGCATCGACAGCGTGGTGCGCGCCGAGATCGAGAAGGGCGGCAGCCTGACGGCGCCGAAGGCCAAGCCGATCGAAGGGGCGGAGCCGGCCGAGCCGGTTCCCGCAGCCAAGCACTGAGTCGCGACGATGGAACTGCGTCCGGAGCAGCTGGCCAGCCAAGGCGCTGACACCCCGCTGGCGCCGGTCTACCTGATTGCCGGCCCGGAAACCCTGCGCGTGCTTGAGGCGGCCGACGCCATCCGTGCACGCGCACGCGCCGCCGGCATTGCCGAGCGGGAAGTGTTCGACGCCGATGGGCGTGATTTCGACTGGAACCAGCTCGACGCCAGCTTCAACGCGCCCAGCCTGTTCAGTGCCCGCCGCCTGGTCGAGGTGCGCCTGCCCAGCGGCAAGCCGGGCAAGGACGGGGCCGAGGTGATCAGCCAGTTCTGCGCCAACCCGGCGCCGGACGTGGTGCTGATGATTACCGCCAACGAATGGAGCAAGGCCCACCAGGGCAAGTGGGCCGAGGCAGTCAATCGCATCGGCGTGCTGTCGGTGGCGTGGGCGATCAAGCCGCACGAACTGCCGGACTGGATCGAGCGCCGCCTGCGTGGCAAGGGCCTGCGTGCCGATCCGGCCGCCGTGCAGCGCCTGGCCGAGCGGGTCGAGGGCAACCTGCTGGCCGCTGCGCAGGAAATCGACAAGCTGGCGTTGCTGGCCGACGGCCAGGCGCTGGACGTGGAACGGATGGAATCGCTGGTGGCCGACGCCGCCCGCTATGACGTTTTCCGGCTGCTGGAAGCCACGTTCTCCGGCCAGCCGCCGGCGGTGCTGCGCATGCTGGCGGGCCTGCGTGGCGAAGGCGAGGCGGTGGCCGCACTGATGCCAATGGTGATCCGCGAGCTGTTGGCTGGTGCCGGCCTGGCCCGGGTACAGGCGCGTGGCGGCAATCTGGCCGCCGAAATGAAATCGCGCGGCATCTGGGAATCGCGGCAAGCGCCCTACAAGCGTGCGCTGCAGCGGCACCCCGAGGGCAAGCGCTGGGAGCGTTTCGTGGCCGAGGCCGGACTGGTCGACCGCATCGCCAAGGGGCGCGCCGACGGTGATGCCTGGCTGGCGCTGGAGCGCCTGCTGGTGGCCGTGGCCGAACCGCGTGCCGTGCGCCTGCTGGCGCGGGCCTGAGTGATGAGCCTGCGGATCTATTACGGGGGCACCTTCGATCCGGTGCACCTCGGGCACCTCGCCATCGCGCGTGCTGCCCGTGACGAACTGCAGGTCGCTGTACGCATGCTGCCGGCGGCTGATCCGCCGCATCGCGCGGTGCCGGGCGCAACCGCTGACCAGCGCTTCACCATGCTCTCGCTGGCCATCGGCGATGAGCCTGGCCTGCTGCTGGACCATCGTGAACTGGACCGCGCCATACGCTTTCCCGGCCGCCCGTCCTACACCGTCGACACCTTGCGCGAACTGCGCGGCGAGCTGGGCCCCAGCCGGCCATTGGCCTGGCTGGTCGGGGCCGACAGCCTGCTGGGCCTGACCCGCTGGCATGAATGGGAGGCACTGTTCGGGCTGGCCCATTTCGTGGTGGCCGAGCGCCCGGGCAGCCCCCTTCAGGCCTCGGTGGATGGCGAACTTGGCCGCGCCCTGGAAGGCCGCTGGGCCGACAACGAGCAGGCCCTGTTCGCCAGTCCGGCCGGGCGCATCCTGCGCCTGCATCATCCGCTGCGCGAGGAATCGGCCAGTGCCGTGCGTGCGCAGATCGCCGCCGGCGGCCCCTGGCGGGCGTTGCTGCCGCCGGCCGTGGCCGACTATGTGGCCACCCATGGCCTGTACCGCTCCCCTACGCCGTGAATGCCGCCGCCCCGGCTTGCCCGTATAATCGCCCCCACGTTTATCGAGTCGATCCACTTTGAGCAACCAGACCCAGCCCCAGACCATCAAGGTCGATCTGCCCAGCCCGCCGCCGTCCGTGCCGGAACTGCTGGCCAGCGTCCGCCAAGCCACCGAAGACCTGAAGGCCAAGGACCTGGTCGAGATCGATGTGCGCGGCCGGTCCAGCGTTGCCGACTACATGATCGTCGTTTCGGGCACCTCGACCCGCCACGTCAAGTCGATCGCCGATGAAGTCGTGCGCTTTGCCAAGAATCTCGACGTGATGCCGCTGGGTGTTGAAGGCGAGCGCGAAGCCGAGTGGGTACTGGTCGACCTGGGCGACGTGATCGTGCATGTGATGCTGCCGCGCGTGCGTGAGTTCTATGCCCTGGAGCGCCTGTGGACCGTTGGCGACCAGCCGCCGTCCAGCGACGACGAAGTGGCCTGAGCCGCACGTTGATGCATCCCTTCGACGGCGCCGATGGCGCCGTCGACGTTTTGGAGGACCGTTGATGAAAGCCCGCCTGATTGCTACCGGCGAACGCGCACCCGGCTGGGTGGCGCAGGGCTTCGCCGAGTACCAGAAGCGGCTGTCGCACTGGCTGCCGTTCGATCTGGTGGAAATCGAGCCCGGCCTGCGCGGCAAGGGCCGCGATGCGCGCCGCGCCACCGAAGACGAAGGCAGGCGCGTGATCGCCGCACTGCCGAAGAATGCCTATGTGGTGGCGCTGGATGTGCCGGGCCGCCAGCTCAGTTCCGAACAGCTGGCGCAGCGGCTGGAGCATTGGCGTGGGCAGGGCAGGGACCTTGCCTTCCTGATCGGTGGCCCGGAAGGGCATTCGCCGGAAGTTTCCGCGCTGGCCGACGAAAAGTGGTCGATTGGACCATTGACGCTGCCACACATGCTGGTGCGCCTGGTGGTGGCCGAGCAGTTGTACCGGGCCGCCGCAATGATTGCGAATCACCCCTACCATCGCGCGTGAAGAGTGGTTATACTAGTCGTCTGCCCGAATAGCTCAGCCGGTTAGAGCACTTGACTGTTAATCAGGGGGTCGTTGGTTCGAGTCCAACTTCGGGCGCCACTTTGAAGAGACCTGCATCGCAAGATGCAGGTCTTTTTTTTGCGTTGTTGTAGAGCCGAGCCCGCACTCGACTCTACAGTGCCAGCTCACCTCTGGAGAACGCTACCAGCGTAGCGATGGCCACCACCAGAATGGCGCCGAACAACACCCATTCCCAACGCGTGAATACCTGCTCACCGCGTTGCAGCCGGGTCAGTGCGAACACCACCACGCCGGGCACATACAGCAGCACCGACAGCAGCAGGTTGTCGAGGCCCCCTGCATACACCAGCCACAACGCGTAGGCACTGGCCAGCAGCGCCACCGCGAAGTCACGCCAGCGCACGCCCGGTTCACCCGCATAGGCGTCCCCGCGCCACGCCAGCTGCACGCCGAACGCGGTGGACAGGAAGTAGGGCACCAGGCTCATCGAGGCCGCCAGCAGCACCAGGCCCGTGTAGCTGCCGGAGTTGACCAGCACCAGCAGCAGGAACAGCTGGATCAAGCCATTGCTCAGCCACAGCGCGTTGGTGGGCACGCCGCGCGCATTCTCGCGTCCCAGGAAGGCCGGCATGGTGCCGTCGCCCGCAGCGGCGTACAGCACTTCGGCACACAGCAGCACCCAGGCCAGCAGCGCGCCGAGTACCGAAATGATCGAGCCGACGATGATCACCGTCGCGCCCCACTCGCCGACGATGGCGCGCAGCACGTAAGCCATCGACGGATTGGGCAACCCCGCCAGTTCGGCCTGCGACAGCACGCCCATCGACAGCAGGCTGACCAGCACCAGCAGCAGCCAGACGCCGAGGAAGCCGATCACCGTGGCGCGGCCGACATCGGCGCGACGGGCCGCGCGCCGCGAGTAGATGCTGGCGCCTTCGATGCCGATGAATACCCACACGGTCACCAGCATCATGCCGCGCAGCTGCTGGCCGAGATCGCCGAGTGCGGGCGCGCCAAGGAAATCGGCACGGAACACATCCATGCGGAACGCACCGGCGGCCAGGATCAGGAACAACGTGATAGGCAGCAGCTTTGCCACCGTCACCAGGCCGTTGACGATGGCGGCGGTGCGCAGGCCGCGCAGCACCAGCAGGTGCACGGTCCAGAGAAGTAGCGACGAAGCGGCCACGGCGGCCGGGGTATTGCCTTCACCGAAGACCGGCATGAAGTGGCCGAGGCCACTGAAGATCAGCACGAAGAAGCTGGCGTTGCCGAGCACCGAGGCAACCCAGTAGCCCCACGCGGCGGAGAAGCCGATGTAGTTGCCGAAGCCTTCGCGCGCGTATGCGTAGATGCCGGTATCGAGATCCGGCCGGCGGTTGGCCAGGGCCTGGAACACGAAGGCCAGCATCAGCATGCCGGCGCCGCTGACCGCCCAGCCGAGCAGCGCCGCCGCCGGACCGGCGCTGCGCGCCACGTTCTGCGGTAATGAAAAGATGCCGGCACCGACCATCGAGCCGACCACCAGTGCGGTCAACGCGGGCAGCCCGAGGCATTGTGATGTCGCGGCCATGATGTCCCCTGCGGCGCTGATGCCGCTGACCCACGGTAGCGGTGTGCCCGTGAACATGCACGCAAGGGGCCGCAACGACGAAGGCCCGGGCAGATGCCCAGGCCTTCGAAGGTGGTGCGTTGAACGGTATTACTTGAAGGTGTACTTGGCGCCGACAGTGAAGTAACGTCCGATGGCGCCGCTGAAGTGCATCGGGTTGTAGTTCACGCCGCCATAGGTCAGCGGATCCAGCGGAGCGATGCGATCGAACACGTTTTCGACCGAAGCGCTCAGCTCGAACTCGTCGGTAACAGCCCAACGGCCGGACAGATCGAAGGTGGTGAACGAGGAGATCTTCTTCACCGGCGTGCCGTCGAAGTAGAAGAACTGGTACTTGCCGCCACGCTTGTCGGTGTTGTCCATGCTGGAGATGTAATTGGCAACGCCGCTCACGCTCCAAGGACCCTGTTTCCATGTGGTACCGAAGTTGATGCGATCCTTCGGCGTACCGATGCAGTTGGTCACGTCGCAGTTGCCGTGCGTGCCCAGGAAGTCATCGGTGCTGCCACCGCTGGTGCGCTCGAATTTCAGCAGGTGGCTCCACTGCAGATCCATCTCCAGCTGGCCCGGGCCGATGTCGAAGGTCTGGCGGATGTCGGTGTCGATGCCGCGAACGCGCGAGGAGCTGGCGTTGATGTAGGCGGTATTGACGGCCAGGATGCTGCCGGTGCCTGCGACGCCGTTGAGCAGGTTGTTGTCGCGCAGGACATTGCCGGCACGGATCGCGTCATCGGTATCGCCCTGGGCGATCTCGTTGGTGCGCTTGATTTCCCAGGCATCGACGGTCAGCGAGGTGGAGCTGGTGGGCTGCAATACGATGCCCACCGAGTAGCTCTTCGACTCTTCCGGCTTCAGGTCCTTGTTCGGACGGGTGATGATCGCAACCGACTGCGAGCCGCAGTCGTCCGGCGAAGCACCCGGGGCCGGGTTTTCACCGTCCGGGCAACGGATCGGATCCGAGGCCGTGGAGAAGGCGGCCAGGCCACCGTCTCCGTTCTCGGCCGGGTTCGGTGCACGGAAGCCTTCGGCGTAGCTGGCGCGCAAGGCGATCCAGTCGGCCGGCGTCCACTTTACGCCCAGCTTCGGCGTGGCCTTGCCTTCACCGCTTTCATACTTGTCGTAGCGCAGTGCAGCGGACAGTTCCAACTGCTCCAGCACCGGTGCCGACAGTTCGACGTAGCCGGCGTACACGTTCTGCGTGCCGTCATAGGCCGAGTAGCCCAGGCCGATGATGTCACCCGTGTCGGTGTAGGTCTGCGGGGTCAGGCTGTTGCTGGTCTTGCGCCATTCGGTACCGATCGCCAGGCCCAGCGGCCCCCCCTTCAGATCCATCAGGCTGCGCGACACGGTGAAGTCGAACATGTCCAGGCTGGACTTGGCGCGTGCGCTGATCTTCGGCGAGATGTAGTCGTACAGTGCCTTGGAGTTCAGGTTGGCATTGTCACCGATGCGCCACACGCCACCGGCACAGTTCGCGTCGCCCAGCGCGCACTTCACGGCGCTGTAGCGCAGGAAGCCGGTGCGCTCGTTGACCAGGTCGGTGCCCGAATGCAGGTAGGCGGTGTCATAACTCCAGTCGCCCCAGTTGCCCTTGACGCCGACCAGGAAGCGGTTGAACTCGTTGGTGTTGTCGGTCACGCGCGGGCCGACATCCCAGGCGCTGTAGCGCAGGCGCAACGGGCCGTTGCCCAGGCCGGCAGGCCGGTCAGGATGATTCGGGCCGAGCACCACGGCACCGTCGCCGCTGTTGGCGTTCACCGGGCCACCCGGGTAGCCCCAGCCGCCGGAAACACCGGACGGCGTGTTGCTGAAGGTGGTTTCCTTCTTCGAGTAGCCGATCTCGGTGTAGATCTCGCCGCCCTCGCCGAAGGCGAAGCTGGCACGTCCGAACACGTTGACGTACTTCTCTTCCGGCGAAATGTCGCGGTACAGCTGCGCCGGATCCCACAGGCAGCCCTGCGCGGCCACCGAAGCATCGGTCTGGCCACCAATGGTGGTCAGGCCCTGGCAGCCCGGCAGCGGTACCAGCGTCGCCGGATTGGTCTCGGTGACATTGCGGTCGTCATACACCGAACCGTTCGGTCCGACACCGCCACGGGTCCTGCCGCTGAGGAAGGCGCCGCCCAGGAACTGCGCATTGTTGCCGTAGCCCCACTGGCGGGTGTCGCCGGTGCCGATCCACTTGCGGTTCTTGCGGTCGCTGATCTTGATCGCGTCGCTCTTGCCGACGTCCAGGCTGAAGAAGGCGTTCCAGCCGTCGGTGGCCATGTCGCCGGTACCGGCGGTCAGGGTCGCCTTGCGGGTATCGCCGTCGCCGTCGCCGGAGACACCATAGGAGCCACGCAGGATGGCGCCCTGGAAATCACTGCGCAGGATGATGTTGACCACGCCGGCGATGGCATCGGAGCCATAGATCGCCGAGGCGCCGTCCTTCAGCACTTCCACGCGTTCAACGGCGTCGAGCGGGATGGTGCTCAGGTCGGTGAAGACCTTCTGTCCATCATCGGCCAGGCCATAGGTCGCCATGCGGCGGCCGTTCAACAGGACCAGGGTCGAGCCCGCGCCCAGGCCGCGCAGGGAGATGCCGGCGCCACCGCCGGCGAAGCCGTTGCCGAATGATTTGGGAATCGAGCCGGCGCCGTTGGCGGTGATGGTCTGCAGGTATTCGGCAACCGTGGTCTTGCCGGTGCGGTCGATTTCCTGGCGGGTCACCACCTGCACCGGGGACGGTGTTTCGGTGTTGGTGCGCGGAATGTTCGAACCGGTAACCGTGATGCGGTCCAGGTTGGTGGCCTTCTCCTGCGCGAAGGCGGAGGTGGAAGCCACGGCGCCAACCAGCAGCAATGTGCCGCCGGTAAGGATGTGGGTGATGGACGATGCCAGGGTGCAGCGGCGGCGGCTGGCGGGCCGTTGGATCAGGTGTTTCACAGCTTCTCTCCTAACTGGAAAACCGTAGCGTTGAGGGCTGTCTCCGGAGTGTCCGGGACGGGCCAATCTAGGTTTCCGACGGGTGACGAAGTCGTGAAATTTTGCTTAATCCGTAACGTTTGAACTGGAACTTTGCCGAGTTTGGCAGTTCGGTCCCGAAGGCCGGTCCGACAGGCGGTCGGACCGGCCCGGGTCGTCAGTCCGGCAACGAGAACTGCACCGGCACCAAACCGATGGCCGGTACCGCTACACCATCACGCTGGGCCGGTTCAAAGCGCCAGCGCTTGAGCACCTGCTGGCGTGCAGCCTGGTCCAGGTGGCGCGAGCCACTGCTGCGCTCGATGCTGACCGCGACCGGCTGGCCGCTGCTGTCGACCTCCACCCGCAGCAGCACCGTGCCCTGCTCATGGTTGCGCAGTGCGGCGACCGGATAGGCCGGTGGCTGGGCACTGCGGTATTGCAGCTGGGCGCCGGCCAGCGGTGCATGGGTGTCGATGCTCGGCGCGAGTTGCGGCGGGGCCTGTTCGGCGGCCGGCAGCATGATGCCCTGCGTTTCCTCCACGGTCGCGGTTGGGGCCGGCAGTGGCGGTGTCGCCGGCTGTGCCTGCGGTTTCGGCACGACCCGGGCGATTTCCTTCGGTTCCTGCAGCACCGGTGGGGGCGGCGTTGGCGGGATCTTCTCGATCAGCCTGACCGTGGTCTTGTCACGCGGGACCTGCACGGCCTGGTAGGTCGCCGGGATCAGCAGCAACAGGAACGCGAGCAGGTGCAGGGCGATGGCCGCGCTCCAGGCGGTAACGCGGGCGGGGTCGAAGTGTGGGGATGCAACGGGATACGTACGAACCATGGTCCACCTCCATGCCAGTGACGAAGTCCTCAACGCACCAGGGCCCGTGGCGGGGTTGCCGCACGCGGCTGGCAGCCAATCATTAACGCCAGGCCCCGGCCACTGCCTAGAGGCAGGGGCAGGATCGTTGGGCTGGCCTTCAGCCAGGCGCCCTGGCCCATGAAAAAGGCGGGCCCCGCGGGACCCGCCTCTGTCTACCGGAACGGATGGGATCAGCGACCCAGCTCGAACACCACGTCCAGGTTGACCGAGACAGTGGATTCGCCCGGGGCGACCGGCGTGGCCTTGTCCATCGCCGCGCCGGCGGCCATGGTCCGCATCATCGGCATCGGGCGGTAACCACCGCCGGCATTCTCGGAGATGCTGACGATGCGGCGCACCTGAAGGCCGAGCGACTTGGCATAGGTCTGGGCGCGGGCCTGGGCCTTCTTCAGCGCGGCCAGGCGCGCTTCGTCATAGACCGGTTCCGGCTGGTCGATCTCGAAGCTGGGGCCGTTGATCTGGTTGGCGCCCTGAGCGGCCAGCGCGTCCAGCACCTTGCCGAGCTTGGCGATGTCACGGACCTTCAGGCTGACCGTGTTGCTGGCCTGGTAGCCGGTGATCTTCGGCGCTTCGTTGTCGGCATAGCGGTACTGCGGATTGAGGCTGACGCCGCTGGTCTGCACGTCGCGCTCGGCGATGCCGGCGGCCTTGATCGCGGCCAGTACCTTGTCCATCTGCTGGGCGTTCTGGCGCATGGCGCTGTTGCCATCGGCGGCCTGGGTGACCACACCGGCCGACAGGGTGGCCACGTCCGGCACGCGGGTGGCTTCGGCATTGGCCGAAATGTTCAGCAGCGTGCCTTCGGCCGCGGCGGCGATCGACGGCGACGACGGGTCGGCATGGGCAGTCATCGAGGTTCCAAGGGCGAGGGACAGGGCAAGCAGCAGCGGGGTGGCGGTCAGGCGCATGGAGAACTCCTTGTTGTGCCGTTGAGGGTGGTGTCGTAGCGATGAACGCGCTGTGAGCCCGTTCGGGGTTGAACGCGTTCCGGGACGGGTTGCCGACGATTCAGGTGGCGGCCTCAGGTTATGCTGTGCCGATGCTCTATCTTGCTTCCCGCTCCCCCCGACGCAACCAGTTGCTGGCCCGACTCGGACGCCCCTTCCAGGCCCTGGACCTGGAGGTCGTCGAGCAGCGCGCGCCCGCTGAAAGCGCCGAACAGTATGTGTGCCGGGTCGCCGCCGACAAGGCGCGCGCCGGCCTGGCCCGGGTGCTGGCCGATGATCCGCAGGCGCGGGTGCTCGGCTCGGACACCGAGGTGGTGCTGGACGGTGAAGTGTTCGGCAAGCCGGCCGACGCCGCCGGCGCCCGCGCGATGCTGGCGCGCCTGGCCGGGCGCACCCACCAGGTGATGACTGCGGTGGTGGTGGTCGGCGCCGACGGGCTGGACAGCGAACTGGTCATTTCCGAAGTGACCTTCGCCCCGATCGCCGCCGCCGACATCGCCGCCTATGTCGCCACCGGCGAGCCGTTGGACAAGGCCGGGGCCTACGCCATCCAGGGCGGGGCCGAGCGCTGGATCGAACATCTTTCCGGCAGCTACTCCGGCGTCATGGGGCTGCCATTGCTGCATACCGATCGTCTGCTGGCGCGCTGTGGCGTGCTGGCCCCCACTGCCGATGCCGCCAGGGAGGCTGCCGATGTCTGAGGAAATCCTGGTCAATGTGACCCCGCGCGAGACCCGGGTCGCGGTGATCGAGAACGGCATGCTGCAGGAACTGCACATCGAGCGCGGTTGGCGCCGGGGTGTGGTCGGCAACATCTACAAGGGCAAGGTGCAGCGGGTCATGCCCGGCATGCAGGCCGCGTTCGTCGAGGTAGGCCTGGAGCGCGCCGCGTTCCTGCACGCCAACGACGTGGTGCGCCCGGCCCCGGTGGCCAGTGCAGACACCGAGAACACGACCCTGCCGCCGCCGGCCAGCGTGCCCATCGTCGAGCTGCTGCGTGACGGCCAGGACATCGTGGTGCAGGTGGTGAAGGACCCGATCGGCACCAAGGGCGCACGCCTGACCACCCAGATCAGCATTCCGTCGCGCTACATGGTGCTGCTGCCGCAATCCAAGGTGGTGGGGGTGTCCGCGCGCATCGAGGATGAAGCCGAGCGCGCCCGCCTGAAGGCCCTGGTGACCGAGCTGTCTGCGCAGCATGGCGGCTACGGCTACATCGTGCGTACCAATGCCGAGGGCCAGCCGGCCGAGGCCATCGCCGAGGACATCGCTTACCTGTCGCGGGTCTGGAACGTGGTCGAGCGCCGCGGCCGCGAAGCGGCCTCGTGCAGCAACATCTATGAAGACCTGAGCCTGCCGCTGCGTTCGGTGCGCGACCTGATCCGCAAGGACGTGGACAAGGTGAAGGTGGACTCGAAGGAAACCTTCGCGCAGCTGCAGGCGTTCGTGGCCAAGTACATGCCGGTGCTGGCCGAGAAGCTGGAACTGTATTCAGGCGATCGCCCGATCTTCGACATGTTCGGGGTGGAGGACGAGATCGGCCGTGCGCTGGACAAGCAGGTGCCGCTGAAATCCGGTGGTTACCTGGTGATCGACCAGACCGAGGCGATGACCACCATCGACGTCAATACCGGTTCGTTCCTCGGCCAGCGCAACCTGGAAGAGACGGTGTTCCGCACCAACCTGGAAGCGGCACAGGCGGTGGCCCGCCAGCTGCGCCTGCGCAACCTGGGCGGCATCATCATCATCGACTTCATCGACATGGACGATGCCGAGCATCGCCGCCAGGTGCTGCGCACCCTGGAAAAGGCGCTGGCCCGCGACCATGCCAAGACCACGGTGTACGACTTCTCGCCGCTGGGGCTGGTGGAGATGACGCGCAAGCGCACGGTGGAAAGCCTGGAGCGCCAGCTGTCGGAAACGTGCCCGCAGTGCAGTGGCCGTGGCAGCATCAAGACCACCGAAACGGTGACCTACGAGATCTTCCGCGAGATCACCCGTGCCGTGCGCCAGTTCGATGCCGCACGCCTGCTGGTGATCGCCTCGACCAAGGTGGTCGCGCGCATCACCGACGAGGAATCCTCGGCGGTGGCCGAGCTGGAGGAATTCCTCGGCAAGAGCATCCGCTTCCAGGCGGACGAGCAGTACCTGCAGGAGCAATTCGATGTCGTTCTGCTCTGATCCTCGCCGGCCGCAGGCCGGCGGTGGCCGATGAGCGCGCCGCCGCGCCTGCGACTGCGAAGGATCCGCCGTCATTTCATTGCCGCCTGCGCGGTAGGCCTGGTCGGGCTGGCACTGCTGGTGGGTACCCTCAGCCAGCTGCTGCCGCTGGCCGAGCGTCACCCCGACAGGATTGCCGCCTGGCTGAGTGAGCGTGCCGGCCAGCCGGTGCATTTCGACCAGCTGCAGACGGCCTGGACCCGGCGTGGTCCGCTGCTGCAGCTGAAGGGCCTGCGCATCGGCGCCGGTCAGGGCCTGGCCATCGGCGAGGCCGAAGTGCTGGTGTCAATGTACAGCGGGATGCTGCCTGGTCGCTCGCTGACCGAGCTGCGCCTGCGTGGCCTGGCGCTGGACCTGCAGCAGGGCGAGGACGGCCGCTGGTCGGTGCGCGGCCTGCCACAGTCCAACACCGGCGGTGACCCGCTGGACGCGCTGCGCCGGCTGGGCGAGCTGCAGGTGATCGATGGCCGCCTGGGTGTGCATGCACCGGGACTGGGTATCGATACCACCCTGCCGCGTATCGATCTGCGCCTGCGCGTCAATGGCGATCGCCTGCGTGTGGGCGTGCGTGCCTGGGCGCAGACCGATGCCCTGCCGCTGACCGCAGTGCTGGACGTGGACCGCGCGCGCGGCAACGGGCAGGCCTGGTTGGGTGCCGATCCTGTTGATTTCCATGCCTGGTCGCCGTTGCTGGCAGCTGGTGGCGTGCGCCTGCGCGAAGGCAAGGGTGAGCTGAACCTGTGGCTGACCCTGCGCGACTTCGCGCCGGTGGCGCTGACCACCGATTCGGACCTGCGTGACGTGCGCGTCGACGGTGCACCGATGCCCGACGTGGCAACGCCGCGGTTGCAGCTGCAGCGCTTGCAGGCGCGCCTGCGCTGGCAGCGCCAGGCCGACGGTTGGGCGCTGCAGGTACCGCGCCTTCGTTTGAAGACCGAAGACGGCGAACAACAGCTCGATGGCCTGCAGTTGCAGGTTGGCAGGCAGCTGCGGGTGAGTTCCGGCGAAGTACAGGCCGGTACGGCGCTGCGTGCGCTGGCGCTGAGTGATCGCCTCGAGCCAGGCCTGCGCCATTGGTTGTTCCTGTCCAAACCGCAGCTGGATGTGCGAGAGCTGCAACTGGCCGGCGAACGTGATGGCCCGTTGCGGGCACAGGGCGAGCTGCAGTCGCTGGGCTTTGCCAGCGTTGGCAATTCTCCGGGTCTGCGCGGCCTGGGGGGACATTTCGAGGGCGACGCCGATGGCTTCAGCCTGCAGCTGCATCCGCAACGGCAGCTGCAGTTCGATTGGCCCACCGGCTTTGGCGTGCGGCACGACCTGCACCTGGCGGGCCAGATCGTGGGCTGGCGTGACGAGGCCGGTGGCTGGCGTATCGGCACTGCGGCGATGCGCGTGGAAGGCACCGACTACGCGGCCGATGTGCGCGGTGGTGTCTGGTTCCAGGGCGACGGCACGCGGCCCTGGCTGCAGTTGGCGGCCAAGCTGGACAATGTGCCGATGACGGCGGCCAAGCGCTTCTGGATCCACTCCAAGATGAGCAAGGGCGCCACCGACTGGCTGGACATGGCGCTGGCCGGCGGCCAGGTGCGCAATGGCGTCGGCCTGGTCAGCGGTGACCTGGACGACTGGCCGTTCGACAACAACGATGGCCGCTTCGAGGCCACCGGCCATATCACCAACGGCGACATCCGCTTCCAGCACGACTGGCCGCTGATGCGCCAGGTCGACGCCGATATCGCCTTCATCGGCCCCGGCTTCGACATGCATGGGCGCGGGGACCTGGCCGGTGTAGCGGTGCAGAGATTCGAGGCGGGCATCCAGGACTTCGGGCAGCAGCCGCTGTACGTGCGTGCCGATGCGCAGAGCGAGGCCGGCAGACTGCTGGCAATGCTGCGGCAGAGCCCATTGCACAAGGACTATGGCGACACCCTGGACAACCTCACGGCTGCGGGCCCGGCGCATGTGACCTTCGACCTGCTGCAGCCGCTGCACCACGATGAGGGTGGCGGTCACCTGCAGGGCACGGTCGACCTCAATGGTGTGAAACTGGTGGACAAGCGCTTCCAGCTGGCCTTCGACAACATGCATGGGCAGGCGCGCTACAGCAATGGTGGCTTCGGTGCCGAGGAACTGGCGGTGCGCCACCTCGGTCAGGACGGCCGCTTGAGCCTGCGTGCCGGCGGCTACGTGCACGACAGCAGGCTGGCGTTCGAGTCGCAGCTGACGGCCAACCTCGACGCCGGTGTGTTGATTGACCGCGCCCCGGAAATGGCGTGGCTCAAGCCCTATATCGCGGGTAACTCGCCCTGGACCATCGCGGTCAACTTGCCCAAAGTCGCACCGGGAGCGCCCGCACCGCCCAGCGAACTGCGCCTGAGTTCGGATCTGGTGGGAACCCGCCTGGACTTGCCGGCACCGCTGGACAAGCCGGCCACCGAGCCGCTGGCGACCACGGTGGCCGCGCAGCTGCCGATGGGCGCTGGTCGCATCGATGTGGCCTTTGGCCAGCGCCTCGCCCTGGCCGCGCGCAGCCACAACAACCGCACCGGTGTGCAGGTCACCCTGGGCAGCGACCATGCCGATCGCGAGCCGCCGCCCAGCGGACTGTCCGTCAATGGCCGCAGCCCGACTCTGGATGCGCTGGAGTGGATCAGTCTGGCCCGTGGTGGCAACGACGATGACGGCATGCCGCTGCGTGCAGTGGACGTGCAGGTCGGCAAGCTGATGCTGATCGGCGGCGTCTTCGAGCAGACCCGGTTGCAGCTGCAGCCGGGACCGCAGGCGCTGGACGTGCGCCTGGATGGACCTTCGCTGGCCGGTCGCCTGACCGTACCCAACGCCGAAGGAGGCACCATCAGTGGCCGACTCGACCGTGTGCACTGGCAGTCGCTGCCGCCGGCGCCGGGCGCGGCCGCGCCAGCCCGGGTGCAGGCCGGCGCCAACGACATGGACCCGGCCAAGCTGCCGCCGTTCGCGCTGGACATCGCCGACCTGAAGTTCGGCAAGGTGGTGCTGGGCCAGGCGGTGCTGCGTACGCGGCCGCTGGCCAATGGCCTGAACGTGGACGAGCTGCGCTTCCGCGCACCCGATCAGGAGATCGACATCAGCGGTCGCTGGCTGGGTCGCACCGGTGGTGCCCGCACCGAGCTGACCGCGCAGGTGCGCAGCGAGGACCTGGGCGGCCTGATGCAGAACCTCGACTACGGCGGCCAGCTGCGTGGCGGCTCTGGCCAGGCGCAGCTGCTCGCCTCCTGGAGCGGGGGGCCGTCGGACTTCCAGCTGGCCAATCTGCAGGGCAGCCTTGATCTGCACGCGCGTAATGGCCAGCTGCTGGAGCTGGAGCCTGGCGCTGGCCGGGTGCTGGGCCTGCTCAGCGTGACCCAGCTGCCGCGGCGCCTGATGTTCGACTTCCGCGACTTCTTCTCCAAGGGCTTCGCGTTCAACCAGGTCGACGGCAGCGTGCAGTTCGGGCAGGGCATGGCCCGCACCGACAAGGTACTGATCGAAGGCCCGGCGGCGAACATCACCATCCGCGGCCAGGCCGACCTGCGCAACCAGCGGTTCGACCAGACCATCGATGTCAACCCGCGCGCCGGCAACCTGCTGACGGTGGTCGGCGCGGTGGCCGGTGGCCCGGTGGGCGCGGCGCTCGGCGCGGCCACCAATGCGGTACTGTCCAAACCGCTCGGCGAGATCGGCGCCCGCACCTACAAGGTGACCGGTCCATGGAAGGAGCCGAAGGTGGAAGTGATCGAACGCAGCCGCGACAAGACCCCGCCAGCGCCCGCGCCGCGCCCGGCCCCGGCCGTTCCGCCGCCCGTTACCGACCTGCCACGCTCACGCTGAGCGTGGACCTCCTGTTCACGGGGCTTGCCTGAGCGCCCCAGCACCCCCAGATCGAGAACCATGACTGATATCGCCCTGACGCTTGCCCAAGATCGCCTGCTGCGCCCCGGCGGGCTGGATACCGATGGCCTGGAGCGCACCTTCGGCCAGCTGCTCGGCCCCGGTGTGGACTTCGGCGACCTCTATTTCCAGCACGCCCGCCGCGAGAGCTGGAGCGTGGAAGACGGCATCGTCAAGGACGGTGCCCATTCCATCGAGCAAGGTGTGGGCGTACGGGCGATGTCCGGCGAGAAGACCGGATTCGCCTACTCCGACGACATCCATGCCGACGCGCTGCTGGCCGCGGCGCAGTCGGCGCGTGCGATTTCGCGCGAGGGTGGCGCGCAGTCCGGGCGCTCGCTGCTGCGCGGCAATTCACGCGCGCTGTATCCGGCGCTGGATCCCATCGATGGCGTCGGCAACGAGGCAAAGGTCGAGGTGCTGAAGCGCCTGGACGGCTACCTGCGTGCCGCCGACCCGCGCGTGAAGCAGGTGATGGTGAGCCTGTCCGGCGGCGTGGACACGGTGCTCATCGCGCGCAGCGACGGCGTGCTGGGCGCTGACGTGCGCCCGCTGGTGCGCCTGAACGTGCAGGTGATCGTCGAACACAACGGCCGCCGCGAGTCGGGCTATGCCGGTGGCGGTGGCCGCTATGGCTACGGGGAACTGTTCGCTGATGGCCGCCCGGAAGCGTTTGCGCGCGAGGCCCTGCGCCAGGCGCTGGTGAACCTGGACGCCGTGCCGGCGCCGGCCGGCGTGATGCCGGTGGTACTGGGACCTGGCTGGCCCGGCGTGCTGCTGCATGAAGCGGTCGGCCACGGCCTGGAAGGCGACTTCAACCGCAAGGGCACCAGCGTGTATGCCGGCCGCATCGGCGAACGCGTGGCGGCACCGGGCGTGACCATCGTCGACGATGGAACCCTGGACGGGCGTCGCGGTTCGCTCAACATCGACGACGAAGGCCACCCGAGCCAGTGCACCACGCTGATCGAGGACGGCATCCTGGTCGGCTACATGCAGGACAGCCTCAATGCACGCCTGATGGGCATGGCACCGACCGGCAACGGGCGTCGCGAATCGTTCGCGCACCTGACCATGCCGCGCATGACCAATACCTACATGCGCGCCGGCCAGCACGACCCGCAGGAAATGATCCGCTCGGTGAAGAAGGGCCTGTATGCAGTGAACTTCGGCGGCGGCCAGGTCGACATCACCAGCGGCAAGTACGTGTTCTCGGCCACCGAGGCCTACCTGATCGAGGATGGCCGCATCACTGCACCGGTGAAGGGGGCGACCCTGATCGGCAACGGTCCGGAAACCATGCAGAAGGTGCGGATGGTCGGCAACGACCTGGCCCTGGACGAGGGCGTGGGTATCTGTGGCAAGGACGGGCAGAGCGTGCCGGTGGGTGTCGGCCAGCCGTCGCTGTTGATCGAGGGCATCACCGTCGGCGGTACCCAGGCCTGAGCCGGGCGATGGCCAGCGCCACCGCCCGCTCCAGCGCGGACTCAGTCCTCGTCGGCCTCGTCGGCTTCGACGTGGCCAGCGTCTTCGGCGCTGGCCTTCAGGCCGAGCGCCGCCGGCAGCATCAGTGCGCGCAGCACCTGGTAGATCTCGCGATAGGCACGCGGCGGCTTGTTCTTCGCCTTCTCGGCCTGCGCATTGCGCACCAGCGTGCGCAGCTGCTGGCGGTCGGCCTGCGGGTAATCGTCCAGCAGGGCGGCCAGCGCCTTGTCACCTTCGGCCAGCAGGCGCTCGCGCCAGTCTTCCACGCGGTGCATCATCGCCACTTCGCGGCGGCCGGTTTCGCTGTTGGCATCCAGCGCATCGCGGATCGCATCCAGCGTGGCTTCTTCTTCGCGGCGCATGTGCTTGGCCAGGAACGCCAGCTGGCGCTTGTGGGCGATGTGCGCGGTGATGCGCTTGCACTCGGCGATGTGCGGCAGCAGGTCTTCCGGGATCGGCAGGCGCGCCAGCTGGGCCGGTGTCAGCGACACCAGTTTTTCGCCCAGGGCCAGGACGTCGAGCGCGTCGCGCCGGTTCTGGCTGCGGCTCTTGTCGTGGAATTCACCGGTTTCTTCGTCGCGTCCGCGCATCGTCCATACCTGATTTCAAAAAAAGTCGCCCGGCGTGATGCCGGGCCCAACCCGTACAGGATAAAGCATTGAACGTGATCGCCCCTGAAGCCGCCGTCGGCGACGACAGCCCGGCCCGGCTGGAACGGCTGGCCGACCTCTCCCAGCAGCTGCTCGACCGCGCCCGCGCGCTGGGCGCCAGCCAGGCTGAAGTCAGCTGCAGCGAAGACCGTGGGCTGGAGGTGAATGTCCGCCTCGGCGAGGTCGAAACCGTGCAGTCCACCCGCGACCGCGGCATCGCCGTCACTGTGTATTTCGGCCAACGCAAGGGCAGCGCCAGCACCGGCGACCTGAACGAGGCCAGCCTGGCGGCCACGGTCGAGCAGGCCTGCGCCATCGCCCGGCATACCGAAGATGACGCGGCCGCCGGCCTGGCCGAGGCGGCGCTGATGGCCACCCACTTCCCGGACCTGGACGGCTGGCACCCGTGGGCGCTGCAGGCCGACGAGGCGGTGGACCTGGCCCTGGCTTGCGAAGCCGCAGGCCGTGAGGCCGATGCGCAGATCCGCAATTCCGACGGCGCCTCGGTGTCGAGCATGCAGAGCCTGTCGGTCTATGCCAATTCGCATGGTTTCATCGGCCGTGAGCGCGGCACCCACCATTCGGTCGGTTGTGCGCTGATCGCCGGGCAGGGCGATGGCATGCAGCGTGACGGCTGGTACACCAGTGCGCTGGCTCGCGAGGACCTGGAGGACGTCGGCCTGGTCGGACGTCGTGCCGCCGAGCGTACTGTCGCCCGCCTGCAGCCACGATCGCTGGCCACCGGCAGCATGCCGGTGCTGTTCGCCCCGGAAGTGGCGCGCAGCCTGGTCGGGCACCTGCTGTCGGCGGTGTCCGGCGGTGCTCTGTATCGCCAGGCCAGCTTCCTGCTGGACAGCGTTGGCCAGCAGCTGTTCCCGGACTGGATGCAGATCGAGGAACTGCCCCACCTGCGTCGTGGCCTGCGCTCGGCCGCCTTCGACGGCGACGGCGTGGCCACCCGGGCCTCGGCTCTGGTCCGCGACGGCGTGCTGCAGCGCTATGTGCTGGGCAGCTACTCGGCACGCAAGCTGGGCCTTCAGACCACCGCCAACGCCGGTGGCGTGCACAACCTGCAGTTGGCGGCCAATGCCGGCCCGCTGCAGGACATCGCGCGGCAGATGGGCGATGGCCTGCTGGTGACCGAGCTGATGGGGCAGGGCGTGAACGGCGTGACCGGCGACTATTCGCGTGGCGCGGGTGGCTTCCGGGTCGAGAACGGCGAGATCCAGTACCCGGTGGACGGCATCACCATCGCCGGCAACCTGCGCGAGATGTTCAGCAGCATCGAGGCGGTCGGCAGCGACGTTGATCCCCGCTCGCACATCCGGACCGGTTCGATCCTGTTGGGGCGGATGACCATCGCAGGTAATGATTGATGCCGTCGATGGCGTAAGCTATGCCCGCCTGACGCGATCAGCTGGGTGCTGGTTGGTCAAGACCACCCAATGAAAAGGAGTTTTGTCGTGAGTGAATTCGATAACGTCCCGCCGCCGCCACCGGCCACCGCCGACGTTCCGGCCGACCAGCGCACCATGGCCCTGGCCGCGCACCTGCTGGGCATCTTCACCGGCTTCATCGGCGCGCTGATCATCTGGCTGATCAACAAGGACGATGCTGGCAAGGCCTTCGTGACCGACCAGGCCAAGGAAGCCCTGAACTTCCAGATCACCGTGACCATCGCCATGGTCATCAGCATGATCCTCACCATCGTGATCATCGGCGTGTTCCTGGCCCCGATCGTCGGCATCATCAGCCTGGTGTTCAGCATCATCGCTGCGGTCAAGGCCAACAACGGCGAAGCCTATCGCTACCCGTTCGCGCTGCGCCTGATCAAGTAGGATCGTCCGCACGCGGAACTGAAAACGCCCGGCACTGCCGGGCGTTTTCGTGTGCGGGGAATGCCGGGCCGCGTGCAGCGATCAGTGATCGCGTTCCACCGCCAGCGTCGCCAGCGCGCGCAGCGCGTCGGCTTCCTCGCCATACCCGGCCAGGATCGACTGCATGCGCGCTGCGAGCTCGTGCAGCTGGGCCTTTGCGCCGTCCATGCCAAGCAGGGCGGGGAAGGTGCTCTTGTCCTGCGCCTGGTCCTTGCCGGCAGTCTTGCCCAGCTGTTCGGAACTGGCTTCGACATCGAGGATGTCATCGCGGACCTGGAAGGCCAGGCCGAGTGCATCGGCGAAACTGTCGAGCTGGGCCAGCTGCGGTTCGTGGGCCTGGCCGCACAGCGCGCCCATGCGCACTGCCGCGCGGATCAGCGCGCCGGTCTTCAGCGCGTGCATGCGGGTCAGCGCCGCCAGCGTCTGCTGCTGGCCGGTGGCATCGATGTCCAGCGCCTGGCCGCCACACATGCCGGACGCGCCGGAGGCGTGGGCCAGGGTCTGCAGACAGGCGACGCGCAGGGTAGCCGGCAGCGGCGCATCGGCCAGCAGGCCGAAGGCGCGGGTCTGCAGGGCGTCGCCAGCAAGGATCGCGGTGGCTTCGTCGAAGGCGATGTGGGTGGTGGGCTTGCCGCGACGCAGGGCGTCGTCATCCATCGCCGGAAGGTCGTCATGCACCAGCGAATAGGCATGGATCAGCTCGACGGACATGGCCGCCGCATCCAGGCTTTCCGGCTGCGCACCGAACAGGTGGCCACTGGCGTAGACCAGCAGGGGCCGCATGCGCTTGCCGCCACCAAGCACCGAATAGCGCATGGCCTGATGCAGGCGCTGCGGCGCCTCGGCAGGCGAGGGCAGGGCGGCATCGAGCTGGCTTTCGATACGGTCGCGCCAGCGCGCGAACAGAACCTCAGCCGTCATGGCTGGGCGGGTCGAAGGGCTCGGAGGCTTCCGGCTGCGCCGGATCACTGAGCAGGCGCACGCGCAGTTCGGCCTGCTCCAGCGCCTGCTGGCACTGGCGGTACAGACCGACACCACGCTCGTAAGCACTGAGCGAAGCTTCCAGGCTCAGCTCGCCGGTTTCCATCTGCTCCACCAGCTGCTCCAGCGATTCGAGCGACTGCTCGAACTGGGCGACGGGGGAGGCGTTTTCGGGGGACTTCTTGGCCATGCGGCAAGTGTGGACGGGCCGCGCGCGGGGGTCAATTCACCAGCCGCCCGGGCGCCACTGCAACTGCGCGTCATGCGCCTGCAACCAGGCCTGCAGCGGTGCGGCGATGACCAGGTCGGCGGCGGCCAGCAACTGCGGGCCATCAAAGATCAGCGGCAGCTGCGCGCGTCGCCAGGGGGCGAGGTGCTCGCGTTGCAGGCAGTCCTTCAGCGCGTGCGAATGCTGGCGACCCGGCAGCAGGATGCGCTCGCCGCCCACGCGTGCACGGACCTGCAGTGGCTGTTCGAAAGCGCCGGCGCCCAGCAGGCTCAGCTGGCCGCCGTCGGGCAATGGCAGCGGTGCACGGCCATCCCACACGGCCTGCCAGTCGAGGGGCAGCGAGGGCAGCCGGGCCGGCAGCAGATAGGCGTGGTCGCGCCATTGCTGGATCACGTGCTGCTGCCAGCGCACACGCGCCTGGCGGTCGGTGTCGGCCGGCAACAGCTCTTCCAGCGCCTGCTGCAACACCGAGGCCGGCAACGGTGCCGCATCATGGCCCAGCACCCACGCGCGCAGCACGCGTGCCGCGCGGCGCGGCGACATCTGGCGCAGCAGTTCCAGTGACAGCACGCGCGGTGCCACTTCCAGATGCGCGATCAGCTCAGCGTCTTCCTCGTCCAGCAGTTCGCGGGTCTGCCGGCAATGCGTCGCGCTGCCCGCCAATGCTGCAGCCGCATGCGGCCAGCGCTGGCGCAGCAACGGCAACACCTGCAGGCGCAGGAAGTTGCGATCGGCGTGGTCTTCCGCGTTGCTGGGGTCTTCGATCCAGCGCAGCGCGTGCTGGCGCGCGTAGTCGAGCAGTGCACTGCGTGGTACCGCCAGCAGCGGGCGCCACAAGGGATGTTCGCCAAGGCGGCTGTGCGTGGACATCCCCGCCAGGCCATCGACGCCGGAAGCGCGCAGGGCGCGCAACAGGAAGGTCTCGGCCTGGTCGTCCTGGTGCTGCGCCAGTGCCAGCGTTTCGCCGTCGCGCAGCTCAGCCGCGAACGCGGCACGTCGTGCCTGTCGCGCGGCACCTTCGGTGCCCAGGCCTGTGCCGTTCTCGACCTGCACGCGGTGCACGGCCAGCTCAATGCCCCAGGCGTCGCATTGCTGCTGGCAGTGCAGCACCCAGTCATCCGCATCGGGTTGCAGGCCGTGATGCACGTGCACCGCGCGCAGGGCGGTGCCGGAAGTCTGCGCGCAGCGCCACAGCCAGTGCAGCAGCACGGTGGAGTCGACGCCACCGCTGTAGCCCACCAGCAGCGGCGCATCCAGCGGAACGAGGGCAGGGAAGGCAGTCACGGTGGCAAGTATAGGGTGGGGTTTACTTGGCAGGGCTGCGCCCTGCACCCGCTACGAGCCAGAGCAACAGCAACAGCAACGGCAGAAGCTGGTTTCCTGAAGGTTGGCCGGGTGGGTCCGGTTGCGGGAGACGCCGTAAACCCGTCCTTGGGGGCTTGGCCGCGGCATCCATGCCGCGGACACTCCCGCAACCGGACCCACCCCGCCTTCGACAGTTTCCTGCGAACTGTCGGGTTGCTCATGGGGTCAGATCCGTTTTCCTGCGGAAAACGGATCTGACCCCGATTTATTTCGATATTTGACAGATTTCATCCACGCAGGGCGTGGATGGTCCAACCGTCATCGGAAATCTGTCGGGGGTGGGGCGGTGTGGGTGGGCAGGACCGTTGGCGCCATGGATGGCGCCATCGAGCCCCCAGGGATGGGTTTACGGCGTGTCCTGCCCACCCACATCGCCCCACCCAACTCACAGAAAACCAGAGCCGCTTTTGATCTTGCTTTGGCGTCTGCAGGTGCAGGGCGCAGCCCTGCCGAAACTTTACTTCACCCGACGACCCGAACGGTCGATGCGGAACCACTCTCCGCCTTCCATCGGCGTGTGGCCATCGGCATCCGGCGTACCACGACGGCAACCATTGCAGACCTCGGCCACGCCGTCCTGGAACGGCCATGCGAAATCGAAGGTGCCGGGCACCACCTGGCGGAACGTCAGGTCGAAGTAACCCACGCGGTTGCCTACGCGGGCGCGCAGCAGGCCTTCCTGCGGCGTTTCCGGGCCGTTGTCCCAGGTCAGCACCGGCAGGCTGCGGCCCTTGCGGTCGACGTAGTGGAAACCCTGGTCGGCGTACACCACTGCCAGGCCGTGGTCGTCGTAATTCAGGTCCTTCAGCGTGTCGGCGCTGATCTTCGGCCGGTGATCGATCACCTCGCAGTTGGGCAGCGGCCACAACCCGTGCTCGTCGGTCAGCAGCTTGCATGCCGGTGCCTGTGCCGCTGCAGTGGCGCTGACCAGCATGCCAAGCAGGGCCAGCGACCGCGCGAAGCGGCCGCTGGCAGCGTCAGGGCGGGCCTGCCGTGCGATCACTTGGCCTCGGCCTTGCGCTCGAACGCGGTCGGTGCCGGGAGCTGCACCGGCACGCCCTTGTCATCGCAGGTGCCGGCCTGGCACAGGCGCTCGCGCAGGGCTGGGGTGGCCTGCACGATCATGTGGTAGATCGCGTTCTGTTCCAGCGTGCCGCGGATCGCCTTGCTGCCCGGGCCGCGTGCCCAGATACCGACGTCTTCGCCGCCGTGCGATTCGGACTTCATCGGCACCAGTGCTTCCTGCATGTAGTCCGGATGCTCGGTGTCGACCTCGCGCAGGTTCGGGCGGCCGTTGGCCGGTTCGAAGCTGCTCGGGTTGTGCGGGTAACGCTTCGGGCCGGCCGGCTGCTGGTTGCTGCTGCCGGTGTGGCCCGGGCCGTTGGCGTAGCTCAGCGTGGTGTACGGCTGGCCGGTGCCGTCCAGCGCGTAGTCCAGCTTGCCGGCGCCATCTTCGCCGCCCTTGTCCTTGACCTTGCCCAGGATCGGGTTGCCGCGCGCCGGGTAGCCGACGAAGTTCAGCGTGTGCGAGTGGTCGGCGGTGACGATGATCAGGGTGTCGTCGGCGGAGGTCAGTTCGTTGGCCACGCGCACTGCGTCGGACAGGGCCACGGTCTCGGTCAGTGCACGGTAGGCATTGCCGCTGTGGTTGGCGTGGTCGATGCGCGCGCCTTCGATCATCAGCACGTAGCCTTCCTGGTGCTTTGACAGATTCTTGATCGCTGCGGCCGTCAGTTCGGCCAGGCTCGGCTCGCCGCCCGGATCCTGCGGGCGCTCGTACTCGTAGCGCATGTGGTCCGGCTCGAACAGGCCAAGGATGGCCGGTGCGTTGGCGGCGGCGGCCAGCTGCTTGCTGTTCCACACGTAGGCACCCTGCGGGTGCGCCTGCTGCCATTCCCGCACCAGGCTGCGGCCATCCAGGCGCTGGCCGACCTTGTCGTCGTATTCCGGATCGCGCTCTTCCACGGTGGTGAATTCACCGCGGCCGCCACCGAGGGCGACCAGGGGGCCGCGACCATAGCGTGAGGTCGACAGCAGCTGCTGGGCGATGTCCTTGCAGCCGGCCGCCTTGGCGGCTTCGGTCAGGTCGGTGTCGTTTTCCCAGTTGCGCTCGGGCGAGTGCGCGTAGGTGGCGGCCGGGGTGGCATGGGTCAGGCGCGCGGTGGAGACCACGCCGGTAGCCAGACCGGCGCTGTCGGCCAGCTGCAGCCAGGTCAGCAGGCCCTTGGACAGGCTGTCGGCACAGTCGGTCCGGCTGCCGGCGCTGACGCCGATCGCACCCATGTGGGTCTTCACGCCGGTGGTGATGGCGGTCATGGTGCCGGCCGAATCGGGCGTCTGCGAATCGGTGTTGTAGGTCTTGCTGAATGCCGTGGCCGGGAAGCGCTCCCAGGACAGCAGGTTCTCTTCACCGGAGCCACCTTTGCGCTGGCCCTCGTAGATGCGCGAGGCGGCCACGGTGGTCAGGCTCATGCCGTCGCCGAGGAACAGGATGACGTTCTTGGCCTTGCCGGACATCGCACCGTTGGCGGCGGCCTGGGCGGCGCCACTGCGGTACCACCACTGCGGGGTCTCGCCGGCCGGGTGGGCGACGGGGTCGACGGCGACCTTGAGGCCGGCCGGGGCAGTGGCGGGGATGGTGCTGGCGCAGGCGCCCAGCAGCAGGGTGGTGGCGCAGGCGGCCAACAGGGAGACGGAACGGCGCATGGACGCTGGGATCTCACAAACTGTAACGGGACGTTCATTATGCCCGCCCTCGCAAGGCACGCCGATGACACACTGATTTGCCGGTCGGGCGGTCGTTCCCCAGCCGTTGATGGGCTATCGTGCCAGCATCCCTTCCTTCCCTCTGGATTGCCTATGAAGCTGGTCTCTGCCTGGCTGCGGATTCCATTCTGGCAGCGCGTGGTCGGTGGCTTCGTGCTCGGCGCGCTGGCCGGCTGGGCGCTCGGCCCGGCCGCGGAAACGTGGTTCGGCCCGCTTGGCGAGCTGTACGTCACCCTGATCAAGATGATCGCCGTGCCGCTGGTGTTCTTCGCGGTCATCAATGCGATCTCCTCGCTGCACGGCCAGAAGTCGGTTGCCGCGCTCAGTGGCCGCACCTTCCTGTGGTTCGTGATCACCGCTGCGTTGGCGGTGTGCGTCGGCCTGGGCGTGGGCAGCGTGCTGCAGCCCGGCGCCGGTGGCCTGCAGCTGACGATGGCCAGCAATTACGTGCCGCGCGAAGTGCCCAGCGTGGTGCAGGTGCTGCTGGACGTGGTACCGGCCAATGTCTTCTATGCGTTGTCCGGTATCGGCACCAAGGTCAACGCGGCCGGCGAAACCGTGCTGGCCGCCGGCCGTGGCTCGATTCTGCCGGTCATCTTCTTCGCCGGCCTGGTCGGCTTCGCCATCGTCAAGCTCGGCGAGAAGGTGACCGAGGCGCGCAAGCTGGTCGGCCAGATGAGCGACATCATGATCCAGGTGACCCGCTTCGTGCTGGAAGTCACCCCGATCGGCACCTTTGGCCTGATCGCCGGCCTGGTCGGCAGCTACGGGTTCGAGAAGCTGCTGCCGCTGGGGCATTTCGTGCTGGCCCTGTACGTGGCCTGCGCCCTGCACATCGTGGTGGTGTACAGCGCACTGCTGCTGGCGCACGGATTGAACCCGCTGAAGTTCTTCCGTGGTGCGGCGCCGGGCATGCAGGTTGCGTTCGTCAGCTCTTCCAGCTTTGCGGCGATGCCGGTGGCACTGCGTTCGATCACCCACAACCTGGGCGTGAACAAGGATTACGGTTCGTTTGCGGTGCCGCTGGGCGCCAGCATCAAGATGGACGGCTGCGGTGCCATCTACCCGGCGCTGTGCGCGGTGTTCATCGCGCAGTACAGCGGTGTGCCGCTGACCCCTGAACAGTACGTGGTGGTGCTGATTGCTTCGGTGCTGGGCAGCTTCGGTACGGCCGGTGTTCCGGGTACCGCGGTGATCATGGCTACGGTGGTGCTGAGCGCGGCCAACCTGCCGTTGGAGACGATCGGCTACCTGTATGCCATCGACCGCATCCTCGACATGATGCGCACGATGACGAACGTGACCGGCCAGATGCTGGTGCCGGTGATCGTGGCCAAGGAAACCGGGCTGCTCGACCAGGCGGTGTATGACAATCCGTCCAGCAATGTGGGTGTGGACGACCCCGATCCGACGCCGCCACGCGGCTGAGGGTGTGTGGAGACGACGATAGGCCCGCCCTGAACGGCGGGCTTTTTGTTTGGGAGCTGGCTGGCGCGGTGGCGGTCAAGCCGGGCCTGGTAGATCCACGCCATGCGTGGATGGAGGCGGTGCCGACCAAGATCGGCAGCTACCCACCATTGCGCGGGCCTAACAAAAAAGCCGCTGCAGGGCAGCGGCCTTCTCGTGTCAGGCGGCGTGGTAGCGCCAACCGGCCAGATCAGAGATCGACCCGGCGGGCCTGCATGAACTTGTTGCCCCAGTAGCCGCTGAGCAGGGTGTCCACGCGCACGTCCTTGCCCGAGCTCGGTGCGTGCAGGAAGCGGCCATCACCCACATAGATGCCGACGTGATCGACGCGGCCCTTGCGGCCGAAGAACACCAGGTCACCGGCGGCCAGCGCGGTGCGGTCGTTGATCAGTTCGGCGTTGTCGTCATGTGCCATTTCGCGCGAGACGCGCGGCAGCTCAATGCCCAGGGCCGAGCGGAACACGTAGCCGACCAGACCACTGCAGTCGAAGCCGCTGTCCGGGTTGCTGCCGCCCCAACGGTATGGGGTGCCCAGCAGGGTCATCGCGCGACGCAGCAGCGACTGCACCTTGCCATTGTCGGCCGCGGTGCCGACAACGCTGCCATTGGCAGCGCTGCTGGTGTCGTAGTTGGCGAGGAGGCGGCTGAGGTCACCGGCCACCACGGCCGAGCGGTCCATCAGCGGAATGGTGTCGTTGGCGGCCAGGTGAGGCAGCAGGGCCGCCAGGGTAGCACTGGCGGCGGCGTCGACGCGGCTGCGTTGCGTAGCGGCAGCCTCGGCCTTGGCGGCCGGTCGGGCGGTGCTCTCGGCCACCGGGGCCGGGCTCACATCGGAACGGTTCGGAGCAGTCTGCGACCAGGCCGGAAGGCTGGTCAGACACAGTGCCAGGCCAAGCAACAGCGGGCGGGCACTACGTGAAGATACGGAAGTCTGGCCTTCGCTTTTCAGGTCGTCAGTCGTCACGCGTCGGTCACAGGAAAAAAACGATGGGGCATCATGCCCTGTAAAAGCGCGGATAAGTTAAAAATTCCGTTAGTAATTCGTTAGTTGAATGGTGATGTTCGTCACAGTTTTGAACATATCGCCTGTTCATTTTAGCGAAGGACGCGTTTCGCCCCTGTGTAGTGGTCCTTCCAGTAGGGACCGCTGAGCGAGTCGAGGCGCACGGTGCCGCCGGTGCTCGGCGCATGCACGAAACGCCCTTCACCGACATAGATACCGACATGGGTGACGCTGCCGCGGCTGCCGAAGAACACCAGGTCGCCGGTGGCCAGGCGCTGCGGATCGATCTTCGGACCCTGTACCGCCGCCAGGTCGCGCGAGGTGCGCGGCAGTTTCAGGTCCAGCATCTCGCGATAGACATAGGCCACCAGGCCGCTGCAGTCGAAGCCGGAATCCGGGGTGTTGCCGCCATAGCGGTAGGGGGTGCCGACCAGGCTGATGGCACGCATCAGTACCGAGTTGGCCGCCTCGGGGTTGTCCGGCACGGTCTTCGGCCAGTTCGCGGTCGGCGGGGGCGGAGCGGGGCGGGTGGCCTTGCCGCCGCCGCAGGCGGTCATCAGCACGGGCAGGGCCAGCAGCAGGGCCGGGACGAGGAGCCGGCGCAGGCCGGACGAAACTGGCGTGATGTGCATGTTCTCCGGATAATGCGCCACCTTGGGATTGGCCGTCATGATGGCGGCGTCCCCGCCGGGCGACAACCCGCCCCAACCCGCCTGCCTCCGGCAGATCCAGACAGAGTTGCGCATGAAGATCGAAAAAGACCGCGTTGTCCGCTTCCACTACACCGTTTCCGAAGTCGGCCAGGAGCCGATCGAATCGTCCAAGGACCGCGGCGAGCCGCTGGCGATCCTGATCGGCCACGGCAACATCATCCCGGGCCTGGAAAACGCCATGATGGACAAGGAAGCCGGCGCGACCTTCAGCGTTGACGTCAACGCAGCCGATGCCTACGGCGAGCGCCGCGAGGGCCTGTCCCAGCGCGTGCCGAAGAAGCATTTCGGCAACACCAAGCTGGCTCCGGGCCAGCAGGTCGTGCTGCAGACCAACTTCGGCCCGCGTGCGGTGACCGTGCAGAAGGTCGGCATGAGCGTCGTCGACGTCGACCTGAACCATCCGATGGCTGGCAAGGACCTGCACTTCGACGTGGAAATCGTCGATGTGCGCGAAGCCGGCAAGGAAGAGATCGACCACGGCCACGTCCACGGCGACGGCGGTCACCACCACTGATCGCAGCGCGATCATGATGGCAGCAACGGCCCGCTTCGGCGGGCCATTGCGTTTCTGGAACACGGCGCGGCCATCCATGGCACGCGGGCCGGCGGCATAATGGCGGACCTGCCCGACGGACGCCCCGTGAACGCCGCTTCTCCTTCCCTGCAGCCGGTGGCTTCCGGCGAACGCATCGCCGTGCTGGACGTGCTGCGCGGTGCTGCGCTGCTGGGCATCCTGCTGATGAACATCGAGGCCTTCAGCGGACCGCTGGACCTGGCCTTCACCGGCATCGACGTGCATTGGCAGGGTATCGACTACTGGGCCGATGCCTTTGTCTACGTATTCGTGCAGGGGAAGTTCTTCACCCTGTTCTCGTTGCTGTTCGGCGCCGGCTTCGCGGTGATGGCGCAGCGCGCCGAGGCGGCCGGGCGTGACTTCACCCCGTTCTACCTGCGCCGCAGCGCTGGCCTGCTGCTGATCGGCCTGTGCCACGCGCTGCTGGTCTGGTCCGGCGACATCCTGGTGATGTACGCGTTGGTCTCGTTGCCGTTGCTGGCATGCCGCGAGGCGCCGCGCAGCTGGCTGCCGTGGATGGGTGTAACGGTCTATCTCGGCGGTGTGGCGATGATGCTGCTGGTCGGCGCGATGGTGTCGATGGCTTCGGCGGAGGACGTGCGGAAGATGCTCACCGACGCGCAGCAGAGCATCGATCTGCAGCGCCTGGTGTACGGGCAGGGCAGCTGGATGCAGGCCAATGCGCAGCGGCTGAGCGAGTTCGGCACGTCGATGGGGGCGATGCTGATCACCGGCCCGGAAGTGCTGGGCATGTTCCTGATCGGCAGCTGGTTTGCCGGCAGCGGCGCGCTGGCCACGCCGGATCGCTTCCCGCGGCTGTATGCGGTGTTGCGTTGGGGGGCGCTGCCCTTCGGCCTGCTGGTCACGCTGCTGGGTGTTGCCTGGAAGCCGTATCTGGCGCCGGGCGCTTACGATCTGCCGGTTACGGCGGCGATGGCGTTGGTGACGATCGGCGGCCTGCCGATGTGCCTGGGTTACCTGGCCTGGATCGTACACTGCCGCGCGCGGCTGGGCTGGCTGGCGCCGGTCGGGCGCATGGCGTTGACCCATTACCTCGGCCAGTCGCTGCTGTGCACCTGGCTGTTCTACCACTACGGCCTGGGCGCGTTCGAAACGATGCCACGCAGCGTGCAGTTGATGTTCGCGCTGCTGCTGTTCACCGTGCAGGTGGGCATCTCGCACGTATGGCTGCGCCGCTTCCGCTTTGGGCCGATGGAATGGCTGTGGCGCGCGATGACCTATCGGCAGTGGCCGCCGATGCGGCGCGAGGCCGGCCAGGGCTGATCGATGCAGGGCGCGCGCGAGGATGTGATCGTGGTCGGCGCCGGTGCCATTGGACTGGCTGTCGCACTCGCGCTGCGTGCACAGGGCCGGCAGGTACGCGTGATCGACCGTGGGCGTGTCGGCGGCGCGACTTCGCATGGCAACTGCGGCACCATCACCCCCAGCCACGCGCCACCGCTGGCAGCGCCCGGCGTGCCGTTGCGCGCGCTGCGCTGGATGCTCGATCCGCGTGCGCCGCTGTACGTGCGTACACGCCTGGACCCAGCATTGTGGCGCTGGCTGCTGCAGTTCGGGGCGCGCTGCAACGCACGCGACTGGCTGCACGCCACGCGGGCACGCGGCGCATTGTTGAATGATTCACGGCTGCGCCTGGCGCAGTGGGTGCAGACGCATGCGCTGGACTGCGAGTTCGAGGCGCGCGGTCTGGACTATGTGTTCGGTGACGCCCGCAATTTCGATCACCACGCTGCCGAGTGTGAGGCGCTGAACGCACAGGGCATTGCCTCGGCGCGCATCAATGGCACCGACTACGCGCGCGACAATCCGGCGTTTCATGATCGCCTTGCCGGTGCGATCCACTTCCCCGGCGATGCCCAGCTGCGTCCGGACCGCTACACCGCCGAACTGGCGCGCGTGCTGCGCGCACAGGGCGTGGTGATCGAAGAGCAGTCGGACGTGGAGGATTTCAGCGCCGATGCGCAGGGTGTGCGCGTGCGTGTCGGTGAACGCATGCTGCTGGCGCGAGAGCTGGTGCTGGCGACCGGGCCGTGGTCACCGAGCTGGGCGCGGCAACTGGGTCTGCGCGTGCCGATCCAACCCGGCAAGGGCTACTCGCTGACCTGGTCACGACCGGCGCAGGTGCCGCAGCGTCCAGTCGTGCTGAAGGACCATTCCGTGTTCGTGATCGCCTGGCGCGAAGCGCTGCGGCTGGGCGGTACCATGGAATTCGCCGGTGCCGATCCGCAGCTGCGCACGACCCGCCTGCAGGCCTTGCAGCAGGCCGCCGACCACTACCTGCGCGCGCCACGTGGTGTGCAGCTGCAGGAGCAGTGGTGCGGGTGGCGCCCCATGAGCGTGGACGACGTGCCGTTGATCGGCCGCGCGCCCGCGCATCCTCACGTCTGGCTTGCAGCGGGGCATGGCATGCTCGGCATCAGCATGAGCGCCGGCACCGGCCAGCTGATCGCCGATCTCGTCTGCGGCCGCACGCCGGCGATCGATCCTGCCCCTTACCGACCCGAGCGATTCCGATGAGCACTGCACCCTATGATTACGACCTGATCGTCCTTGGCGGTGGTTCCGCCGGCCTGGCTGGCGCGATCCGCGCCGCGCAGCACGGCAAGCGCGTGGCGCTGCTGGAGCCTGGTGAACTGGGCGGGACCTGCGTCAACGTCGGCTGCGTGCCGAAGAAGGCCATGTGGCTGGCGGCCGACCTGCACGAGCGCATCGGCCTGGCCAGTGCGATGGGTTTCGATGTCAAGGCACGCCCGGCATTGTCGTGGCAGGAGCTGGTGATCCATCGCCAGGCCTACATCAGCAACATCCACACCAGCTACCACAAGCGCCTGGACGAAACCGGCGTGGTGCGCATTCCGGCGCGCGGTCATCTGCTCGATGCGCATACCGTGGCCTGCAGCGATGGCGTGCGTTACAGCGCTGAACACATCCTGATCGCCACCGGCGCGCACCCGCTGCGGCCTGACATCCCCGGTGCCGAACTGGGCCTGGTCTCCGATGATTTCTTCGATCTGCGCGCGGCACCGGCCGAGGTGGCGATCATCGGTGGCGGTTACATCGCGGTGGAGCTGGCCGGCCTGCTGCAGGCACTGGGCGGCAAGGTGAGCCTGCTGGTGCGTGGCCAGCGGCTGCTGGATCGCTTCGATTACGAGCTGACCGATCAGCTGGCCGAGAACCTGAAGCAGCAGGGCGTGCGCATCCATTTCGGCTATCGCCTGCGCGAGCTGCAGCGCGATGGCGAACGCGTACGTGCATTCGGCCATGATGGCCCGCTCGACAGCGTGTTCGACGCGGTGTTCTTTGCCACCGGCCGCCGTGGCAACAGCCGCGATCTGGGCCTGGAAGCGCTCGGCATCGGTATCGGCGAACACCAGCAGGTGCAGGTGGACGAATGGCAGACCACGTGTGTGCCGAGCGTGCACGCGGTGGGCGACATCGCTGGCAAGGTCGGCCTGACCCCGGTGGCGGTGGCCGCTTCGCGGCGGCTGATGGACCGCCTGTTCGGTGGCCGCCCGCAGTCGAAGATGGATTACGAGAACGTGGCCAGCGTGGTGTTCTCGCATCCACCGCTGGGCGCGGTGGGCATGAGCGAAGAAGAGGCGCGCGCGCGGTTCGATCAGGTGACCGTCTACCACAGCCGTTTCCGTCCGATGCTGCAGGCGCTGGCCAACGGCACCCAGCGCAGCCTGTTCAAGATGGTCTGTGCCGGTCCGGAAGAACGGGTGGTGGGCATCCACCTGCTGGGCGAAGCGGCCGACGAGATCCTGCAGGGCTTTGCGGTGGCGGTGAAGATGGGCGCGACCAAGGCCCAGTTCGACGACACCGTGGCGATCCACCCGACCTCGGCCGAGGAAGTGGTGCTGATGCGCTGAGCTGGACGGTTTTAGAGCCGATCCTATGCTCGGCTGCGTTCTGTGCAGACAGGGGCAGCCGAGCGCAGGCTCGGCTCTCCAGGTCACCAGGCGCACCCATGCGACAATGGACGCCCTTACGCCTTCCCTGGCCGCCCCGTGCGGCCCGCCGTCGTCCTGATGTCCAGCCCCGCTTCCCGTATCGCCACCGCTTCCCCACGCATCGCGCTGGGAGGCATCGGCCTGGCCACGATCGGCGCCATCGCCGCCTCCGGCAAGGCCGTCATCGTCAAGCTCGGCCTGCGTCACGGCGTGGATGCCACCACGCTGCTCGCCCTGCGCATGCTGATGGCGCTACCGCTGTTCGTACTGATGGCACTGTGGTCCGCGCGCCGGGCCGAGCCGCTGTCCTGGGCCGACCGTGCCCGCGTGTTGTGGCTGGGCTTCACCGGCTACTACCTGTCCAGTCTGCTCGACTTCCAGGGCCTGCAGTACATCAGCGTGACCCTTGAGCGCCTGATTCTTTACTTGAACCCGACCCTGGTGCTGCTGATCAACGTGCTGCTGGCGCGCCAGCGGCCCGGTCGGTGGCAGATCGGCGCGCTGGTGCTGAGCTATCTGGGCGTGCTGCTCGCCTTCGGCCACGATCTGCAGCGCGAGGGCGGGCAGATCATCGTCGGCAGCCTGCTGGTACTGGGCAGTGCGCTCAGCTACGCGCTGTACCTGTTCGGCAGTGGGCAGGTGGTCGCACGCATCGGCGCGGTGCGGTTGACCGCCTATGCCAGCTGCGTGGCCAGCGTGCTGGTGCTGCTGCATTTCGCGGTGACCCATCCGCTGCCGTTGCTGTGGCAGGCACCGGCGCCAGTGCAATGGCTGTCGCTGGTCAATGCCACCGTGTGCACGGTGCTGCCGGTGCTGGCGATCATGCTGGCGGTGCAGCGCGTGGGTTCGTCGCTGGCCGCGCAGGTCGGTATGCTGGGCCCTGTTTCCACCATCGTGATGAGCCTATGGCTGCTCGACGAACCGATGGGGCCGGCGCAGATCGCCGGCACCGTGCTGGTACTGATCGGCGTACTGCTGGTGACCCGCCTGCGGCGCTGACACCGGAGCAGGCGCGTGCGCGCATCCTGGCGGTGATCCGCGCGATCCCCGTAGGGCAGGTGATGGGTTATGGGCAGGTAGCGATGCGCGCGGGCCTGCCCGGGCGTGCGCGGCTGACCGCGCGCATCCTGGGCCAGAACGACGACCCGGACCTGCCCTGGCACCGCGTGCTGCGCTCGGATGGGCGCATCGCCATGGAAGAAGGGTCGGCCGGATGGCGCGAGCAGTCACAGCGGTTGCGCGCGGAGGGCGTGGTGGTGGAGAACGGCCGGGTGCGGATGCCGGCGGCTGATCCGGCAGCGGCACTGGATGCCGCTGTGTGGGGCCCGGTCTGAGCACCGCTGGCGACTGAACAGGCCGGACCTGAGGGCCGCCAACAAGACACGGTGCTGCGGCTATGATGGAGGCCGTTCCATGCCGGTACTCCCATGTTCCCGCGACTGCCAACCGTCACCAAGGCCCTGCTGATCGCCAATGCGATCCTGTTCCTGCTGCAGCAGCCGTTCCTGCTCGGCATGCAGACCTTCGAGCCGTTCATGCTGCAACCGCTGCAGCAGGGCTTCGATGCGTTCTCGCCGGGCGGCAACTTCCAGCCGTGGCAGCTGCTGACCTATGGCTTCCTGCATGCCAGCTTCGGCCACCTGTTCTTCAACATGCTGGCGGTCTTCATGTTCGGCGCGCCGCTGGAGCAGACCTGGGGCGAGAAGCGCTTCCTGCTGTATTACCTGGTGTGCGTGGCTGGTGCAGGCGTCTGCCAGCTGCTGGTGGGCACGCTGCTGGAAAACCCGGCGACGGTGCTGGGCGCCTCCGGTGGCGTGTTTGGCCTGCTGCTGGCCTACGGCATGCTGTTCCCCAACCAGCGGGTGATGCTGCTGTTCCCGCCGATCCCGATGAAGGCGCGTACCTTCGTGATCCTGTTCGGCGTGGGTGAGCTGGTGCTGGGCATGACCGGCTGGCAGCCGGGCGTGGCCCATTTCGCGCACCTGGGCGGCATGCTGTTCGGCTGGTTGCTGATCCGTTACTGGCGCGGGCAGCCGCCGTTCAACAAGCGCCGCCCGCCCGGCCCACCGAAGCGCCCGAACCATCTGCGCAGCGTCAAATGATCCGAAGGATCATTTGACGCCGTAGGTGCCGACCGTTGGTCGGCACACCACTACAGGTCCCGCAGCACCACCTGCGCCGCATTGTGCCCCGGTGCACCGGTAACACCACCGCCGGGATGGGTACCCGACCCACACAGATACAGGCCGGGAAGGGCGCCGCGATAGCCGGCCTGGCCGACCATCGGCCGCGCCGAGAACAACTGGTTGGCGCTCAGTGCGCCGTGGAAGATGTCGCCGCCGACCAGACCGAAGGTGCGTTCCAGATCGAGCGGGGACAGCACCTGACGACCGAGCACGCTGTCAGCGAAGCCGGGCGCATAGCGTTCAACGGTAGCGATCATCAGGTCGGCTACCGTCTCGCGGTGGTCATCCCAGTGACGCCCATCAGGAAGTACCGGCGCCACGTGCTGGCAGAACAGGCTGGCCACATGCTGTCCGGGCGGTGCCAGTGAATCGTCCAGCGTACTGGGTATCAGCATTTCCACGATCGGTTCGCGCGACCAACCGTCGCGGCGCGCATCCAGCCAGGCGCGATCCATGTAGTCCAGGCTGGGGGCCATGATGATGCCGGCACTGAGGTGATCGCCCGGACCGGGCAGGGCGCGGAACTCCGGCAGCCGCGACAGCGCCACGTTCATCCGGAAGGTGCCGGAACCGCAGCGCCAGTTCGTCATGCGTTCGCGTGTGGCAGCCGGTACCTGCGCCGGCTCCAGCAGCTGTTCGTACAGCAGCTTCGGATTGACGTTGGCGACCACCGCGCGTGCACGCACGGTTTCGCCGTTGGCCAGTTCCACCCCCACGGTGCGGCCCTGTTCGGTCAGTACCCGTCGCACGCCGGCATCCACGCGCAGCTCGGCCCCGGCCTCGCGCGCCGCGCTGGCGATGGCCTGGCTGATCGCGCCCATGCCACCCATCGCATGGCCCCATGCACCCTTCACGCCATTGCACTGGCCGAACACGTGATGCAGCAACACGTAGGCGCTGCCCGGTGTGTATGGACTGGCATAGTTGCCGACGATGCCATCGAAGCCGAACAGCGCCTTGATCGGCTCGCTCTCGAACCAGCGGTCCAGGTATTCCGCCGCCGACAGCGTGAACAGGTCCAGCAGCTCCTGCCGCAGCGGTGCATCCAGCGCCGCCAGTTCGCGGCCGAGCTTCCCCATCTGCCAAAGTGCGGGCAGGCCGCGCCAGCCGCCGGCGACGCCGATGTCCGGTGGCGCGCGGAGAGCCCACGCGCGCAGTACATCGGCGAAGATCTCCAGGCGTGCTTCGTACGCTGGCAGGCGCTGTGCATCCCGAGCGGAGAATCCAGCGACTTCGGCCTGGGTGCGGCCAGGTGCCGACAACAGGTAGCGGTCGTCGGGCAATGGCAGGAAGTTGTTGGCCGGGCGCGTGACAATGCGCAGCCCATGGGCATGCAGTTGCAGGTCTTCGATCACCTTCGGTTGCAACAGCGACACCGTGTACGACGCCACCGAGTTGCGGAAGCCGGGATGGAACTCCTCGGTGACCGCCGCTCCGCCGAGCACGCCGCGCCGTTCAAGGACCAGCACCTTCTTTCCGGCCTTCGCCAGATAGGCCGCACAGACCAGGCCGTTGTGGCCACCCCCGATGATGATTGCATCCCAGGACATCAGCACCTCAAAAAAAGGGGACGGAGGGGATTAAGTCGCAATTCGCACAGGGTCGGCAGCGGTGGGCAGAAACGACTTAATCCCCTCCGTCCCCTTTTTTTATTGCCGCCTCGATGGTGGCGATGTCGATCTTCTTCATCGGCATCATCGCGTTGAAGGCGCGCTTGGCCAGTGCCTTGTCCTTGCTGGTCACTGCTTCGATGAGCATGCGCGGGCTGATCTGCCAGGAGATGCCCCAGCGATCCTTGCACCAGCCGCATTGGCTCTCCTGGCCGCCGTTGCCGACGATCGCATTCCACAGGCGGTCGGTCTCGGCCTGGTCCTCGGTCTGGATCTGGAAGGAGAACGCTTCGCTGTGCTTGAACGCGCTGCCGCCGTTGAGGCCGACGCAGGGAATGCCGCAGACGGTGAATTCGACGGTCAGCACGTTGCCTTCCTTGCCATCCGGGTAGTCGCCCGGCGCGTGATGCACGGCGGTGACCGCGCTGTCGGGCAGGAGGCTGGCATAGAAGGTGGCGGCCTCGAGCGCGCCGTTGTCGTACCAGACACAGATGGTGTTCTTGTGTGCCATGTCGGGGCTCCGCGATGGACGAAGCCGCAGCGATAGCACGCCCGGTGTTAAGCCGGGATCGTGCTGCACCCGCAAAAAGAAGGGCGCCCGAAGGCGCCCTCTGCATTGCCAGTTGCAGCAGTTAGCTCAGCGCCAGACCTTGATCTGCTCGGCTTCGCTGCGCTGCATCGGCTGGCCGGCCTTGCAGCTGAAGGTGGCACCGAACGCCGGCAGGTTGGCCAGCGTGCCGTTGCTGCGCCACAGGCCCGGTGCACGGATGTCGGCGGTCAGGCGACGCACGGCCTCGTTCGGCGACAGCTGCTGCGCCCACAACGCCGACCACGCGCGGAAGAAGCCCTGTTGCTGTGCCTGCTTGGCCTTCGGCTCCTGCGCGGTGTACGCGGCCCAGGCCAGTTCCAGGCCGGCGATGTCGGCCAGGTTCTCTTCCTGGGTGAGCGTGCCGTTGACCTTGGCACCCTTCACGCCCGGGAAGTCGTACGCGCTGTACTGCGCGGCCACGCGATTGCCGAGCAGGGTCCAGGCGGTCTTGTCGGCCGGGGTCCACCAGCTGCGCAGTTCGCCCTTGGCGTCGACCAGCGCGCCCTTGGCATCGATCGCGCGGGTCAGCTCGTGGCCGACCAGGCCACCGAAGCTGCCGAACTTGTCGGCAGCGTCGGCCTTGGCGTTGAACACCGGCCCCTGCAGGATCGCAGCGGTGACGATCAGGCGGTTCTGCGCCAGGTCATAGGCCAGCGACGGCTGCTGCGGCAGCACGTCCCAGCGGCGGTCGGCGTTGCCCTTGCCGATGCGCTTCATTTCCTCGCGATGGCGCCAGGTCGACGCGATCAGCATGTTGCCGCCGAACGAGCCGCGGCCCATCGGCTGCACGCTGTAGTCGAGGTCGCGCAACGGGGTGCCGATCTCGATCTTCAGCGCGGCCAGCTTGGCCTGCGCTTCGGTCTTGGCTTCGGCACTCATCCAGCTGCTGTTCTTGACCGCTTCGATCTGCACTTCGCGCACCTTGTCGACGATCCATGCGGCCTGGCGACGGTCTTCGGCCGACAGGTAACGGGCGGCGTATTCGCGACCGAGCATCGGGCCGGCGGCCACGTTGATCGCCTCCAGCACGTCTTCCCAGCGCTGCGGCGGCAGGGTTTCGCCACGCAGCACGCGGCCGCGGAATTCGAATTCGGCGTCGCGGTAGGCCTTGGACAGGTAGGGCGCCATCGAGTCGCCCACGCGCCAGCGCAGGTAGGCCTTCCACTGGTCCGGCTTGAGCTTGGTGACCATGCCATCGAGCTGCTTGAACAGGCCCGGGTCGGCCAGCGAGACCAGGTCGTCGTCCACGCCCTGGGCCTTCAGGAAGGCATCCAGCTGCAGGTTGCGGTAGCGGCTGTTGAGCTCCTTGGTGGAGATCGGCGCGTAGTTGTTGAACGGGTTGTTGATGCCGGCCAGCGACTGCGCGTTGCGCGCCAGTTCGGTTTCCAGTGCGATCACCGATTGCGACTCGGCATCCAGCTTGGCGGCCGGAGTGCCGGTCAGTGCCAGGATCTGCTTGACGTAATTGCGGTAGCGGCCCATCAGCGCAACGGTGTCGGCGTCGGTGCGGGTATAGAACGCCGGGTCCGGCAGGCCCATGCCGCCCTGCATGAAGTAACCGATGTGGCGGTCCAGCGCCTTCAGGTCCACGTCCGGGCCGAAGTTGAAGGCCACCGGGATGCCGACCTGGTGCAGCGCGGCGATCGAGGCCGGCACGTCCTTGGCCTTCTTGATCGCGTTGATGCGGGTCAGCAGCGGGGCGATCGGATTGGATCCGTCGGCTTCCACGGCGGCTTCGTCCAGGCCGCTGGCCCAGAAGTCGCCCAGCAGTTTCTGCACGTTGCCCTGCGGCGCCTTCATGGCTGCGTCGAGCAGTTCACGCTGCTGCTGACGGCTGCGGTCGACCAGCTGGCCCAGCGCGGTGGTGGCACCGGTCTGTGGCACCGGGTTGGCCTTCAGCCAGCCTGCGTTGGTGGCGTCATAGAAGTCGCTGCACTGGGCGCTGACGGCCGGGGCGCGCGCGGCCTTCTTCTTGGCGGCGGCGAACGCATCATGGGTCGGGACCAGGGTCGCCAGGCTGATGCCCAAGGCGATGGCAAGCGGACGGAAATTGGGCATGTGGAACGAATCCGTGATGGATTGAGGGCGCGCGCACTATAGCAAGCCGGGAAGCTGCCCGGGATGAGGGACCGGGAATGCAACCTTCCGGATAAAAAAATCCCCCTGCCGAAGCAGGGGGAGGAGAGATGGCTGGGGGCCGTGCAGACGACCCCACACCCAAGAGTGGAACATTCGCTCGACTTGCTTAGAAGTCGTAACGAGCCGACAGGCGAACCTGACGCGGTGCGGTGTAGCCCAGAGGCTGGTTGTAGCGCTGATCCGGCGTCACGCGATCGGTTGCGTAATTGCTGTAGTAGAACGTCGGCTCCTGGCGATTCAGCACGTTGAGTACGTCGGCCTGGAGGGTCAGCTTCTTGTCAGCCCACAGCGGGGTGTAAGCCAGCGACAGGTTCAGGGTGTAGTTCCACGGCGTGTCACCCTTGCTGCCACGTGCCGAGAAAGCGTAGTCGCTGGACGGCGGGATGTAGCCTGCCGAGCCCGGAGCGGTACCGCTGCCTGCCAGGCCGCAGAAGTGATAGTAGGCGCCGTTGTACAGGCCCTGGTCTGCAGTCGGGTAGAAGCTGGTGCAGGAACGCGGACGACCCGAATCGATCAGCAACGAACCACCCACGCGCCATTCTTCGCTGATCTGGTACGCGCCGAATGCCTTGATCTGGTGTGCACGGTGGTTCGGCAGTCGGCCGTTTGCACCGACCATCAGCTGCGGCAGGTCCCAGTCCTGCGTGGCCGACACGTCGGTCTGGCCACCGGTACCGGTGTCGAGGTCGGAAGCCAGCTGACCTTCAGTGTTGCCGTAGTTGCGCGAGAAGGTGTAGTTGATCTTGCCGTTGAACTTCTCGCCGATCGAGCCTTCCAGGAACAGGTCCAGTGCGTAGTAGCGACGCTTCAGCTTGGGCAGGTTCAGCTCTGCTGCTGAATAGGTCACCTGCTCGAAGCTGCCGTCTGCCTGCTCCTGCCAGAAGGTGTTGGATTCACCCGGATTGAAGATGAAGCAGCCACCGCCCAGCGCCGGTGTGCAGGTATCGTCGATTGCGCTCTTCAGGTCACGGTAGGTGAACTTCGCACCCCAGGTCAGGTTGCTGTTGAGCACCTGCTCCATGCCGATGATGTACTCGTCCTGATAGTGGGACTTCAGGTTCACGGCTGCCACGGTGCGCGGATCCGGAGCGTCACCGCATTCGAGGTTGGACGAGATTGCATTCGGCTTGCCGGGGCAGGTGTAGCCCTTGCTCTGGTCCACGGGCACGTTCACCAGGCCGGTCGGCGTACCATCGGCGGCGACGCCGGTGTAGGTGAAGTACTCCATGGTGTACAGAGAGCCGGAAGCGGCGCGCACGGCGACGTTGTTCGGCAGTGCCAGGTGGTAACGGCCGGCATTGGCAAACAGCTTCAGGGTCGAATCACCATGGACGTCCCAGACAGCGCCCAGGCGCGGAGCCCACTGGTTGTCCTGCTTGACGTACACCTCACCGGCGCTGGTGTAGTTCTTGAAGGTCTCGTTGCGCAGGCCCAGCTGCAGCAACAGGTTGTCGGTAACCTGCCAGCGATCTTCGATGTACTGCGCGCTCTGCTTGGTCTTCACCTGAGCAATCTGGGTGTAGTACTGCTGGCGCACGTAGTAGCCCTGGTTGCCCAGGCCGCCGGCTGCGGCCGGGGAGCCTACGCCATGGGAGGCGTCAATGGCGGCGTTCGGGTTGTTGGTGCGCGAGTAGACCCAGACGAAACCGCCACCGTATTCGCTACCGGTGAACGACTCCGCTTCCATGTTGTCCAGACCCGCGCGAAGGTCGTGGTTGCCCAGACGATAGTTGACGTCGAAGCGGAAGCCCTTGGTTTCGTCATAGGCGCCCGGGACGTTGACGGTAGCCGCAGTCCAGCAACCTGCGTAGTTGGCAGCCGGAATGCCTGGTGCGCGCGTGGTGGCCGAAGACGAGGTGCGCGGGCACGCCGGGTTGTAGCCCCAGGGCGACTGGCTGTGATCGACCTTCTGCGTACCGTACAGGGCCGAGATGGTCAGGTCGTCAGTCAGGTAGCCGGTGTACTTGCCGACGTACAGACGTGCCTTGTCTTCGTTGTAGGTGCCTGCGTTCTGGACGTTGCCCGGGGTTCCGGTGGCGTAGTCGTAGGTGTAGCCATCGCTGTAGTACTTGGTGACGTCGGATACACCGGTCAGCTCAAGGAGATGGTTGTCGGTGATGTTCCAGTCGATCTTCGCAGCCCAGCGGGGGTACTCGTACTCGTACTCCTGCCATGCATTGGTGGTGGTCGCCGCTGCCTGCGATGTGGAGGCCACGCCTTCACCCTGTCGCTTGGTCAGTTCGACGTTTGCGTAGAAGAACAGCTTGTCCTGCACGATCGGGCCGCTGGCATAGATGCCGCTGCTCTGGGTCCAGCTCTGGGACTTCTTGCGGGTCTGGTACAGCTTGCCGTCGGTGCGCTTGGTCGGGTCGGCGTTGTCATCGCCGTAGAAGCCCGTATTCGGGAAGTACAGGTCCTTGGGGTCCGAACGAAGCGATTCCGGGCTCCAGTAGGTGTACGCACCGGCATGGAACTCGTTGGAGCCGCGCTTGGTGACCACGTTCACCACACCACCGGTGGCGCGACCAAACTCGGCACCATAGCCGCCCGTGAGCGTCTGCTGCTGGGCCAGGGCATCGAAGGGCAGCGTGGTGAAGCCGATGGAGGTCAGCGGATTGGTGACCGGATAGCCGTTGATGTAATAGGCATTCTCGGAGGAGGCTGCACCACCGAAGCTCGGTACCGTATTGCCATTGGCGGTATAGGCGGAGTTGGACACCACGCTCGGTGCCAACAGGGCGATGCTGGCAATGTCACGGCCGACGGCGATCTTGTTGATCTGCTCGGCGGTGAACACGGTGCGGGTGTCGATCTGGGTAACGTCCACGCGCGGAACAGCTGCAGCGGTTACTTCCACGCGGTCCAGATTCTGCACATTGCCGCCCGCGCCGAAGGAGACGTCGGTACCGCTGGCAATGATCACCTGCACGGAGTCGCGGGTCGCCACGACCTCGCCGTTCTTCTGCAGGGTGACCTTGTAGTTGCCGTTGGGCAGGTCAGCTGCACGGTAGCGGCCGTTCTTGTCCACGGTCACGGTGCGGCTCAAGCCGGTGCCCAGATTCTGGACGGTCACGGTGCTGCCAGGCTCGCCAGAACCATAGATGTTGCCGGTCACGGATTGGGCGTGTGCGGCGCCCGCCAGGCACAGGCCCAGCGCCACAGTCAGACCCGCGCGACGCAGCTGCTTGGAATGCTTGCTCATCGAGTTCCCCGAAAGTGAATATTGAAAATTAACAGGGGTTGAACAGACCCCTGAATCAATGAATAACAGATGAACTCACATGGGCGCAACCGATTCGTAATGTTTTTTTCACAGATCTGCGCTAAGCCCTTGTGGCACAAGGGCTTGACGTCGATCACAAAAAAGGCCCGGAACCAGGTCCGGGCCTTCAAGAGCCTTCCGACATCGCCGGATGGCGCCAAAAACTCACATTTTATTCAGGTTGAGTGGACGTTCTGATCGCTCTTCACGGCTTACCAGATCACCACCTGCTGGTCGCCGCTGCGGGCCATCGGCGAACCGGCCTTGCACTGGAACGCGGCGGCGAAGGTCGGCAGGTTCGACGGCGCACCCATGGCGCGGAACTGCGCCGGGGCGTGCGGGTCGGTCGCCAGGCGGACCTTGGCGTTCTCCGGGGTGTACTTGGTGCGCCACACGGTGGCCCAGTTGAAGAAGAAGCGCTGGTCGCGGGTGAAGCCGTCCACCTTCGGGTCTTCCTTGCCGGCGCTGGCCTTCTGCAGGGCATCGTAGGCGGTAGCCAGGCCGCCCAGGTCGGCGATGTTCTCACCCAGGGTCAGGTGGCCGTTCACCGCCTGGCCGTCGACCTTGTACTGGTCGAACTGCTTGACCAGCTTGCCGGTCAGGCCTTCGAAGTTCTTCTTGTCAGCGGCGGTCCACCAGTCTTCCATGTTGCCGGTCGGCCCGAAACGTGCGCCCTGGTCGTCGTAACCGTGGGTCATTTCGTGGCCGATCACCGCGCCGATGCCGCCGTAGTTCAGTGCGTCGTCGGCCTTCGGATCGAAGAACGGCGGCTGCAGGATGGCGGCCGGGAACACGATCTCGTTCTGCAGCGGGTTGTAGTAGGCGTTGACCGTCTGCGGGGTCATGCCCCACTCGGTCTTGTCCACCGGCTTGCCGATCTTGGACAGGTTGAACTTGTAGTTGAACTCGTTGGCCGCGCGCACGTTGCCCAGGAAGCTGTCGCGCTGGGTCTGCAGGCCCGACCAGTCACGCCACTTGTCCGGGTAGCCGATCTTCGGGGTGAAGGTTTCCCACTTGGCGATGGCCTTGGCCTTGGTTTCATCGCTCATCCAGCTCAGGCCCTGGATGCGGTCCTTCAGCGAGGCGGCCAGGTTCTTCACCAGTTCTTCCATCTTCGCCTTGGCTTCCGGCGAGAAGGCCACCTTCACGTACAGCTGGCCAAAGGCTTCACCGGCGTCATTCTCGATGGTGCCCAGCACACGCTTCCAGCGCGGCTTCTGCTCCTTCTGGCCGTTGAGGGTTTTGCCGTAGAACTCGTAGTTCTCCTGCACGAAGGCATCGGCCAGGTACGGCGAGGCGCTGTCCACGGTGTGGAAGCGCAGGTAGGCACGCCACACCGACGGATCGGTGTCGCCCAGCGCCTTGCTCACTTCCTCATGGAAGGCCGGCATGGCCAGCGAGAACTTCTCCGGTGCGGCCACGCCCTGCGACTTGAAGAACTCGGTCCAGCTGAAGTTCGGGGTCAGCTTGTCCGCGTCGGCCACGGTGACCGGGTTGTAGTACAGCTCGACGTTGCGCGAAAGTTCGACACGCGACTTGGACGCCTTGGCCAGGCGGGTCTCGAACTTGACCACGTCCTCGGCCTGCTTGGCAGCGTCGGCAGCGGCGACGCCGGACAGCTCCAGCACCTTGGCGACGTGCGCCTGGTAGGCCTTCAGCTTGTCGGCGTTCTTGGCATCGGTGTAGTAGGTGCTGTCCGGCAGGCCCAGGCCGCCCTGGCTGGCGTAGGCCATGTTCACGGCCGAGTTCTTGAAGTCGGCTTCGGCGCCGAAGCCGAACAGGACGTTGTCACCCTTGGCGGCGCTGGTGCGCAGGTAGTTGGCGATGGCCGCCTTGTCCTGCAGGCCATCGATCGCGGTCAGGTCGGCCTTCAGCGGCTCGATGCCCTGGGCGTTGATCTTGGCCTCGTCCATGCCGGTGGCCCACAGGTCACCGACGATCTTCTCGATGTGGTTCGGGGTCTTCACCTGCGCGACCTGTTCGGCCAGCTGGTGCTGCACGGCCACCGAACGCTCGTCGAGGATGGTGAAGGCGCCCCAGCTGGTGCGGTCGCCCGGGATTTCATTGGCGGCCAGCCACTTGCTGTTGACGTAGTCGCCGAAGGCGCCACAGGCGTCCTTGCTGGTATCGAGGTCGCTGGGCTGGAAGGCGTTGTAGGCCGGCAGCTTGCTCTCGTCCAGCGTGTAGTTTGTGGCTTCGGCGGCAGCCGGCGTGGAGGCGGTGGCATCCTTGGCCGGGGTTTCGTTCTTGCCGCAGCCAACCAGCGCGGCCGAAACGGCCAGGGTCAGCAGCACGATCTTGGGAGTACGGGTCACTTTGATGGCCTCCAGGCCGAGTGAGTCAGGGAAGGGCCGCGGGGACGGCCGTGGGCCGAACGATACGCCGCCGGCCTGGCCTGCAAGGGTGTCGAAGGTCATGGGCGGGCGCAAGGGCCAGAAACGGAAAAGACCCGATGCGGGACATCGGGTCTCAGGGCGGCCTCAGTCATGGGAGGCGCTGTTCAGGGTAACGCTCCGGGCGCGATGAGCAGCACCGATGCCCTTGCGGGCAAGCATCCGGTTTCCGCAGGGAGGCCCCTCGATGAGAGGCTCCCACCATCCTGCGGCTGTGCTTACTTCCTGCCGAAGTCGTACTGGGCCTGGACGTAGATAGCGCGCCCGTAGGCGTTGTAGAGCGAGTTGTTGTACGGCACGTCGATGTTGCCCGCGTAGGAGTGCTGCTGGTTGTCCGGCACCTTGTTGAACAGGTTGTTGACCATCAGCGAGAACGTCAGGTTGTCCATCGCGCGGTAGTTCACGCTCAGGTTGTACGTCGTGTAAGAGCCCCACTTGCCAGCCTTGTAGCCGGACGTCGGATCGACATAGTCATAGCCACGGCCCAGGTAGGACAGGTAGTTCGGCGTGCGGCCGATGTAATTGAAGTACAGCGTGGTGGTGAACTTGTCGATCGCCCAGCCGATCGAGCCGTCAGCCCGAACCTTGGCATAGGAGTCGTACACCCACATTGCGTACGGGTTGCCCAGCAGATCCAGGAACGGGTCGTTGAGCTGCGGCTGCAGTTCACGCTTGAGCATGTTGGTGTAGTTGCTGGAGAACTGCAGCGAACCGAAGCGACCGATGTCCTGTACGTACTTGAAGCTGGCAGTGACCGCCTCGAGGTTCTGCCGTGCCACGTTCAGCTTCGGCGTGTAGATCTCCTCCAGCGCGCCGGTGGCATCACGGGTGACCCAGTTGGCCACTTCCTCGCAGGTGGCGCCGGCGGTGTTGGTCAGGCCGTTGCGGCAGTAGTACTCGGCCAGCAGCAACTGGTCGGAGCTGAGGGTGTTGACCTCGTTCTTGATCTTCCAGTTGTAGTAGTCCAGGGACACCGACAGGTTGTTGATCGGCGCCCACACCAGGCCCGCGTTCCACACATCGGCGGTAATCGGCTTCAGCTCCGGATTGCCCGACTGGGTGCCGAACACCGACACGCTGCCGTAGCGGCAGTCGACCGTGTTGGACGGATCGAACCCGAGCTGGCCACAGCGGTAGTAATCCTTGGACCCATTGGCGTAGTAGCCGCTCTTGCCCTGGAAGGCATCGGGCAGGGACGGGGCGCGGAACGCGGTGCCGTACTTGCCGCGGACCAGCAGGCTTTCGAAGGGGCGGAACTCGAGGCCGATGCTGTAGGTGGGCTTGTCTACGGTATGGCCGGCGATCTTGAAGTTGTCGTAGCGGCCGGAAGCGGTGACCGTCAGCATGTCATGCAACGGCAGACGCAGTTCGCTGGTGACAGCGTAGTTGCTGCGATGGCCGTTGCCCGCCACCGAGGTGGTACCGAACACTGTGCCGTCGGTCAGGCGCACGTCCGGCGTGTAGTTCCACCCTTCGCTGCCGCCTTCAACCACGGCGGCAAAGCCAGCGTCGCCACCGGGCAGCTTGAACAGCGAGCTGTTGGTGATCTGCGCGCGGGTCTGGGTCTGCCAGGTGCGGCTGCGGCTGGTGGTGAAGCCGGTGAAGCTCTGGAAGGCCCCTTGCGGCAGCTGGGAATAGAAAGCGCCCCAGTTCGGGTTGTAGATGTTGTAGCCGTCGTCGGTCTGGCCCAGCACCGGTCCCAGCACGTTGTCGGCAAACCAGTTGTTGATCGGGTCGTTCCAGCGTGCATAGCCACGCTCGTTGAGCTTGTACTCGCCGCGGGTGACGCTGGCCTCGTAGTCCCAGTTGCTGCCGATCGCGCCGCGTGCACCGAGCGTGACCTGATAGGACTTGCTGCGGTCGGTATTCATGATGTCGCGGTAGCCAATGCCGCCGATGTCTTCGGGTGCGAACACGCGTTGCAGCCCCAGATAGCGACCACTGGACTGATCGAAGAACGGACCCATGCTGATGTCCGTGCCCCAGTAGTTGTAGCCGGCACCGGTGTTGTACTTGACGGTTTCGTAGCTGTAGAGGACATCGCCGAACAGCTGCAGGTTGTCATTCACATCGTAGGTCAGCGACGAATAGAACTGGCTGCTTTCCTTGCTGTTCTTGATCGTCTTGTAACCCGCACCGAACGCGGAGCCGCAGGATTGTCCAGCGCGGCGCGTACCGAGGATGGTGGTGCCGCCGAACTGGCCGGAAACGCCGGCGCAGTTGTTCGGATCCATCATCAGGAAATCATTGGTATCCGCGTCGAAGACCAGGAAGTCGTTCGAGGGCAGCTGGCGCGTGTAGCCATGCGGATTGTTCTGCTTGGTGATGTCGCGCTGGTAACCCCAGATCGGGTTGGTCTTTTCATACTGCACATTGACCAGGGCGCGGAAGCGATCGTCCTTGCTGTTGAAGCCATTGGCGCCGCTCACGCGGAAGCTGGCGCCACCGCCATCGGAATAGGCGCCGCCGCGCACGTTCAGCGTGCCGCCGTCCATGCGTTCCTTGAGGATGATGTTGACCACGCCGGCGATCGCGTCCGAACCGTACAGGGATGACTGGCCACCGGGCAGCACCTCGATGCGGTCGACGATGTCGATGGGGATGCCGCTGATGTTGTTGAACGCGTCGCTGCCGTTGTACAGCGCCGGATACGAGAGCATCGGGCGGCCGTTGATCAGGTACTTGGTGTAGCCCGGGTTCAAGCCGAACATGCCAGCCGCTTCAGCACCCTGGGTGAAGGATGCCGAGGTCTGGCCGCCTTGCAGGCCGCCGGTGGTCAACGAGGACTGCTGCAACACTTCGGCAACGCTGGAGAAACCGCGCGCCTGAATCGCCTCGGCGCTGATGGTCAGCACCGGCGTCTGGTTTTCGATCTGCGTCTGCGGGATCAGCGAGCCGGTGACCGTGACCCGGTCGAGGTTGGTCGCGGCCTTGCTGCTGTCCTGGGCGAGTACGGTGGCGCTGCTGCCGGCCAGCAACAAGCCGCAGGCGACGGCGTGGGTGAGCGGGTGGTGCGAGAATGCGAAGCGACGACGAGACATGCGATTACTCCGTGTGATCGTGATGACGCGTGTATCCCTTTCCTGGGATTTCGATTCTGTTCAGCTGCTTTGCCTATGCGGTTTAGCGGCGTAGCGTCAACGTAACACACGCTTAACGTGCCTTGCGCAGTTCTGTAACGGTCGGTGACGGACGGTTGCGCGCTTCGTGAAAAGCCCCTTCTCCACAGGCATTTCTGCCGTTTTCCGGATTATCGGAAAGCAGGGAAAATGAATATTTGATAAATTCAACTGATATTAACAATCGATACGTCGCGGGCTTTCCCCATGCCGCATAGAAGGAAAAAAAAGGCCCCGCCGAAGCGGGGCCTGGTCCAGACACGAAGTCCGGAAAACGACGGGATCAGAAGTTGTACTTGACCTGGGCCGAGATCTGGCGGCCGTAGACGCTGTAGAAGCCGTCATTGAACGGGGTCGATTCGTTGCCCGGGTAGTTGTAGCGCTGGCCTTCCGGCAGCTTGTTGAACACGTTGTTGACCATCAGCGACAGGACCAGATCGTCCTGTGCCTGGTAGTTCATGCTCAGGTTGTACGTGGTGTACGAACCCCACTTGCCGGCCTTGGCGCCGGAAGAGTGGACATAGCCGTAGCTGCGGCCGGTGTAGGCCAGGTAGTTCGGGGTGCTGCCGACGTAGTTGGCGTACACGGTGGTGGTGAACTTGGCGATGTTCCAGGCCACCGACAGATCGCCACGGACCTTGGCGAAGTTGTCGTAGTACCACATGTTGTACGGATCGCTCAGCAGGTCGAGCTTGGCGGCGCCCGGCATCGGCTGCACTTCACGCTTCAGCATGTTCGTGTAGTTGCCGGAGAACATCAGCGAGCCGAAGCGGCCGATATCCTGCTGGTACTTGGCCGCCACCGTCACCGCTTCCAGGTTCTGGCTGGCGACGTTGAGCTTCGGCGTGTACACCCGGGTCAGGTTGCCGCCGGCATCGCGCGACACCCAGTCGGTGACGTTCTGGCAGCTGGCCGAGGTGTTGTTCGGCAGGCCGTTGTGGCACTGGTACTCGGCCAGCAGCAGCTGGTCGGTGCTGAGGGTCTTGACCTCGTTCTTGATCTTCCAGTTGTAGTAGTCGGCCGACAGCGAGAAGTTGCTCACCGGGGCCCACACCACGCCTGCGCTCCACACGTCGGCGGTGATCGGCTTCAGGTCCGGGTTGCCGGACTTTTCGCTGTACACCGAAGTGTTCTTGTAGAACGAGCAGGCCTCGTCACGCAGGCCGTAGCCCAGCTGGCTGCAGCGGTAGTAGTCATTCTGGCCGGACGAGTACGAGCCGCTCATGCCCTGGAAGGCATCGGACAGGGTCGGTGCACGGAAGGCGGTGCCGTACTTGCCGCGCAGCAGCAGGCTCTCGATCGGACGGAATTCCAGGCCGATGCTGTAAGTGGCCTTGTCGACGGTCTTGTCGGCGATCTTGAAAGCGTCATAACGGCCCGAGGCGCTGACGGTCAGCTTCTCCAGCAGCGGCATGCGCAGTTCGCTGGTGACCGCGTAGTTGCTGCGGTGGCCGGCGCCCGCGACGGCGGTGGTGCCCCACACGTTGCCGTCGACGAAGGCCTGGTCCGGCGAGTAGTCCCAACCTTCGCTGCCACCTTCCAGCACGACGGCCAGGCCGGCGTCACCGCCCGGCAGGCTGAACAGCGAGCCGTTGGTCACCTGCACGCGACCCAGGTTCTGCCAGGTCTTGCTGCGATGGGTGCCGTAGCCGGTGAAGCTGGCGAACTGGTCCGGGGTGATCGGCGAGTAGAAGGCAGCGTAGTTCGGGTTGTAGATGCCGAACGTGGCGGTCGGGTCCTTCGGGTCGGTGTAGGTGCCCAGGCGCGGGCCCAGCACGGTCTGGCCGAAGAAGTCCTCGATCTTGTCCTTCCAGCGCACGAAGCGGTTCTGGTCCAGGCGGTACTCGCCACGGGTGAAGCTGGCGCTGTAATCCCAGTCGCCGACCATGCCCTTGCCGCCCAGGCTGACCTGGTAGGCGCGGCTCTCATCGGAGTTCAGGATGTTGTTGTAGTCGCCCTCGCCGATCTCCTCCGGCGCGAAGGCGCGCTGCAGGTTCACGACCTTGCCTGCGCCCTGGTCGTAGAAGCCACCCATGACCGACTTCGTGCCCCACCACAGGGCGCTGGAGCCGGAGGTGAACTCGGTCTTTTCCTTGCTGTACAGCACGTCGGCGAACAGCTGGAAGTTGTCGTTCACGTCGAAGGTCATCGACGAGTAGAACTGGCCGCTGTTCTTGCCGTTCTTCAGGGTCTTGTAGCCGGCGCTGTACACCGAACCGCAGGACTCGCCCGACGCGCGCTTGCCGACGACGGTGGTGCCGTCGTACAGGCCTGCCACGTTGGCGCAGCGGCTCGGGTCCATCATCAGCAGCTTGTTGTCTGCATTGGTGATGACGGCGAAGTCGTTCGACGGCACCTGCGCCGTGTAGCCGACCGGGTTGTTCTGCTTGGTGATGTCACGCTGGTAGCCCCAGATCGGGCTGCCGTTCTCGATCTGCACGTTGACCAGCGCGTGGAAGCGGTCGTCGAACGCGTTGAAGCCCTTGGCTGCGCTGAAGCGGATATTGCTGCCGCCGCCTTCGGTGTAGGTGCCGCCACGGACGGTCATCGTACCGCCGTCCATGCGTTCCTTCAGGATGATGTTGACCACGCCGGCGATCGCGTCCGAGCCGTACAGCGAGGACTGGCCGCCCGGCAGGACTTCGATGCGCTCGACGATGTCGATCGGAATGCCGCTGATGTTGTTGAAGGTGTCGCTACCGTTGTACAGCGCCGGATACGAGAGCATCGGGCGGCCGTTGATCAGGTACTTGGTGTAACCCGGGTTCAGGCCGAACATGCCGGCTGCTTCAGCGCCCTGGGTGAACGAACCCGAGGTCTGGCCACCCTGCAGGCCGCCGGTGGTCAGCGAGGACTGCTGCAGCACTTCAGCAACGCTGCTGAAGCCGCGGGTCTGGATGTCTTCGGCGGTGATGGACATCACCGGGGTCTGGGTTTCAACCTGGGTCTGCGGGATCAGCGAACCGGTGACGGTGATCTTGTCCAGGTTGGTCGCCTTGTCCTGGGCCATTGCCGGGGCGGCGGCCATCAGGGCGGAAATCAGGGCGACGGCGAGCGTGTTGCGACGTGCGGTGTTGCTTGCGTATTTCATGTAGTTCCAATAGAGAGCAAAAACAAAAATCGGCACTGCGCATGCGCCATCGTGCGCGCTGGAAACCAGCTCCGCAGCCCAAAACAGTGCTTCAGGAACGTAACATGAACTTAACAATCTGTGCACGAATCTGTAGCAATCCTGAATTTCAGTCAGGCTACGTCCAGCTTGTATGATGTTGGGTTATTCCCCCTGATACAGCTGGTGCCCGTTGTGAACAGTTCCCCCCGCCGCCCCCATGCCAGCCAGGTCCAGAAGGGACTGACGCCACATGCCCGCATCCGCAATGTCATCGCGGTCGGCTCCGGCAAGGGCGGCGTGGGCAAGTCGACCACCGCGGTCAATCTGGCCGTCGCGCTGCAGCAGCTGGGCGCACGTGTTGGCGTGCTGGACGCGGACATCTACGGCCCCAGCGTGCCCGCCATGCTGGGCTTGTCCGGGCGGCCGGAAAGCCCCGACAACAAGAGCATCGAACCGCTTCGCGCGTTCGGCGTGGACACCATGTCGATCGGCTACCTGATCGAAGAGGACACGCCGATGATCTGGCGCGGTCCGATGGCCACCTCGGCAATGACCCAGCTGTTCAACGACACGCTGTGGGATGACCTGGATTTTCTGCTGATCGACCTGCCGCCGGGCACCGGCGACATCCAGCTGACCCTGACCCAGAAGATTCCGCTGGCCGGTGCAGTGATCGTCACCACGCCGCAGGACATCGCCACGTTGGATGCGAAGAAGGCGCTGAAGATGTTCGAGAAGGTCGAGGTGCCGGTACTGGGCATCGTCGAGAACATGGCGGTGCATACCTGCAGCAACTGCGGGCATGTCGAGCATCTGTTCGGCGAGGGCGGTGGCGAGCGCATGGCCGCGCAGTACGGCGTGCCGTTGCTCGGTTCGCTGCCGCTGCAGATCGGCATCCGCGAGCAGGGCGATGCCGGTACCCCGATCACCGTGGCCCAGCCGGATTCGGTCCCGGCCCAGGCCTACCGCCATGCCGCGCAGCGCCTGATCGAGGAAGTGGGCAAGCGCCCGCGGGCGTCGATCCCGATCCTGTCGTCGCTGCTGTAGCACCTCGGCGGGGGGAGGGGCGCCGGCGACGCCCGGCCCCCTGCTAGAATCCTCGCGCCCCCTCGTACCCCCAGGACAAAGCATGAGCATCAAGAGTGACCGTTGGATCCGCCGCATGTCCGAGCAGCACGGCATGATCGAGCCGTTCGAGGCAGGGCAGGTCAAGCAGGCCAACGGCGAGCGCATCGTCAGCTACGGCACCTCCAGCTACGGCTACGACGTGCGCTGCTCGCGCGAGTTCAAGGTGTTCACCAACATCAACTCGACCATCGTCGATCCCAAGCATTTCGACCCGGGCAGCTTCGTGGATATCGTCGGCGATGAATGCATCATCCCGCCGAACAGCTTCGCGTTGGCGCGCACCGTGGAGTACTTCCGCATCCCCCGCGACACCCTGGTGGTGTGCCTGGGCAAGAGCACCTACGCGCGCTGCGGCATCATCGTCAACGTGACGCCGCTTGAGCCGGAATGGGAAGGCCACGTCACCCTGGAGTTCAGCAACACCACGCCGCTGCCGGCGCGCATCTACGCCAACGAAGGCGTTGCACAGATGCTGTTCTTCCAGGCCGCGGCCGATGACATCTGCGAGACGTCGTACCGCGATCGTGGCGGCAAGTACCAGGGCCAGACCGGTGTGACCCTGCCGCGGACCTGAAGATTGCAGGCGGTTTGTGGAGCCGAGCCATGCTCGGCTTCAAGGCGGGGCAGCCGAGCATGGCTCGGCTCTGCATGAACGAGGGCGGCGCAATGCGCCGCCTTCGTTATTTTCCGCGCCCGAACAGCATCGCGATCCCGACACCCACCAGCGCCACCGGCCACCAGGTCAGCAGCAGCTTGGACAGGTTCAGGTGCGTCCAGCCGAGGTTGCTGGCGAGCATGAACAGGCCGATCAGGATCAGCAGGATGGCGGCAACGAGGTTGAATCGCATCGGGTCGGCGAAGGCTCAGGTGTGGGCCGGATATCCTAGCCGTTCCTTCCAGTAGGCGACATGCTGGTCCAGTGCGGCCGCTTCGTAGCGGTGCGCAGGACCGCTGCCCCAGACCGGGCCCGGCCAGGCCGGATCACCGTCATGGCGGCCGATCACGTGGAAGTGCAGCTGGCGCACGATGTTGCCCAACGCGCCGATGTTGATCTTCTCCACCCCGTCGGCGCCCTTCAGGGCCTTGCAGGCGCGATTGAGCTCGGTGCGCAGCTTGTCCTGCTGCTCGCCGTCCAGCTCGATCCACTCGGTGACCCCGGCCAGGCGCGGTACCAGTACCAGCCACGGGAATCGTTCGTCGTTCATCAGCCGCACTTGCGACAACGGTCCTTCGGCCACCAGCACGCTATCGGTGGCCAGGCGTGAATCGAGTTCGAATTCGCTCATCCAAGATGCTCCGAGAAGAAGTCCAGGGTGCGTTGCAGCGCCAGGGCGGCGCTGTCTGGATCATACGCATGTCCGACCTCCCGGTTGAAGGCGTGGTCGGCCGGATAGACGAAGGTGGCCATCTGCGGCAGCTTTTCGCGGTGGGCCTGGACGGCCTCCGGCGGGATGCTCCTGTCCTGGGCGCCGAAGTGGAAGATCACCGGCGCCTTCGGCGTCTCATCGAGGAACTGGACGTTGCGCGCACCGTAGTAGCTGACAGAAGGCAGGCCCAGGCGCACTGCGGACAGCATCGCCACCGTACCGCCCCAGCAGTAGCCGACGGTGCCGACCTTGCCGTAGGGGGCCAGCCGGGTGGCTGCCGCGCGGACCACTTCCAGCGCCCGTTCCATGCCCAGCGCGGCTACCCGTTCCAGCCCCTGCTTCACGCCGTCGGCGTCGTAGGGCAGGGCATCCGGATCGGCCTCGGGTCCATCGACCAGGTCGAAGAACGACGGTGCCAGCACCGCATAGCCCTCGGCGGCGAAGCGCTCGGCCACGCTGCGGATGTGCGGGTTGGCGCCGAAGATTTCCTGCACCACCACCAGCCCGCCGCACGCGGTGCCCTCGGGGAGTGCCTGCCAGGCCCGTACCGCGCCGTGGTGCGTATCCAGGGTGATCCACTCGGCCATCGTCATCTACTCTCGTTGCAGGGACAGGACTGCATTGTCGGTGCTGCGCCGGTTAGCGCGGTGTCAGCGGCTGTGCGCGATCGGGCGGCTGGCCGTTCAGAGCGAGGTCGCCAACCCCGGTATACTGGCGCCCTTTCAGGCCCCGGCCCCCAGGAACCCCTGCCATGCCGGCAGGGGCCCAGGCCCCCAGAGTCCCGCGATTCCATGTCCCAGCTGAACCCCAAAGTCGGCTTCGTCAGCCTTGGCTGCCCGAAGGCCCTTGTCGATTCCGAGCGCATCCTTACCCAGCTCCGCTCGGAAGGCTACGACATCGTCCCGTCCTACGATTCGGCCGACGTGGTGGTGGTCAACACCTGCGGCTTCATCGATTCGGCGGTGACCGAGTCGCTGGACGCGATTGGCGAGGCGATGAACCAGAACGGCAAGGTCATCGTCACCGGCTGCCTGGGCAAGCGCCCGGAGCAGATCCGCGAGGCGTACCCGAACGTGCTGGCGGTGTCCGGTCCGCAGGACTACCAGAGCGTGATGGAGGCGGTGCACGAAGCGCTGCCGCCCAAGCACGATCCGTTCGTGGACCTGGTGCCCGACTACGGCATCAAGTTGACCCCCCGCCACTACGCCTACTTGAAGATTTCCGAAGGCTGCAACCACAAGTGCAGCTTCTGCATCATTCCGTCCATGCGCGGCAAGCTGGTCTCGCGCCCGGTCGACGAGGTGCTGCGTGAGGCCGAGCGCTTGGTGCGTGGCGGTGTGCGCGAGCTGCTGGTGGTGTCGCAGGACACCTCGGCCTACGGCGTGGACGTGAAGTACGCCGAGAAGATGTGGCGCAACAAGGCCTACCAGACCCGACTGAAGGCATTGTGCGAAGGCCTGTCCGAACTCGATGCATGGGTGCGCATGCATTACGTCTACCCGTACCCGCACGTGGACGAGGTAGTGCCGCTGATGGCCGAGAACCGCATCCTGCCGTACCTGGACATTCCGTTCCAGCACGCCAGCCCACGCATCCTGCGCCTGATGAAGCGCCCCGGCGCGGTCGAGAAGACCCTGGAGCGCGTGCAGAACTGGCGCCGGATTGCCCCGGACATCACCGTGCGTTCGACCTTCATTGTCGGCTTCCCGGGCGAAACCGAGGCCGAGTTCGAAGAACTGCTGTCGTTCCTGGACGAAGCGCAGCTGGACCGTGTCGGCGCGTTCGCCTATTCGCCGGTCGAGGGGGCCACCGCCAACGACCTGCCCGATGCCGTGCCGGAAGAAGTGAAGCAGGAGCGCCTGGCCCGTTTCATGGAGAAGCAGGCGCAGATTTCCGCCGCGCGCCTGGAAGCCAAGATCGGTACCGTGCAGCAGTGCCTGGTCGATGCCATCGAAGGTGACATCGCGGTGGCCCGTTCCAGGGCCGATGCGCCTGAGATCGACGGTCTGGTGCACATCCAGAACGCCGATCAGGTGCCGCTGCGCGTGGGTGAGTTCGTCGACGTGGAAATCACCGAGAGCGACGAGCACGACCTGTATGGTGACGCGCTGGCGACCGCTACCCGCCCGGCATTCGACCTGAAGATGCTGTGACCGCAGCGACGACCGCCGCCGGTGACGGCAGCGGCGCCCGCCGCTTCATGCCGCCGCCGCGTGCGGCGGTCGATCCACGGGTGTTCGCGCACCCGCTGTTTGCCGGCTTGCAGGACTTCCGTGATCTGCTGGACGGTGCGGCATGGCCGTCCATCGCTGCACTTGATGCGCGGCTCGCGCTGCCCGGCAAGCGCTTGGTCGAACAGGACGCCGCGCTGCTGGCCGACGGCCTGCATTACGAAGCGCGCATCGCGCAGGGGCATATCGCCACCCGTGCCGGCAACTGGCACGACCTGTTCAACGCGCTGGTATGGGCCTCCCATCCGCAGCTGAAGCGTGCATTGAACGCGCAGCAATGCCGGCATATCGATGCCATGCCGCCCGGCCAGCGCAATCGCGCACAGGCGGCGCTGACCCAGTTCGATGAAACCGGCGTCATCGTGCGCGCGCGCGATGAGGCGGTGCTGCGCGCGTGGGACCGGCATGACTGGCCTGCATTGTTCGAGCCGTCATGCTGGCAGAGCGGTGACATCGCCATCGCTGTGGTGTTCGGGCATGCGCTGATGGAGCAGGCACTGCTGCCGGGGCGATTGCTGGTCGGCAAGTGCGTGGTGGTGCACGGCGAAGTCGATGATGCCTGCGTTGACGCAGTGACCGCGGCCATCGCCGAGGGCAGGGCAGTGACCGATCCCCTGCAGTTGCGTCCGCTGCCGGTGGCGGGAATCCCGGGCTGGCACCAGGGACAGGATGCCGCCTTCTATGCAGATGCCGCGTACTTCCGCCCGCTGCGGGCCGGCCGCCAGTACCCGCCGCCGTTGCACGGGACTATGTAGAGTCGACTGTCAGTCGACTGCTCTTCGTTCCGAGGCCGTGAACGCCCGACAGATGGCTTCGGCGAGTCATCAACCGCGATGAGGAGCGCGGCGCGTTCACCGTCCGGCTGCGGAGGTTTGTGCCGCGCTTGGCGCGGTAGTCGACTGACAGTCGACGCTACAGCGGTTCGTATTCCACGCTGATCACCGCGAAGGTGAACTGGCCGCCGGGCAGTTCCACCGAAAATTCATCATCCAGCCGCTTCTTCAGCAGCGCACGCGCCAGGGGGGAATCGATGCTGATCCAACCCAGCCCAGCATCGGTCTCATCCGGCCCGACAATGCGATAGCGGCTGGTCTCACCGCTGTCCACGTTCTCCAGTTCCACCCATGCGCCAAAGAACACCGCCAGCGGATCGGTCGGCGTGGTATCGACCACGCGTAGCGATTCCAACCGCTTGGTCAGGTAGCGCACACGACGGTCGATCTCGCCCAGCTGCTTCTTGCGATAGGTGTACTCGGCGTTTTCCGAACGGTCGCCTTCCGCAGCGGCCGCGGCCAGTGCCTTCACCACCTCCGGGCGGCGCACACGCCATAGGTCATCCAGTTCGGCCTTCAGCCGGGCGTGGCCGGAGGCGGTGATCAGGGCGGTACTCTTTTCTGCAGGGGGACGCCAACGCGACATGTGGTGCGACTTCTTTTCAGGGGAACGATGGGGTCGGATCCTTTTGCAGGAAAGGGATCCGACCCCAGTAGTTGCAGATCAGCGCTTGCCGCCGAAGATGCCACCCAGGATGCCACGCACGATCTGGTTGCCCAGCTTGGTGCCGACGGTGCGCGTGGTCTGCTTGGCCATGGTCTCGATCATGCCCTGGCGGCGCTTGGTGCCGAAGATCGCATCCTTGATCGCCTGGCCGAAACCGCCTTCCTGCGCTTCGTCCTGCTCGCGACTACGCGCGGCCGGTGCCTGCGCCTGTTCGACAGTCTTCTGCGCACGCTGGGCCAGCAGTTCGGCGGCCGATTCACGGTTGATCGCGGTGTCGTAGCGGCTGCCGACCGGGCTGCCGGCACGCACCTGGGCACGCTCGGCCTCGGTGATCGGCCCCATCCGGCAGCGCGGCGGCGCGATCATCGTCTGCTGCACCGGCATCGGCACACCCTTGTCCTGCAGCGTGGACACCAGCGCTTCGCCGGTACCGAGCTGGCTGAGCACCTTGGCCACGTCCAGCTTCGGGTTCGGCACGAAGGTCTCGGCAGCAGTCTTCACTGCCTTCTGGTCGCGCGGGGTGAATGCACGCAGCGCATGCTGCACGCGGTTGCCGAGCTGGCCGAGGATGTTGCCCGGCACGTCATCAGGGAACTGCGAGCAGAAGTACACGCCCACGCCCTTGGAGCGGATCAGGCGCACCACCTGCTCGATGCGCTGCACCAGCGACGGCGGTGCATCGTCGAACAGCAGGTGCGCTTCGTCGAAGATGAAGACCAGCTTCGGCTTGTCCAGGTCGCCCACCTCCGGCAGCTGCTCGAACAGCTCCGACAGCAGCCACAACAGGAAGGTGGAATACAGCTTCGGCTTGAGCACCAGCTGGTCGGCGGCAAGGATGCCGATCATGCCGCGGCCGTCGTGATTGACCCGCATGATGTCGGCCAGTTCCAGGGCCGGCTCACCGAAGAAGTTCTCGCCGCCATCCTGCGCCAGGCGCAGCACCGACCGCTGGATCGCAGCGATGGACTGCGCGCTGACCAGGCCGTACTCGGTGGAGATGTCCTTGCGCTCCTCGGCCACCAGGCCGAGCAGCGCGCGCAGGTCGTCCATGTCCAGCAGCAGGCCACGGTCGTCGGCCAGCTTGAACACGATGTCGAGCACGCCGGACTGGGTGTCGTTCAACTCGAGGATGCGCGCCAGCAGGGTCGGGCCCATCTCGCTGACCGTGGTGCGCACCGGGTGACCCAGCTTGCCGTACAGGTCCCAGAAAATGGTCGGGCTGGCGGCCGGTGCGTAGTCGGCCACGCCGATCTCGGCGGCGCGCTTGAGGAGGTTCTCGGCGCCGGTGCCGGGCACCGCCAGGCCGGACACATCGCCCTTCACATCGGCCAGGAACACCGGCACGCCCAGCCGCGAGAAGCCCTCGGCCAGGGTCATCAGGGTCACGGTCTTGCCGGTACCGGTGGCGCCGGCCACCAGGCCGTGGCGGTTGCCGAGTTTCGGCAGCAGGGTGACGGCCACATCGTCGGTGATGCCTTTGCCGAGCAGAATCGGATCCATGGTCCAGCCCTTGTGGTGAATAGCCAATGTTAACCGCCGGCGGTGACGGTCCGAAGGTCGGCTTGCCCGGACCTTGGCGGCGCCGCTACTCTGCCTGCCTGTTTCGCACACAGTGCCATCAATGCCCGTTCCTGTCCTGATTTCCCGCGGTTGGCCGCTGCTGGCCCTGGCCGGCCTGGTTTCCCTGGCGCCCGACGCCCATGCGCAGCGGGTTTCGGCCCGGGACAAGGTGAAGGTGGATGCGCTGCAGCAGCGCATGACCGTCGCCGAGAAGCGTTACAGCGATGCGCTGCTGCTGGTCGCCAATGCCGACCCCAAGGGCAGCAACGAAGCCGACGCCGCGCTGGAGGACATGGAAGATGTCCTCAACGACTGCGTGAAGCAGAAGGGCTGCCAGATGGGCACCCTGCTGGCCAGCTACAAGCGCCTGCTCAAGCACGACGCCGACGCGGCCGCCAGCGATGACGTGGCCGACGAGGGCGGTGATCGCCTGGAAGCCGACCCCGACCACATCGGCCCGCTTACCGCCGACGTACCGGAGGCCGCGCGCGCTGCCGCGCTGCTGAACGACAAGCGGCACGCCTTCGACAGCATGGTCGAATACAACCCGGCGGTGCAGGCCGGCATCCGCCGCTGGCTGACCGACATGCGCCCGGCGTTGCTGACCAGCTACGAGAACTACCAGAACCTGCGTGCGGTGATGTGGCCGGAGTGGGAGAAGCGTGGCCTGCCTGAAGCGCTGCTGTTCGGCATCATGGCCAAGGAGTCCAATGGCCGCGTGCATGCTTCATCGCGCGCTGGCGCCGCCGGGTTGATGCAGTTCATGCCGGCCACCGGCCGCCGCTTCGGCCTCGGCCCGGATGGCACCGGCTTTGACACCCGCTTCGATGCACGCAGTGCGGCCGAGGCCAGCGCCAGCTACCTCAACGAACGCCTGCGCGAACTGAACAACAACGTGGAAATGTCGGTGGCCGCCTACAATGGTGGCGAAGGCCGCGCCGCGCGCGTGTTCAAGCAGAGCGCCGGGCAGAGCTTCTGGACCGACAGCGTCTACAACCAGTTCCCCGGCGAGACCAAGGACTACGTGCCGATGGTGATCGCCGCGGCCTGGATCTTCCTGCACCCGCAGCAATACGGCGTGGAGTTCCCGAAGATCAGCGCGCAGCCGGCCACGCTGCGCCTGGCCAAGTCGACCACCATCTACGAACTGACCATCTGCCTGGGCAGCCACGGCACCCGCGATGGCTACATGCGCGCGCTGCGCAACCTCAACCCGCGCTATGAGGCCGATGGCTGGATCCCGGCCGGCACGCTGATCAATGCCACCACCCGCATCGCCGGCCTGTACCAGCGCAACTGCGTCAGTGGCCCGCGTGCCGACCTGGCCCGGACGCTGATCACCGCCGATCTGAACGCAGCAATCAAGCGCCCGGCCGCGACCAGCTACACCGGAAGCGTGGCCGTGGGCGGCGTGGTGCCGGTGGCCGATGCGGCCGCGTCCACCAGCGTGCCGACCACGCCGGTCGCTTCGGTGGCCACGCCGCGCCCGGCGGCGCGCCCGAAGCCGGTGCGCAGCCACAAGGTGGGCCGGGGTGAAACCCTGGGCGCCATCGCGGCCAAGTTCCAGTGCGACGTGCCCACCCTGGCCCGCGCCAATGGCCTGAAGGCCCCGGCCTACAGCCTGCGCCACGGCCAGACGCTGAAGCTGCAGGGCTGCGACAAGTAATCCCCCGACCCTGGAATCCGCATGGACCTCGAAGACACCCGCAACCTGTTCGCCAACCTCCGCGAAAACACCGACTGGGACATCACCGGCCCGTTGCTGTGGGGGTACTTCTTCGTGCACTCCACTGCCGAGCCGTTGCAGGCACTGGCGCAGCACCTGCAGGCGCAGGGTTACACCTTCGTGGAATTGTTCGAACAGGATCCGGAAGAGGGCGACGCGCCGTTCCACGTGCTGCATGTGGAGCGCGTGGAGATCCACGACGAAGCCTCGCTTGACCGCCGCAACCAGGAATTCGCAGCGCTGGCCGCGGAGAAGGGCGTGGAAGACTACGACGGCATGGACGTCGGTCCGGCCCCGTCCCTGCAGTAACGCGCGTACCGGTAGTGCCGGCCGCTGGCCGGCAATGCTCGACGCGTTGGATCAGGGGAGATGCCGGCCAGCGGCCGGCACTACCGAAGCCTCAGCGCAGCTTCGCCAGCGCCTGGCCCAGCTGCACCGGGCTTTCAGCGCCCAACTGCGGGGCGAAGTCAGCCACGCCCGGCGGCAGCAGCACGATCACGGTGGAGCCGTAGTTGAAGCGCGCCATCTCGGTAAAGCGCTCCAGCCTGATGCCCTGGCCGCGGTAGTCCTTGCGGGTGATGCGGTCGCCATAGTGCGGAATCTCCTCGCCGCTCCACACGGTTTCCACCCCGGACACCAGCAGCGCACCGACCATCACGCTGACCATCGGGCCGAAGCTGGTGTCGAAGTGGCAGACCAGGCGCTCGTTGCGGGCGAACAGGCGCGGTACGCCGTTCACTGCCGCCGGACCAACGCTGAACAGGCGCCCCGGCACGTGCACGGTCTCACGCAGGGTGCCGGTCCACGGCATGTGCACGCGGTGGTAATCGCGCGGCGACAGGTACACCGTGGCGTAGAGCCCATCGTTGTATGGCTTGGCGTCCTCGTCACTGCCCAGCAGTTCGGCAGCGGTGAACGACTGGCCCTTGGCCTGGAAGATGCGGCCGGCCTCGATCTTCCCCAGCTGGCTGATGCGGCCGTCGGCCGGCATCACCAGGCTGCGCGGATCGGCGTCAGCCACGCGCGCACCCGGCTTCAGCGCACGGGTGAAGAACTGGTTGAAGGTCGCATAGCTGCGCGGGTCCGGGTTGGCCGCTTCGTCCAGGTTGACGTTGAACTTGCGGGTGACCGTGTCGATCAGCCAGCGCGATACGCGCGGATCGTCCGAGTACGCCAGCGAACGCGCCATCGAGGACAGCAGGCGGTGTGGCAGGGCGTACGTCAGGGCGGTGGTGAGGCTCATGGGGCGGTTTTCTCGGTCAGCTTCTGCAGGTCGCGGGCAATGGCCGGCGCGTTGAACGGGGGGCGTACCAGGCCGGCAAGGCGGCCCTGCGGGTCGAGCACGGCCAGGCTGGCCGAATGCTCGACGGTGTAATCCTCGGGGTTCTCGTCGAAATGCTTGCCCGGCACCTTCTGGAACACGAAGCCCAACGAGGTGGCGAAGCGCTCCAGCGAGGGAACGTCAGCGGTGGCGGCCAGGGTGTCCTTGTGAAAACCGTGCACGTACTCGCCGAGGCGGGTGGCGCTGTCGCGGTCGGGGTCGACCGAGATGAACAACACGCGTGGGCGCAGGCTGTCGGGCAGGGCTTCCCACTGGTTCTGTGCGCCGGCCAGCTCGGCCAGGGTGGTCGGGCAGACGTCCGGGCAGAAGGTGAAGCCCAGGAATACCAGGGTCCAGTGGCCCTTCAGTTCGCCCGGGATCAGGCGGGTGCCGTCGGACTGGGCCAGGTTGAAGTCGGGCAGTTCGCGCGGCTGCGGGTACAGCGTGATCGCTTCGGTGGCCGGGGCATTGGCCGGCGGCTTCGGCGCGAACAGCTGCTGGGCGGCCAGCAGGCCGAGACCCGCCGCCAGGGCGATCAGCAGGATGATGCCGGCGTTGCGATTGAACATGGGGGCTCCCGCGCGAAGTGGGCCCCATCATACCGGCTGTGGCCCGAATCGTTTCCGCCGCAACGGATGCCGCCACGGGCGCCAGCCCCTATAATCGGGGGCCACTTTGCCCGCAGTACCGCCATGACCGCTGAAACGGCCGCCGAACTCCACACGATCATCGATCTGATCCGCTACGGCACCAGCCGTTTCAACGAAGCCGGACTGACCTTCGGGCACAGCTACGACAATGCGCTGGACGAGGCCACCCAGCTGGTGCTGCACAGCCTGCACCTGCCGCATGACCTCGGCCCGGCCTATGGCCAGGCGCGCCTGCTGCAGGCCGAGAAGCTGCGCGTGCTGGAGCTGTTCCAGCGTCGCATCGACGAACGCATCCCGGCTGCCTACCTGACCGGTGAGGCCTGGTTCGCCGGCCTGAGCTTCAAGAGCGACAAGCGCGCCCTGGTGCCGCGCTCGCCGATCGCCGAACTGATCGAATGCGGCTTCGAGCCGTGGCTGGCCGGCCGCGATGTCAGCCGTGCGCTGGACCTGTGCACCGGCTCGGGCTGCATCGCCATTGCCATGGGTCACTACTACCCGAACTGGGAAGTGGACGGCGTCGACCTGAGCGACGATGCACTGTCGCTGGCCGAAGAAAACAAGGAGCGCCTGCAGGCGCACAACGTCACCCTGCTCAAGTCGGACCTGTTCAACGGCCTGACCGGTCGCCACTACGACCTGATCGTCACCAATCCGCCGTACGTCACCAACGACGAGACCGATGCCCTGCCGCAGGAGTACTCCTACGAGCCGGAAATGGGCCTGCGTGCCGGCGACGACGGCCTGGACCTGGTGCTGAAGATCCTGCGCGACGCCCCGCTGCACCTGAGCGAGGACGGCCTGCTGATCTGCGAAGTGGGCGAATCCGAGCAGCACCTGATCAAGCTGCTGCCGGAAGTCGACTTCGCCTGGATCGAGTTCAAGGTCGGCCAGATGGGCATCTTCGCGGTCGAGTGCCGCGAGCTGATCGCCCACAGCGCGCGCATCACCGAACTGGCGGCGCAGCGCCCGTGAGCTCCAATTCGTTCGGCAAGCTGTTCACCGTCACCACGTTCGGCGAGTCGCACGGGCCGGCCATCGGCTGCGTGATCGATGGCTGCCCTCCGGGGCTGGCGCTGGACGCGGCCGAATTCGCCCACGACCTGCAGCGTCGCGCCACCGGCAAGAGCCGGCACACCTCGGCGCGTCGCGAGGCCGATGAGGTCGAGATCCTGTCCGGCGTATACGAGGGCCTGACCACCGGCACCCCGATCGCGCTGCTGATCCGCAACACCGACCAGCGCAGCAAGGACTACGCCAACATCGGCCAGCAGTTCCGGCCGGGTCATGCCGACTACAGCTACTGGCACAAGTACGGCATCCGTGACCCGCGTGGTGGCGGCCGTTCCTCGGCACGCGAGACCACCATGCGCGTTGCCGCCGGCGTGGTCGCCAAGAAGTGGCTGGCCGAGCGCTTCGGCGTGACCGTGCGTGGCTACCTGTCACAACTGGGCGACGTCACCCCGGCCGGTTTCGACTGGTCGGCGGTGGAAGACAATCCGTTCTTCTGGCCGCACGCCGAGCAGGTGCCCGAGCTGGAGGCCTACATGGATGCGCTGCGCAAGTCCGGTGACTCGGTCGGTGCGCGCGTGGACGTGGTCGCCGACAACGTGCCGCCGGGCTGGGGCGAGCCGATCTACGGCAAGCTCGATGGTGAACTGGCCGCTGCCCTGATGAGCATCAACGCAGTGAAGGGCGTTGAGATCGGCGATGGTTTTGCCAGTGCCGCGCAGAAGGGTACCGAGCACCGCGACCTGCTGACGCCGCAGGGCTTCGCCAGCAACCATGCCGGCGGCATCCTCGGTGGCATCTCCACCGGCCAGCCGGTAGTTGCGTCGATCGCCCTGAAGCCGACTTCCAGCCTGCGCCTGCCGGGCCCGTCGCTGGATACGGCCGGGAACGTGGTCGAGGTGGTCACCACCGGACGCCACGATCCTTGCGTCGGCATCCGCGCCACGCCGATCGCCGAGGCGATGGTGGCGATGGTGCTGATGGACCAGGCGCTGCGCCATCGCGCGCAGTGTGGCGATGTCGGCACGATCACCCCGCGCATTCCCGGGCAGATCGATGGCTGACACGCGGCCGACGGTGTGGGTGAGCCAGCCGCTGATCGAGGCGGCCATCGCGCCGTTGCGCGATCGCGTACAGCTGCGCAGCACCGACACCGTTACCGCTTGGACGCCCGCGCAGATCGCCGAACAGCTGGCCCGCGCCGACGGCGCGATCATCACCCTCAACGAGCGCATCGGTGCGGCCCAGGTGGCCGGCGCCGCGCAGCTGCAGGTGATCGCCAATGTCGGCGTCGGCTACAACAATCTGGATGTCGACGCGCTCAGTGCGGCCGGCATCCTCGCCAGTAACACGCCGGACGTCCTGACCGAGACCACCGCCGATCTCGGCTTCGCGTTGCTGATGGCCACTGCACGCCGGATCACCGAGTCCGAGCGCTGGCTGCGCGAAGGCCAGTGGCAGCAGTGGTCGTTCCAGACCATGCTGGGCGCGGATGTCCATGGCAGCACGCTGGGCATCCTCGGCATGGGCCGCATCGGCCAGAGCATCGCACGCCGCGGTGCACACGGGTTCGGCATGAAGGTGCTGTACCACAACCGTTCGCGGTTGCCGGCCGATACCGAGGCGGCGCTTGGCGCGACCTACGTGGACCTGGACACGCTGCTGGCGGAGTCCGACCACCTGGTCACGGTGCTGCCCTACACCCCGGCCTCGCATCACATCATCGATGCGGCGGCGCTGGCGAAGATGAAGCCGTCAGCCACCCTGGTGAACATCGCCCGCGGCGGCATTGTCGACGAACTGGCGTTGGCCGACGCGCTTGCCCGAGGCCGTCTGGCCGCTGCCGGCCTGGATGTCTACGAGGGTGAGCCGGCGGTGCGCCCCGAACTGCTGGCGCTGCGCAATGTCGTGCTCACGCCGCACATCGGCAGCGCCTCGCTGGCCACGCGCACGGCGATGGTACAGCTGGCGGTGGATAATCTGGTTGCCGGGCTCGGCCTGGACGGCGGCCCGTCGCGCATGCCGAGCGCGATCAACGCTGATGCGGCGATGGCCGCGCGCGTGACGCTGGGCAAAAAAACCGGGTAACGATAGGGAACCTCCGCGCGCCCCGCTTGAGGAGGTTCCCCGAACCCAGCTGTCGTGCGTGTTTCTTCCCCATTCCCGTTTTCGTGAGAGTTCCCCCATGAGCAATGCACAGCGCAGTTTCCACGTCGCCGTCGTCGGTGCCACCGGTGCGGTCGGCGAGACCATGTTGTCGATCCTGGCCGAGCGTGGTTTCCCGGTCGGTACCCTGAGCGTCCTGGCTTCCGAGCGTTCGGCCGGCGGCGAGATCGAATTCAACGGCCAGAAGGTCAAGGTGCAGGACCTGGCCACCTTTGATCCGAGCGGTGTCGAGATCGCGCTGTTCTCGGCCGGTGGCAGCGTGTCCAAGGAATACGCACCGAAGTTCGCCGCTGCCGGTGCGGTGGTGATCGACAACTCTTCGGCCTTCCGTTACGACGATGACGTGCCGCTGGTGGTGTCCGAGGTCAACCCGGAGCAGGTCGCCAACCGTCCGCGTGGCATCATCGCCAACCCGAACTGCTCGACCATGCAGATGCTGGTGGCACTGGCGCCGCTGCACCGCAAGTACGGCATCGAGCGCATCAACGTCTCCACCTACCAATCGGTGTCCGGCGGCGGCCGTTCGGCTACCGAGGAACTGGGCAAGCAGACCGGCCAACTGCTGAGCTTCCAGGAAATCGATCCGCAGCGCTTCCCGGTGCAGATCGCCTTCAACCTGATCCCGCACATCGACGACTTCCAGGACAATGGCTTCACCAAGGAAGAAATGAAGCTGATCTGGGAAACCCGCAAGATCCTCGGCGACGACAGCATCCTGGTGAACCCGACTGCGGTGCGCGTGCCGGTGTTCTACGGCCACTCCGAGTCGGTGGCGATCGAGACCCGCGACAAGGTCACCGTCGCCGAAGCGCGCGCGCTGCTGGAGCAGTCGCCGGGCATCGAAGTGGTGGATCGTCACGAAGCCGGTGGTTACCCAACCCCGGTCACCCACGCCTCGGGCACCGACGCGGTGTACGTCGGCCGCATCCGCGAGGACCTCTCGCACCCGCGCGGCCTGAACCTGTGGATCGTGTCGGACAACGTGCGCAAGGGCGCGGCGTTGAATGCCGTGCAGCTGGCCGAGCTGGTCGCCGCCGAGCAGCGCTGATTACAGCGGTTGCCTCACCGGTAGTGCCGGCCGCTGGCCGGCATTGCCGTGATCCTTGTGCCGGAGTGCACGCCGGCCAGCGGCCGGCACTACCTCAAGGGTCTTTCCGGTGGGTGCGGACCCCGGTCCGCACGCTTTATAGTGTCGCCCATGAATAAACGGGCCAGGGGCGCAAAGCGCCCGCTCCTCTATCTTTCCACCGCGCTGCTGGCCCTGGCCAGCAGTTCGGCACTCGCATTGGGCCTGGGAGACATCCGTGTCCTGTCCAAGCCGGGGCAGCCATTGCTGGCCGAAATCCCGGTGGTGTCGGCGGACCCGTCCGAACTGGAAAACCTGCGCGTGGCGCTGGCCTCGCCGGTCACCTTCGAACGCGTCGGCCTGCAACGGCCGACCGGGCTGGTCAGCGAGCTGCAGTTCGAGCTGACCCGCAATGCGCAGGGCAGGGCGGTGGTGCGCGTCACCTCGCAGGCCCCGGTGGAGACGCCATCGCTGAGCTTCCTGATCGAAGCTGACTGGGGCCAGGGCCGCCTGGTGCGCGAGTACTCCGCGCTGGTCGACGCGCCGTCCAGCGCGCTGGCCGTGGCCGAGCCGGAGATCGTCGCGCCGGCAGGCACGCTCTCCAATACCATCGTGCGCGAACCTGCACCGGCTTCGGCAACGGTGCCAGCGGCAGAGGCGCCCACTACGCCGCCACCTGCGGTGGCGCCTGCGCCGGCACGCCCGCGTGCGGCCTCCGCGCCGGTCGCTGCACCGGCGGTCGATGGCAGCGTCACCGTGCAGCGCGGTCAGACCCTGTCGCAGATCGCCAGCGCGGTGGCGCGTGGCAACCAGGTCAGCCGCGACCGCGCGATGATCGCCCTGCTGCGCGCCAATCCCGAAGCCTTCATCCGTGGCAACGTCAATCTGCTCAAGCAGGGCGCGGTGCTGCGCATGCCGGGCAGCGATGCGCTTGCCGCTGTCGATGCCGCCGAGGCCGCCGCGCTGGTGCGCGAGCACGCCGCGCAATGGCGGCAGGCGCGCACCGTGCCGCAACCGGCGGGTGCGGTCGCGCCGGCCGCCAAGGCGGCAACCGCGAACGCTTCTTCCCCGGCTGCCGCCAACGGGGCACGACTTGAGATCGCTCCGGCGCTGGCGTCCGACGCCGCGCACGCGGGCACAACCACCGGCACCGCTGCCGGCAGCGAGGGTGACATGCTGGGCAACGAACAACTGCGACAGGCGCGTGAGGACATCGCCACCCGCGATGCCGAGATCGGTGAACTGAAGCAGCGCGTGGCTGATCTGGAGAAGCTGAAGGAGCAGCAGCAGTCGTTGATCGCGATGAAGGACAACGACCTGGCTGCCGCGCAGCAGCGCCTGGCACAGGCGCCGGGTTCCCGTGATGCGGCAACGCCGTGGTACTGGCTGGTGCTGCCGGTGCTGCTGTTGGCGGCGGGCGCGGCCTGGCTGCTGCGTCGTCGCAAGCCGTCGCCGCTGCCGCCGCTGCGTGAGGAAGACGATGCCGCCGGCCTGGCCGCTGCGGTGCCGGCAGGTGCGGCGCTGGATACGCTGGCCGAGCAGTCCTCGTGGTCGCCGGCTGTTGCCGACAATGGTCGCCAGGAACCGGCGATGCCTGCCTGGGCGACCGAAACCGAAGTACACGACGTGGTGGTCGCCGAACCCGTCGCCGAGCACGCGGTGCGGGCCGAATGGCAGGCCGAGACACTGCGCGATGAGGACGCGGTGGCATTGCCCGAAGCGGTGACCGATCTGCCGCGCTGGGACGATTCCGCAACCACCGGCGACGAGGTTGTCGTCGCCGAGCCGCTGCAGGACGAACGCGTTGTACCGCAGGCGCCGGCCGAAGTGGCGGTGCCGGACTACGCACTGCATGCCGAACAGCAGCCGCAGTTCCGCGGAGTGTTCGATCTGCCGGCTGACGCGCATGAGAACGAGGCTCCGGCGGATACCGTACATCCCGAGGCCATCGACAGCATCGACCATGGCAGCGTCGACGCTTCTTATTCCGACGATATCGCGCCGAGCGCGGCCGCGCCCGCCGGCGACGCGGGCTGGTCGCCGCGTGCCGGCCAGGAGCGCCTGGAACTGGCCATTGCCTACCTCGATCTGGGCGACGCGCGGACTGCGCGCACCCTGTTGCTGGAAGTCGCCGAAGGCGGTGACCTGCACAGCCAGGCCCAGGCCCGCGAACTGCTGGCCCGCCTGCCGTGACCGAACCTGCCGACAAGGATCCTGCCATGAGCCGCGAGCGTCGCATCGACTACGTTGAATTCGCTTCCAGCGACCCGGCCGCAAGCCGCGCCTTCTTCGAGAAGGTGTTCGGCTGGTCGTTCGTCGATTACGGCAGCGACTATACGGCGTTCGACGATGGCCGCCTGCAGGGCGGCTTCTTCCGCGGCCAGCCGCAGCGGGCCGGCGACAGCGGCGCACCGCTGCTGGTGCTGTATGCCGACGCACTGGCACCGGTCGAGGCCGCCGTGCGCGACGCCGGCGGCGAGATCGTGCGCCCGGTGTTTTCCTTCCCCGGTGGCAGCCGCTTCCAGTTCGTCGAGCCCGGTGGCAACGAACTGGCGGTCTGGTCCGAACGCGATCCGGCCTGAGCGCCGCCCCATACGCAATATCGAGGTAGCACATGCGTTACGCGCTTGGCGTCGAATACGACGGCAGCGATTTCAGGGGCTGGCAGAACCTGGGCGAGGGCGGTCCCAGCGTGCAGGCCAGCCTTGAGCAGGCCCTGTCGTCGGTGGCCGATACGCCGCTGCAGGTGGTCTGCGCCGGCCGCACCGATGCCGGCGTGCATGGCCAGTGCCAGGTCGTCCATTTCGATACCGACGTGGTGCGCGACCCGCGCGCCTGGATGCTGGGCACCACCACCCGCCTGCCGCGCTCGATCGCGGTGCGCTGGTGCGTGCCGGTGGCCGACGATTTCCACGCCCGCTTCTCGGCACGCGCGCGCCGCTACCGCTACCGCCTGATCAATCGCGAGGTGAGGCCTGCGCTGGACCGGCAGACCCTCAGCTGGGAGCGCCGGGCGCTGGACGAGACGCTGATGCACGCCGCCGGCCAGGCCCTGATCGGCGAAAATGACTTCAGCGCGTTCCGCTCCGTGCAGTGCCAGGCGCTGCACGCGCGGCGTGAGCTGCAATCACTGCAGGTCAGCCGCCAGGGCGAAGTGATTGAAGTGGCCGTGCAGGGCAATGCATTCCTTCATCACATGGTCCGCAATATCGTCGGATCGTTGATCCTGGTGGGCAGCGGTGAAAAACCGGTGGAATGGATCGCCGAACTGCTGGCCGGGCGCGATCGCACCGTAGCCGGTCCCACCGCACCGCCGCAGGGCCTGGTGTTCCTTGGGCCCCTGTACCCCGACAACTGGCATCTGCCCGCCGAGGTCACGCTATGAGCCGCTCCTACTACCGCACGCGCATCAAGTTCTGTGGCATGACCCGTGCCGGCGATGTCCGCCTGGCCGGTGAGCTGGGCGTGGACGCAGTGGGTTTCATCTTTGCCCGCGAGAGCAGCCGCCGGGTTGCTCCAGCCGAAGCACGCGCGATGCGCCAGGCGATCGCGCCGATGGTCGATGTGGTGGCCCTGTTCCGCAACAACAGCAAGGAAGAGGTGCGCGAGGTGCTGCGCACGGTGCGGCCAACCCTGCTGCAGTTCCACGGCGAGGAAGACGAGAGCTTCTGCCGCAGCTTCAACATGCCCTACCTGAAGGCGATTGCCATGGGGGGCCGGGAAGAGGTCAATGCGCGGACGTTGCAGCTACGTTACCCCAGCGCGGCGGGGTTCCTGTTCGACAGCCATGCGCCGGGTGGCGGTGGCGGTACCGGCGTGGCCTTCGACTGGGGCCGTATCCCGACCGGCCTGCACCGGCCGTTCCTGCTGGCCGGTGGCCTGAACCCGGAAAACGTCTACGACGCTGTGCTTGCCACGCTTCCCTGGGGCGTGGACGTGTCCAGCGGCATCGAACTGGAGCCGGGCATGAAGGACGGCTACAGGATGCGCACCTTCGTCGAGGAAGTGCGCCGCGCCGACTGCACCGTGCTGGAGTAGGACCGGGAGGCTGCGGCGTCACGTTACCTGAGCTGGCCAGCGACCCAGCCCGCCAGGGCGTCGACGCGTGCGTCGGCCTGGCCATCCGGCCGCGCCAGCACCCAGAAGCCGCCGGTGGCGGTAAATCCCCACGGTGCGACCAGCCGGCCTGCGGCCAGGTCTTCGGCCACCAGCGGCTCCGGTGCGATCGCCGGGCCCAGCCCGGCTACCGCGGCTTCCAGCAGGTAGTACAGGTGCTCGAAGGCGGTGCCCAGCTGCAGCTTCGACACGTCCAGATCGTGCGCCTGTGCCCATGCCGGCCATGCCTGCGGCCGTGAGCTGGTGTGCAGCAGCGTCTCCTGCAACAGCGCCGACGGCGGTGCATGCCGCAGGCGCTGCGCGGCCGGATGCGATGGCGCCACCACCACGCCGACCCGTTCCGGCGCCAGCTCGCGTACCTGCCAACCTCGTGGCCACGGGCCCTGCGCCAGCAGCAGCACGGCGTCCAGCGCCGCCTGCGCTTCGGTGAAACCGCCATCCAGTGCCGACCACTGCAGGCGCACGCCGGGCAGGGCAGCCTGCAATGCTGGCAGTCGTGGAATCATCCATCGCGCCAGCACGCTGCCACTGCAGCCCAGTACCAGCGCCGGGGCTGCTGCCGGCCGCCGCAGTTCGCGCACGCAGTCTTCGATGCCGCTGAAGGCCTCGCTGCATGCTGCCTGCAGCCGCGTGCCCGCAGCGGTCAGGCGCAGGCCACGGCCGGCCCGCTGGAACAACGCCAGGCCAAGGTGATCCTCCAGCAGCTTCAACTGCCGGCTGACCGCGCCGTGGGTGACGTGCAGGTCCTGCGCGGCGCGCCCAACGCCGCCAAGGCGGGCCGTCGCTTCGAACGCGCGCAGCGCATTGAGGGGAGGCAGCAGGGAACGGCTCATGTGAGATTTCCTGACGATATGCGCCAGATAATATCCATTTTCCGGTCATGACCCGTGCGCTAGAGTATCCACCTGTCTGAACCACCGGTCGTATCCATGTCTGCCTCCCCCATTGCCGACTATCACGCCTTCCCGGATGCCCAGGGCCACTTCGGCCGCTATGGCGGCAGTTTCGTTGCCGAAACCCTGGTCGGCCCGCTGCAGGAACTGGCCCAGGCCTATGACCAGGCGCGCCAGGATCCCGCATTCCAGCTGGCCTATGACCGCGACCTGGCGCACTACGTGGGCCGGCCGAGCCCGATCTATCACGCCCAGCGCCTGAGCGATCACGTCGGTGGCGCGCAGATCCTGCTCAAGCGCGAGGACCTGAACCACACCGGCGCGCACAAGATCAACAACACCATCGGCCAGGCCTTGCTGGCCGCGCGGATGGGCAAGAAGCGCATCATTGCCGAGACCGGTGCCGGCCAGCATGGCGTGGCCAGTGCCACGGTTGCCGCGCGGCTGGGCCTGGAATGCGTGGTGTACATGGGCGCCACCGACATCGAGCGGCAGAAGATCAATGTTTACCGCATGAAGCTGCTGGGCGCGACGGTGGTGCCGGTCACTTCCGGCTCGGCCACCCTGAAGGACGCACTCAACGAAGCGATGCGCGACTGGGTGACCAACGTGCAGGACACCTTCTACATCATCGGCACCGTGGCCGGCCCGGATCCGTATCCGCGCATGGTCCGTGACTTCAATGCCATCGTCGGCCGCGAAGCGCGTGAGCAGATGCTGGCCGAATACGGCCGCCTGCCGGATGCGATCACCGCCTGCGTGGGCGGCGGCAGCAATGCGATCGGCCTGTTCCATGCCTTCCTCAACGACCGCCAGGTCGAGATCGTCGGCGCCGAAGCCGCCGGTGACGGCATCAACACCGGCCGCCACGCCGCTTCGATCGCTGCCGGTCGCCCCGGTGTGCTGCACGGCAACCGCACCTATGTGCTGTGTGACGACGACGGCCAGATCATCGAGACCCACTCGGTATCAGCCGGCCTGGACTATCCGGGCGTCGGCCCGGAGCACGCGTTCCTGGCCGATACCGGTCGCGCACGCTATCTGGGCATCACCGACGAGGAAGCGCTGCAGGCCTTCCACCTGCTGGCGCATACCGAGGGCATCCTGCCGGCACTGGAATCCAGCCATGCGCTGGCGCAGGCGATCAAGCTGGCGCGTGAGCGACCGCGTGACCAGATCGTGCTGTGCAATCTGTCCGGCCGTGGCGACAAGGACGTGCACACCATCGCTGCGCGCGAAGGGCTGGTGCTGTGAGCGCGCTGCTGCGGAACAGCGGGGTGCTTCTGCTGGTGCTGGGCCTGGCCGCGTGCCAGCCGCCGGAACCGCCAGTGCTTGCGCCGGCTGCCAAAGCCACCGCGCAGCCCGCACAGCAGCCGGCCGCCAACGATGACCTCGACCCGATGGCGCGTACGCCGATCGTCGATCCGCCGTCTGCGGAAGAGAGCAACGGCGACAACGCTCCCGCCGTCGCCTCGGTTGCACTGGACCATGCCGGCGAAGTGCTGGTTGGCCAGCACATGGGGGACCTGAAGTCACTGGGGCCCTGGAAGGCACAGGGCGCGAAAGAGTTCTTCGAAGGCGACTGCGAGTACTACGACGGCAGGGGGTTGCCGCCGGGCGTGTCGATGATGACCGACGACGACCGCGTGGTCCGATTTGATCTGAAGCCGGGCGACGACCCGGAGCTGCCGGTTGAACAGCCCGGTCCATTCGGCCTGCGCATCGGCATGACCCGTGCCCAGGCCATGGCGCAGTTCCCGAAGCCGCCGGTATCCAGCCCGCATGCCTACGACGGTGACCAGGGCGAGTACCTCACCTGGCAGGACCCGGGTTCGGACCTGGGCATCCGCCTGGAACTGTTTGAAGGGAAGGTCACCCGGATGTACTGGGGAACCAGCGATGCGATTGAACTGATTGAAGGATGTGCCTGAGATGCCTGTATCCCGACTCGATGCCTGTTTCCAGCGCCTGCGCGAGCAGCAGCGCAAGGCGCTGATTCCCTTCATCACTGCCGGTGATCCCTCGCTGGAGGCCACCGTGCCGGTCATGCACGCGCTGGTTGAGGCCGGTGCCGATGTGATCGAGCTGGGCGTGCCGTTCTCCGATCCCATGGCCGATGGCCCGACCATCCAGCGCAGCTCCGAGCGCGCGCTGGCACGGGGGGCTGGCAGCCGCTACGTCCTGCAGGCCGTGGCGCAGTTCCGCGAGCGCGACGCGCAGACCCCGGTGGTGCTGATGGGCTACCTCAACCCGGTGGAGATCCATGGCTACGCGGCCTTCGCCAAGGCCGCCGTCGACGCAGGCGTGGACGGCGTACTGCTGGTCGACCTGCCGCCGGAAGAAGCGGGTGAAGCGCAGCAGGCCTTCGATGCAGCCGGCCTGGCACTGGTCCTGCTGGCGTCGCCGACCACCAGCGGAGCGCGGGCCGACAAGCTGCTGGCGCTGGCCCGTGGCTACCTCTACTACGTCAGCTTTGCCGGTGTCACCGGCGCGTCCGAACGTCTGGACAGCGATGCCGCCAGTGCCCGCCTGCAGGCCCTGCGCGCGCGCGCTTCAGTGCCGGTGGTTGCTGGCTTCGGCATCAAGGACGCCGCCAGTGCGGCGGCGATGGCGCGCCAGGCCGATGGCGTGGTGGTCGGCAGTGCATTGGTGGCGGTGCTGGCCGAAGCGGGCTCGGCTGAAGAGGCCGCGCAGCGTGCTGGAGCCTTCCTGGCCCCGCTGCGGCAGGCGCTGGACGCGTAACGGTCGTGCCGGCCGCTGGCCGGCATCTGCCTGACGGCCACATGCAGTGCTGCCGGCCAGCGGCCGGCACTACCCATGGGTCTGCACGTAAGGGGCTGACGGCCAGCGGCCGGCACTACCCATGGGTCTGCACGTAGGGGGCTGCCGGCCAGCGGCCGGCATGACCCAGCACCTAAACGTACGTCCCAGCATGGTTTTTTCCGGCGGCTCCGTGCCCGGCAAGGGGGTGCACGGGCAGGGAAAGCGGAGCTAGACTGTCCGCCTTTGCGGCCCTCGGGCCGCCCTGAACGGAAGTGTCCTCCCGCATGAGTTGGCTCAGCAAGTTGATGCCGTCCGGCATCCGCACCGACAACACCCCCAGCAAGAAGCGCAGTGTCCCCGAGGGCCTGTGGGAAAAGTGCAGCAACTGCGGCAGCGCGTTGTACCGTCCGGAACTGGAAGAGAACCTGGAGGTCTGCCCGAAGTGCGGCCACCACATGGCGATTCGCGCGCGCGCGCGCCTGGCCGCCCTGTTCGACGCCGACAGCACTACCGAGATCGGTGCGCGCCTGGGGCCGACCGACCTGCTCAAGTTCAAGGACCAGAAGAAGTACAGCGAGCGCATCAAGATCGCGCAGAAGAACACGGGTGAGTACGACGCGCTGATCGCCATGCGCGGTCTGCTCAAGGGCCGTGCACTGGTGGCCTCGTCGTTCGACTTCGCCTTCATGGGCGGCTCGATGGGCTCGGTGGTGGGTGAGCGTTTCGCGCTGGCCGCCGAAACCGCAGTCGAGATCGGTGCCCCCTACGTGTGCTTCTCGCAGAGTGGCGGCGCGCGCATGCAGGAAGGCCTGTTCTCGCTGATGCAGATGGCCAAGACCTCGGCCGCACTGGGCAAGCTGCGTGAAGCGGGCCTGCCGTACATCTCGGTGCTGACCCACCCGACCACCGGTGGCGTGTCGGCCTCGTTCGCGATGCTGGGCGACATCAACATCGCCGAGCCGCAGGCGCTGATCGGCTTTGCGGGTCCGCGCGTGATCGAGCAGACCGTGCGCGAGAAGCTGCCGGAAGGCTTCCAGCGTTCGGAGTTCCTGCTGGAACATGGTGCCATTGACCAGATCTGTGACCGCCGCGAGATGCGCGACCGCCTGTCCGATCTGCTGGCAATGCTGGGCCGTCAGCCGGCCCCGGAGATGGCTTGATGGGAGGCCGCAAGTACTTCGGTACTGACGGCATCCGTGGGCGGGTCGGCCAAGGCGTGATCTCGGCCGATTTCGTGCTGCGCCTGGGCAACGCCCTGGGCCGTGTCCTGGTCGCCCAGCGCGGCCAGGACGGGCGCCGGCCGATCGTGGTGATCGGCAAGGACACCCGCATTTCCGGCTACATGTTCGAAGCGGCGCTGGAGGCCGGCCTGGTCGCTGCCGGCGCCGACGTACAGCTGCTGGGGCCGATGCCGACCCCGGCGGTGGCGTTCCTGACCCGCACGCTGGGCGTGGACGCCGGCATCGTCATCAGCGCTTCGCACAACCCGCATTACGACAACGGCATCAAGTTCTTCTCCGCCCAGGGCGAGAAGCTCGACGACGCCACCGAACTGGCCCTGGAAGCGGCGCTGGACGTTCCGTTCACCACCGCCGAATCGGAGAAGCTGGGCAAGGCTTCGCGCGCGCGCGAAGCGGTCGGCCGCTACATCGAGTTCTGCAAGGCCAGCGTGCCGCGCGCGTTCGACCTGCGTGGCGTGCGCCTGGTGCTGGATTGCGCGCACGGTGCCACCTACCAGATCGCACCGCTGCTGTTCCGCGAACTTGGCGCCGAGGTGATCGGCATCGGTGCCGAGCCCAACGGCGTCAACATCAACGCCGGTGTGGGTTCCACCCATATCGACAACCTGGCGGCCAAAGTCCGCGAGACCCGCGCCGATCTCGGCATCGCCTTCGATGGTGATGGCGACCGAGTGCTGATGGCCGACGACCAGGGCAACCCGGTCGACGGCGATGACCTGCTGTACATCCTGGCCCGCGCCTGGAAGGACGAAGGCCGCCTGCACGGCCCGGTGGTCGGCACGCTGATGAGCAACTACGGCGTGGAGAAAGCTTTCGCCGATCTGCAGATCCCGTTCGTGCGCAGCAACGTTGGTGATCGATACGTGCACCAGGCGCTGGTCGAAGGCGGGGGCGTGCTTGGCGGTGAGGCCTCAGGCCACCTGCTGTGCCTGGACCGGGCGACCACCGGCGACGGTATTGTCAGTGCCCTGCAGGTACTGGTGGCACTGCGCAACGGCGGCCAGACCCTGCGCCAGGCGCTGAAGGGTTTGGAGCGGGTGCCGCAGAAAACGGTCAACGTGCGGTTGGGCAATGTCTCGGCCAAGGCCACGGTGCAGGCCGCCAGTGTGCAGGCCGCGCTGGCGGCCGCGCAGCAGTCGGTGGCCGGCCGCGGTCGCGCGTTCCTGCGCCCGTCGGGTACCGAGCCGGTGGTGCGGGTTACCGTCGAAGCCGATGACGCCACGCTGATGCAGGAGACACTCGATCGCTTGTCCGCTGCGGTGCGCGAAGCCGCTGCCTGAGCAGCGTGGCAATCCCGCGTGTTGCACCCGACATGGCCGCGTATGCGGCCATGTTTTTTTCTGGGAGGGGGACTCAACCGTGCGCGACCCGCGATCGCGTTCAGCTGCGGCTGCGCACCTTGTGACGCGTCGTGTACGGGCGTTTCCGACCGCTGGGTCCTGCCCGCATCAGCGCGCGGGCAGGTGCTCTGGCATTGCACCTTGTGCGGCGCGTGACATCGCCCGCTGCCACTTCCAGGTGTCCCGGCACATGTCGGTGAGATCGTGACGCGCCTTCCAGCCCAGCTCGCGCAGCGCCAGCGAGGCATCGGCGAAGCTGACCGCGATGTCGCCATCGCGCCGCGGTACGATGCGGAACGGAACCCGCACGCCGGTGGTGAGTTCGAAGGCCTGGATCAGTTCTAGCACGCTGTGGCCCTGGCCGGTGCCAAGGTTGAGGGTGATGCTGCGCCGCTGGTCGCGAAGGAACTGCAGGGCCAGCACGTGGGCGCTGGCGACGTCCTGCACATGGATGTAGTCGCGCACGCCGGTACCATCATGGGTCGGATAGTCGTCCCCGAAGACCTGGACCTCCGGCAGCAGCCCGGCGGCGACCTGCGCGATGTAGGGCATCAGGTTGCTCGGCGTGCCATGCGGAAGCTCGCCGATCAGCGCGCTGGCGTGGGCGCCGACCGGGTTGAAGTAGCGCAGCGTCGCGATATGCAGGTCCTGGCCCGTTGCTGCCAGGTCGGCAAGCAGCTGCTCGACCACCAGCTTGGTGCGCCCATAGGGCGTCATCGCACAGGTTGAAGCGGTCTCGGCCACCGGGCAGTGGTCCTGGTTGCCGTACACCGTTGCCGAAGAGCTGAAGACCAGCAACTGCACGCCTGCATCCTGCATGGCACCGAGCAGGGCAATCGAACCGCTGATGTTGCTGTCGAAGTACTGCAGTGGAATCTTCTGGGACTCGCCCACGGACTTGAGCGCTGCGAAGTGCAATACGGCATCGATCGCGTGCTCCTGCATCAAGGCGGCCATGCGCGGCCGGTCCCGGATGTCAGCCTGCACGAACACCGGTGCCGTGCCGGTGATCCGTCCGATGCGCTCGACCACGCTGGCGTCGCTGTTGCACAGCGAGTCCACGATGACCACGCCGTGCCCCTGCTGCTGCAGCTCCACGCATGCATGCGAGCCGATGTAGCCAGCACCGCCGGTCACCAGTACGTTCATTGCCTTCACTGTTCCTTGGAGTCCATTCGAAAACCGGGTGTTGCCGCGATCAAGATGAACGTGGCCTCCTACGGGCCAGGCACCATCTTCTTCTGCCGCGCCTTGAAGCCGTTGAAGATCGGCGCGATCAACGGGTTGTAGCTCCATGCGATGCGCTTGCGCAGCCAGCTGGCCGGCCGGTTGCGGATCGCGAAGCGATAGATCCGCTCCGGATCGCCGCCAATCACGTTGCGGCCGAAGGGATGGGTGGTGTGCAGGTAGCGGAAGCCCTGTTCGCGTGCCACTTCGATGTAGTCATCGTCGAAGTCACCATAGGGCCAGCACAGCGTATCGGAGACTTCGCCGAGCTTCTCCAGCAGCGTCTGCTTCGCCATGGCCAGGTCGCCGCTGATGCCTTCGCGGCGCTGCGCACGGTCCAGGTCATCGCGCTTGAGCCAACGGGTGTGGCTGTGGGTATGGCAGTGGACCTCGAACGTGCCGGCTTCGATTGCCGCACGCGCTTCGCTCCAGCGCATCATCACTTCGTCGCTGCGGCCCTGCTTGTAGATCAGGTCCTCGCAGGCGCGATGTTCCGGCGTGGCCGGCAGCTCGGCGCCTTCGATGCCTGCATGCGGGCGGATCGGACCTTCGTGCATCCAGCCGGTGACCACGAACACCACCGCATGCATGCCGTATTTCTGCAGGATCGGATGGGCGTAGACCCAGTTGTCCAGGTAGCCGTCGTCGAACGTGATCACGATCGATTTGCGCGGCACCGGCTTCCCGGCGAGAAAGCCGGCGTACTGGTCCAGCGTCAGCGAGGTCCAGCCGGTCCGTGCGAGCCAGGCGATCTGGCTCTCGAAGTTCTCCGGGGATACGGTGATCATTCCCGGCGAGTTGCTGACATGGTGGTGCATCAGCACCGGTACGGTTCTGGCGTTAGCCATGACCCAGCTCCTTCAACCATTGGAGGTAGTAGTTTTCAGTGGCCTCTCCGTGGCCTGCCGCGCTGAACTGCTTGGCGCTGCGGATCCAGTCCCAACCGGCGCGGCCCATCTGCCGGCGACGTTCCTGATCATCCACCAGCAGCCGCAACGCACCAGTGAGGGCGGCGTCATCACCCAGCCGGGTGAGGATGGCATTGCTGCCTTCCACCAGCATTTCAGGCACGCCGCCAACGCGATGCGAGACGATCGGCAGTGCCGCCTGCGCCGCCTCGAGGAACACGGTCCCCGAGGCTTCCTTGTGGGTGGCCAGGGCGAAGATGTCGAAACCGGCCATCAGCCGGTGTGCGTCGCTGCGGAAGCCGAGCAGGTGCACCTGGCGCTCCAGCCCGAGTTCGCTGCGCAGGGCCTGCAGGCGGCCCATGACCGGCTCGCCGTCGCCGACCACGGCCAGGTGCAGGTCGGGATTGGTCTTGCATAGTGGCGCCATGGCGCGCAGCAGCTCGGCATGGCCCTTGGGCTCGCGCAGCACGGCCACGCAGCCGACCACGATGTCGCGCTCGGCGAAACCGAGTTCGGCGCGGACCTGTGCGCGGGTGGCCTGCAGGTTCTCCCAGGGATCGCCCTGCTCGGTCATGCCCCAGCGCGGTGGCGTCGCCATGGGGGGCACGATGCCGATGTGCTCGGCGGCAATGCCGCGGTCGACCAGCAGCCGCTTGACGAAATCGCTGACGGTGATGATCCGGTGCGGAAGACCGGTATAGGTCAGCAACGAATTGACCGGACTCATCAGGTGGCGCGAGCGCACCACCAGTGGCGTGCCGCCCAGGCGTGCGCCGGCCGCGGCGATCAGTGCGTCGCGGCGGCTGGTGGTGTTGACCACGTCGTAGCGTTCGCGGCGTACCAGGCGTGACACCGACCAGATGCCGCGCAGCAGCCGTGCCAGGCCGCCCATGCGCAGGGTATGCACGGTGAAGCCATCGTCGCGCGCGAGCTGGGCCAGGCGGGCATCGGGCTGGCACAGCAGCGACACCTGGTGCCCACGCGCACGCATCACCTGCATGTGGCGGAAGATGTAGATCTCCTGGCCGCCCATTCCCCGGGCAGCTTCGGTATGCAGGATCCGCAGCGAGCGTTTCATGGAATCCATCCTCTGTGGTCAGCGGTTGCGGAAGCGGGTCAGCGCTTCCCATGCGGTACGGACGGCGCCGGCATCCGGTGCCTGGCGCGGCAGCGGGCGGTAGTGCCGGTCGAGCGCGGTGGCGTTGCCGAACTTGTCGAACACGTAGATGGCATCGCCATGGCGGACGGCGCGTTGTGACCAGCTTTCCACCACCAGTGCGCGCTCGCCTGCGGGTTCGGCCAGCAGATCCTGGCCGGTGCTGAAGTCGCTCAGTGCGTTCTCGCAGCCCAGGGCGTGGCGCATCAACGTCGGCACCCAGTCCTCATGTGAACTGGTGCGTGTCTCATGGGCGCTGGGCTGGCCGGGCCAGTGCAGCACGAACGGTACCTGCAGCTGGTAGTCGGAGAAGTTGCCGTTGTGGCCCCAGTAGTTCAGCTTCAGGTCGTTGAACTCCTCGGCGTGGTCGCCGGTGACCAGGACGATGGTGTTCTGATCCAGGCCCTGCGCGCGCAGATCGTCCAGCAGGGTGCCGACGAGGCTGTCGGCGTAATGCACGGCGGTCCGGTAACGGTTCAGTTCCGGGGCCGGGTCGTGGTCCGGACCGAACCTGAGGAAGTCGATTTCCTGCGCCATCGGGGTCGCCAGCGGCGGGTAGCCTGCGGGCATGTGGTAGGGCGCATGGGTGGAATCGAGGAAGACGAAGCCGAACCACGGCGTGTGCGCTGCCTGGCTTGCACGGATGTCCTTCTGAAGCGAGGCCACGATGCTGCTGTCACGGCCTTCCGAACCCAGACCGGGCGGGCCCTGGTGCAGCTGGTCGCGGACGTCCGCAAATGCAGTGCGGTCGAATTCCGGGCTGTACATCGGCGCGCTGCCGTACAGATGCAGGTCGTACCCCTGCTGGCCCAGCACCTTGAACAGCTGTGAGCCGCGCTGTTCGTCAAGCATGCTTTGCCAGTAGCCGCCCGGCAGGCCGTAGAGCAGGCCGAACAGGCCATAGCGGGTGGCGTTGCCCGTGCTGAAATGGCGGTCGTAGACACGAGCGGAGGCCGCCAGTGCCGAGGTGTTCGGCATGATCTGCGGAGTAAGCGCATCGTGGCGCAGCGATTCCAGCACGACCATCAGTACATTGGGCCGCTGTGGGCTCTGGCAGCGCAGTGGCTGCAGCGGATACAGCAGCTGCGCATGGCGAGGATCGGGCAGGCCGACCTGCTGTTCACTGACCACGCCCAGCCTGCGCATGAAGCTCTTGGCGGTGATCGGCTGGGCCCAGGGCAGGTAGTTCCACTGGGCAATCACGTCACGGTCGCCGCGTGCGTCGTAGTAGGCGGTGGCCACCTGGCCGCTCGCCATCAGCAGGGCGACCACCGCCCAGGCCTGCAGCACCCTGCGCCGGCGGGGCGCGGCCGGCAGCAGCTTCCAGCACGCCCAGGCCAGGATGCCCTCGGCGGTGAAAATGGCCGCCACCAGCAGGCCGACCTGCACCCAGGTCTTCCACGACAACGCAACCTGGTCCTGCAGGGCGCCGCCGAACACCATGTTCAGGACCATGGCATTGAGGTGGAAGCGGTACAGAGTGAACACCTTGGCGTCGACCAGCAGCAGGCACAACCACAAGCCCTGCAGCAGTACCGCACTGATGCTCAGCGTGCGCGCGCTGCGCGGCCACAGGCCCAGCAGCAGTGGCAGCGCGCCGGCCAGCGCGCCGAAGGCGAGCAGGTGCCCGGGCAGGGCAATCGCGAGATAGGCCAGGCCCTGGTGGCCGCCCGGGTTGTCGTACAGCGGCACGTTGCCGAGGGTGATCATCGTCGCCAGCAGCGCATTGCCCAAGACGAACAAGGACCACCACGCAAGCCGGCGCCAGCGAAGGGCAGGGCCCGCAGAGGGAAGGGCGATGGCGGCTGGGGCGTCGGGCATGGTGCGTCGGGTCGGGGAGGCGCGGTCGGGGCTTGCGCTGCCAACGTGATGGATTCGTTAAATTATGCGCAGGTCGCGCATTGTATCGATTTGTTTCCGAGGATCGAGTAGCGTCCGCCGGGTGATCTGTCACAATGTTCAGGCGGGCCATGAATGCGCAGGCCCCCCAGACCCAATGACAAGCCAGGAATTGCTGTGAGCCAGATCCCCACCCTCGACATCACCCGTTTCGACAGCGACCGCGAGGCCTTCGTGGCCGAGCTGGGCGCGGCCTACCGCCAATGGGGATTCGCGGGCATCCGCAACCACGGCATTCCGCAGGCCGACATCGACGCGGCCTACGATGCCTTCAAGGCCTTCTTCGCCCTGCCGGAAGAGGTCAAGCGCAAGTACCACGTGGCCGGCAGCGGCGGCGCCCGCGGCTATACCCCGTTCGGCGTGGAAACCGCCAAGGGCTCCAAGCACTTCGACCTGAAGGAGTTCTGGCACATCGGTCGTGAAATCGCCGACGACTCCAAGTACCGCGACGTGATGGCACCGAACCTGTGGCCGACCGAGGTCGAGGGCTTCCGTGAGCGCGGCTACGGCCTGTACCAGGCGCTGGACAACCTGGGTTCGCGCGTGCTGTCCGCGCTGGCCCTGCACATCGGCCTGCCGGAAGACTTCTTCGCCGACAAGACCAACTTCGGCAACTCGATCCTGCGCCCGATCCACTACCCGCCGATCACCACCGACGACATCCCGAACGTGCGTGCCGGCGCGCATGGCGACATCAACTTCATCACCCTGCTGGTCGGCGCCAGCGCCGCGGGCCTGGAGGTGCAGTCGCATGAGGGCGAGTGGGTGCCGTTCACCTCGGACGCGGACACCATCGTGGTCAACATCGGCGACATGCTGCAGCGCCTGACCAACCATGTGTACCCGTCGACGATCCATCGCGTGGTCAACCCCCCGGGCGAGCTGGCCCGCCAGCCGCGTTACTCGGTGCCGTTCTTCCTGCACCCGAACCCGGATTTCCTGATCGACGTGCTGCCCTCGTGCATCACCCCGGAGAATCCGAGCCGGTACCCGGAGCCGATCACCGCCCACGGCTTCCTCGAGGAGCGCCTGCGCGAGATCAAGCTGAAGTAAAGAAAAGTGAGGCCGCCGAAAGGCGGCCTTTGTCTTTGCAGGGTTGCACCCTGCACCCGCGGTAGTGCCGGCCGCTGGCCGGCAAGTCCAAAGCCAAAGCGGCTCTGGGTTTCTGCGTGTTGGGCGGGGCGGTGTGGGTTGGCAGGACACGCCGTGAACCCCCAGACCGGCCCAGCCGCTGGCGGCTGTGCGTTCGGGCGCTTGCGAAGCAGTGCTTCGCAAGCAAAGCGCCCTCACCCCTGGGGGCTCGATGGCGCCATCCATGGCGCCAACGGTCCTGCCA